>JBARKF010000001.1:0-6636 GCA_049800655.1 Candidatus Cybelea sp.
TCTCACCGGGATGGACCGTGATGATCGCGTACACCCGCCCCGGCCGGCCAGGGGGATCGGTGCTCGGGTAGACGTAGAAGCCGGCGCCTTCGCCACCGTGAGCGACCACGGTGAGTTGCGTGACGCCAGCTGGGACGACGAACGTTTGCTTCTTCCCGGTGTACTTGAACGTTTTGTTGCCCTTAGGCGTACCCGCACCGTTTGCTACGTTACCGATGGGGATCGGGGTCGATGATCCGCCGCCACAGGCGGAGAGCAATGCCGCGGCCACGCTGATGCACAAAGCATAGCGGCCAAACTCGAAAGCTCGCATGTTCGCTCCTCCAACACACAGCGCTCCAGGTCCCAACGGTCTGCTGATTTTGGGCGAAAGATTTTCGATGAGTTCAAGGATCGCGCCTGCATTGCGTCGCCCACTATGCGTAGCAGCATGGTCGTTGCTGCCACGCAGTTAGCTGTTTGCTATACGAGCATCCGTCGCGACGGCCCAGAAAGTATACCGCGGTCGCTTTAATTCGGTTGGCATCAACCTTGACGCCTGGGCCCATCGCGCTTGCGAGCGTTACGCTGCGAAAGTAGCTGCCTTCGCGGCCGCAGGTTTTGCGCGGATGATCGCGTCGAGTCTTATCGAGCCGGAACTCGACGGCGGTGTCGCTTTTGACCGTTGGACTGAACTAGACTAGGCTTAGTTTAATGCGAGTGAATATTCACGAAGCCAAGACGCAACTCTCACGGCTCGTCGAAGCCGCGGCTGCGGGCCAGGAGATCGTCATTGTCAAGGCTGGAAAGCCAATGGCAAAGCTCTCAGCGTTGCGGCGCGAGCATGGGCCTCGCAGGCTGGGAATCCTCAAAGGTAAGCTGCGCGTCCTGAAAAATTTTGACGTCCCGCTGCCGCGCGCACTGCTCGACGATTTTGAGAAGTAGTGCAGTTCTACTCGACGCGTACATTCGCATCCGGGTGTTGAGGGAGCCGACCAAGCTCCCCGCCTCGTAACGCTCGTCGATTGACGAGGGCGCTACTGCCTACGCCGTCGCTTTAAGTCGGTTGGGATCGACTTTAACGCCGGGACCCATCGTGCTTGCGAGCGTTACGCTGCGAAGATAGGTGCCCTTTGCCGCCGCGGGTTTCGCGCGGATGATCGCATCCAGCAGCGTCGTGATGTTTTCGAGCAGATGAGCTTCATCGAAGCTGGCTTTGCCGACAATCGTATGGATGATGCCGGTCTTATCGAGCCGGTACTCGACCTTACCGGCTTTGATGTCGCGGATCGCCCCGCCGATATTCGGCGTGACGGTGCCGGCTTTGGGATTCGGCATCTTCTGCGCGAGAATGCGTCCGAGCTCTTTACCAACTTGTGCCATCATGTCCGGCGTCGCGACGGCGACGTCGAACTCGGTGAAGCCGGCCTTCACTTTGTCGATGAGGTCTTGATCGCCGACGAGGTCGGCGCCGGCCTCCTCGGCGGCCTTCGCGTTATCGCCTTTGGCGAACGCCATAACGCGTACCGTGCGTCCGGTGCCGTGCGGCAGCAGGACGGTGCCGCGCACGCTCTGATCGCTCTTTTTGGGATCGACGCCAAGCCGAACGTGCGCCTCAACCGTTTCGTTGAACTTTGCGTTTGCGTTCTTCTTGACGATCGCGATCGCTTCGGAGGTCGAAAAGAGCCGCTTGCCGTCGAAGCTTTCGGCAACCGTCTTGAATCGTTTTCCGTGATGCTGCGGCATGTTAGGCCTCCACCTCAACGCCCATCGAGCGCGCGGTGCCGGCAACGATTTTCTTGGCCGCATCGATATCGTTGGCGTTGATGTCGGGCACCTTCACCTTCGCGATATCCTCGAGTTGGCTCTGCGTCAACGTGCCGACCTTATTGCGGTTCGGCTCCTTGCTGCCCGACTCGATCTTCAGCGCTTGTTTGATCAGAAACGATGCCGGCGGCGTCTTCGTGATGAACGTAAACGTTCGATCTTCGTAAACGGTGATCTCGACCGGAATGATCATGCCTGCTTGCGATGCGGTACGTTCGTTGTACTGCTTGCAGAAGTCCATGATGTTCAGCGAGTAGGGCCCGAGTGCCGGACCGATCGGAGGCGCCGGCGTCGCTTTGCCAGCGGGGATTTGTAGGCCGATCTTGCCTACGACCTTCTTAGCCATTCTATGTCCTCGTCTTTCGACTCCCCCACTTTTGTGTTTAGTGCCGAGCGCTGGGGTGGTGCGATCGGTCTAAATTAACTTATACCTTCTCGACTTGGAAAAACTCGAGCTCGACTGGGGTTTCGCGGCCGAAGATCGAGATGAGTGCGCGCAGACGTTCCTTCTCCGGAGCGATGTCGTCGACGACGCCGGTAAAGTCGAAGAACGGCCCCGAGGTGACCTTGACGCGGTCGCCCTTCCTGAAGTCGATCTTGAGCTTGGGCGCCTCGATGCCCATCTGCTTGAGGATCGTCTTCACTTCTTTGTCTTGCAGCGGCACCGGCTTCTCGCCCGGGCCCGGGCTGCCGACGAAGCCGGTTACGCCTTGGGTGTTGCGCACGACGTACCAGGACTGATCGTCCATGATCATCTCGACCAAGACGTAGCCGGGGAAAACTTTCTTGGGCGTGATCTTGCGCTTGCCGTCCTTGAACTCGACCTCGTCCTCCATCGGGACGAGCACGCGGAATATTTTGTCCTGCATGCCCATCGAGTGGATGCGGCGCTCCAGATTCGCCTTCACCTTGTTTTCGTAGCCCGAATAGGTGTGAACGACGAACCAGTTTCGGTTGTCTTTCGGTTTCGGCGCCGCCTCGTCGGCGGCCGCCTCGGTTTCCTCGACCGGGGCCTCTTCAACGAGGACCTCTTCAACGACGCCACCCTCGACCGTCGCTCCGGCCGCGTCGCCCATCTTGGTGTCGTCGATAATCGGCTCTTCGGTGGCCGGCTCGGCGATGCCGAGCTCTTGATGCTCTATCTCGTACATGGCGGGTGCGTTACTGAGTTATGCCCGGCGTGGCGGGATGAATCACCGTGAAGAGCCAGCCGAACAGTTGGTCGAGGACGAAGGTGAACAAGCCGATGCTGATCACCAACGCGACCGTAAGAATCGTGGCTGAGATCCACTCGTCACGGGTCGGCCAGGTCACGCGCCGCAGCTCCGCGATCACGCTGCGGATAAAATCGCCTCCCGCGAGCGACTGGGCGGCCTTCTTTTGCTGTTCGTTCACCAAAGGTTCATTTCCAAAAACTTTTACCCTGAACTGGTCCTAAGGGTGGCAGGGCGGACAGGACTCGAACCTGCAACAACTGGTTTTGGAGACCAGGACTCTACCAATTGAGCTACCGCCCTATCGGGTCTCCCTATGCGGCTTGTGGCAGCGGCAGAAGCGGCAATATTTGCTAAGCTCCAGCCGGTCCGTCGTCTTCTGCTTGTTCTTCTGCGTGTTGTAGTTGCGGCGTTTGCACTGCGTGCACGCCATCACCACCATCACGCGCGTTTCTTTCTTTGCCATCAGTAGTCTATCACAACATGAAGAAAACGGACCGCCGGTCCGTTCCGAAGTCTCATGCTAGCACAGCCGAACCGGCTCTGCAACGTCCTCGAGCTGCCAAAACCGCCAGGCAAGCAAGCATGGCGCCGCTATGGACCCGCCGCTGCGCCGTAGAAAGATACCGGTGAGACCCGTTGATCCGGGCGAAAGGGAGCGCTGTGAAAATCTCGGAGGCTGTTTGCTTTGGTGCCGTGCCGTTCGTCGCGGGCGCGCTTGCCGGCTGCGGCGGCGCACCGAACCCTCCCTCGTTCGCGGCCGCCCCGCAGGCCGTCCCGGCCGCTGGGCAATCCGCACGCGGCCCGTCCCGGATGGAGAAAGGCCTCAAGCAGCGCGACCTGCTGTACGTCTCCAACGCGAACGGGACGGTAAACGTCTATCGCTATTGGCAGCGCACGCTCGTCGGCGTTTTGACGGACTTCAAGCAGCCGATGGGTGCGTGCGCCGATTCGGCCGGCGACGTGTATATCGTCGACTACCAAAGCCAGAAGATCTACAAATATCACCACGGCGGAACGAAGCCAATCGCCGAGCTTGACGATTCGCCATACAAACCGTGGGCCTGCAGCGTCGCTCCCGCCAACGGGAATCTTGCGGTGGCGAACTCACCGTACGGTACCTACGCGAAGGGCGGCAACGTCGCGATCTACGCTCGCGGCAGCGGGAAGCCGACCATTCTGCAAGGCAACGGTGAACATTTCACCGGGTGTGCCTACGACGATCGCGGCGACCTGCTCGTGGCGACCGAGTACCGCTACAGCCCGTTCTGGTACGACCAGTTTTACTATCTCCCAAAGCACGGCACCAAACTCTTGCCGATGGCGCTGCCCGTCCTTGGTAGTTATAGCTCGCACTTTGGCGTCGTTGCGGGCCTCGCATGGGATGGCAACTATTGGGTCGTTGGGCCCGTTTACGACCAGCTCTTTCTCTACTCGATCAACATCAAAGCGCGCTACATCGGAAAGATCACGCTCAACGGCGGCTATCCATACGCGGGGCCGATTTGGATCTACCGCAAAAACTTGGAATCGCGCGGCACGCAAGCGGTCGCCGGAAACGGCGAGAGCAACGGCGTGGTTTCGTATTGGAAGTATCCGGCCGGCGGCAGCGCGATCGGCGAGATCACCGAAGATCTCGACGCGCCGTTCGGCGTTGCAGTCAGCATGGGGACGCCATGAGCGCGTCAACGTCGGTACGCGTTGGGGCGGCGCTCGTTGCCTGGGGCATGCTCGCCGGCTGCGGCGGAGCGGTGCCGCAGGTTGGCGGACCGGGCATAACTTCTGCCGGTGCGCGTTTGGTTCGGGCACACCGTGGCGAGTCATGGATGGCCAAAGGCCTCAAACAACGCGACCTTCTCTACGTTTCCAATTCAAACGGCGTCGTGAACGTCTACCGGTATTGGCAACATACGCTCGTCGGCGTTTTGACGAACTTCACGCAGCCGTACGGTGAGTGTGCCGATGCGGCCGGCAACGTGTATATTACGGACTACACCGCCGAGAAAGTCGACGAGTATGCGCACGGCGGGAAGAAGCCGATCAAAGTCTATGACGATTCGCCGTACAACCCGCAGGCTTGCGCCGTGGACTTGAAGACAGGCGACCTTGCCATCGCGAATTACGGTTACTATCAAGCGGCGAACATCGCCGTCTATCCGCACGGCACCGGCAAGCCGATTCTGTATGGAGCCACTCGATTCGACCACTTTATGAGTTGCGCGTACGACGATCGCGGCGATCTCCTCGCGCTCACCAAATCCGGCTACAGCGGTTTCTACTACTCCGACTTCTACTATCTTCCTAAGCGCGGCGTGCAGCTGGTGCCGATGAACCTGCCCGGTCCATCGAGGAGTTGGGAGTGGCGAGGCGTTCCGGCGGTGGCCTGGGACGGGAAGTATTGGGTGATCGACGATTACGCGCTCTACCGCTATACGATCAACGTGAAGGCCACCTACGTCGACACGATCAAGCTTTCCGACGAGGGGAGCCTCGGCCCGGTTTGGATCTTTCGAAAGAACCTTAAATCGCAGGGCAGCCAGGTCGTCGGCGGCGAGAACAATTATGGCGAGACCGACTACGTCGATTATTGGTCGTACCCCGCCGGCGGTACTCCGATCGCGCAAATTACAAAGGACCTCGACGGCCCCTCCGGCCTCGCGGTCAGCCTGGGGACGCCGTGACGCGGTCGGCGATAGCTGTGGTAATGATCTTTTTGCTTGCCGGGTGCGGCGGGGTTTCGCAAACGCTTCCGCAACCGCTGCTTTCGGCGCCGCCGCTAGACAGAAAGTTGAAGCAACGAGACCTCCTCTACATTTCCAACGGCAACGGAACGGTGAACGTTTATCGCTACTGGCAGCGGACGCTCGTCGGCGTCCTTACCAACTTCACTCAACCAGAGGGCGAGTGCGCGGACCAAGCCGGCAACGTTTACATCGCCGACTACGCCGAGCAAAAGACGTTCGAGTATGCGCACGGTGGCAAGAAACCGATTAACTCGATCGACGACGCGCCGTACAACCCATATGACTGCTCGGTCGATCCCTCTACGGGAAATCTCGCGATCGCGAGCTCCGCTTACGGATACTATACGCCGGGCAGCATCGCCATCTACCCGAACGGAAGCGGTAAGCCGATTTTCTATCAAGGCCCGTACGAGGACAAGTTCATTGCCTGCGCTTACGACGATCGCGGCGACCTCTTCATCGCCAGCAGGATCAACGAGTATTACTCCATCTACTATGAATTCGCGTTCTACCTTTTGCCGAAGCACGGAAACAAACTGATTACCGAAAAACTGCAAGACCCGAGCTCGAGGTCCTATTCGGGCTTTCCGTGGGTCGAAGGCGTAGCCTGGGACGGGAAATACTGGGTCGTCGAGAGTTACAACCGACTGTACCGCTTCTCCATTAACGTCACGCCGAAGTACATCAGCGAGGCAACGCTATACGGAGGCTACAGCTATCACGGCCCATTCGCTTTCTATCGCAAGGATCTCAAGTCAAGGGCGACACAAGTCGTCGGAGGCTCGGGCAGCTACAGCGGAAAGAGCGCCGTCGATTACTTCGTTTATCCCATCGGTGGTGGTCCGCTCCACACAATCGACAAAGACCTCGAC
>JBARKF010000002.1:0-49157 GCA_049800655.1 Candidatus Cybelea sp.
CCGCCACAGGATGCCAGCGCGACGCCGGCGCCGAGCGCGCAGGCTCTGAAGCATGCTCGATATATCAATGACGCCTCCGTTTAAACGGACGTAGGTTCGGGCGGAGGACCTCCGACTTTCGCGGCGATGGCGGCGACGTCGTAACCAAATCGCTGAGCGATGCCGCTGGTAGCGGCAACGATTTCTCCCAGCGTATCGGCGTCAAACGCCGGCTTGTAGTAATCCGGAAACGAGAGCTTCTTACTGTAGGTTTCTCGCGCGGCCGCGAAGCTCTGCGGTTCGAGACCGGCGTGCGCGAGAATTCGATCGATGGTGGTGAGCGAGTCGCTACAGAGGTCTTCGTAGCGTACGACACAGACGCTTCGCGCCAGGTCGGGATCTGCGTCCAGCTGGCGAGCGACAAAGCCGTACATGTATGCCCAATACCGCGCGCGCGATTGCGCCCACTTACCCTCGTCGAAGAGCCGGCGGATCTCGCGCAGCTCGTCGGGATTCCCGACGTTGGCCATTACCTGGCGCGTGCCGAACTCATGGTGCCCGGTGAGCTCGATGATCTCGATCTGTCGAGGGTCGGAGCGCTCCAGCTCGGCCCAGATCCTATCCTGCTTGATCAACGATGCGACGTGATCGATGGGGTTGCGCACGTAGAGTAGAAAACGCGCATCCGGGAAGAGGCGACGCAAATACTGCATGCGCACGACGCACATGATCGCCTTGCTGACGTAGCGCGACCGGCCGCGCACCAGCGCGAGCTTTCGCAAGTGATCGTTGTAGAAGTGCTCGAACGCCGGATTCGAGGTTGTCGTGTCGAGAACGTTATATTTCGTCTCGTCGTGAATCTGCGGGAAAAAGTGTTCCCAGAGGATCTCTTCGCCCATCTCGGCGCTGTCGCGGGTGACCTCGATTCGGTCGCGGTGAATGCGAGGCACCGGCTTGCGCATCGCGTCTACGGGGATGCGCGGGAAGACGTTGTTCCAAACCCAAGGCATGTAGGGCATGAGGAAGTCGGCATACTTGTGCGTGACGACGTCGGGATGCTCGCTAAGCATCTGCAGTGTGATCGTCGTTCCGGCACGGGGGAGGCCGCAGATGTAGACCGGGCGGTCGACGCGTTGTGAAGCCAGGCGGCCCGCCAGCAGCTGCGTCTCCAAGTTACCGAGCGCGACGAAAAGCGGCGCGGCCGCGTGAACCCCGCGGACGCCCCAATAGAAGGGGCCCGGCACGGAGAATTTCTGCGGTGACTTAGGATCGGTAGTAGCCATCGCGATTATACTTTCTCGAAGAGTGCCCCGATAACCGTTAAGCCCGGCCCGAACGCCATGCTCATGACCTTGGATCCTACCGGGATGTCGGGCGAATCGACGATCAGCTGCCAGATGTGCGGTGCGGTTGCGGAAGCCATGTTGCCGTGTTCGTAGAGTACTTTGCGGCTCAACGCGACCGCGGATTCTTCGATACCGAGTTTGCCGCGAATCTGGTTGAGAATCGCCGGGCCGCCGGGATGAATCGCGAAGATCATCGCATCTTTCTCGCGCTCGAAATCGATCGCTACTTGCGTACAGATCGAACGCACGAAGTCGGCAATGGAATCGCGAATCATAAAAGGCACGCGCTTGGATAACGACATGTCGAACTGCAGTGGACCGGGCCGCAGCGTCATCTCCGAGAGCGAGTCGGGCAGAATGTGCTCCTCGATCGCGAGGACCTTCAGCCCGGCGCGGCCGCGTTTGGCAAACTCGGACTCCGGATACGCGGTATACTTGATGAAGCCGTCGGCGAAGAGCGTCGAGGTGATGAGGTTGTCGGGCTCTTCGCCGAGCAGATCGAAGTGCAGCGACAGAAACTCTGTGTGAACGAGATCCACGCGGCGTTTGCGCACGGGCAGCGATGCGTACGAAGAGCCGACCAGACCGAGCGCCGTCCGCACGGCCGGGAACGCGCCGTAACAGCCCATGTGATACGAGTGCGTCACGCCGACGTCGAGCCATTTCCGCCGCGAGAGGAAGCTCTGAACGGGGCTCGGCGACACGTATCCCGAGCAGCTCACGTGCACGATATCGTCGGGCGGCGACGTGTCTTGGTCGCGATAAACGCGTTCGAAAACGTCGCACGCAATCTCTTCGAAAAGATTCATGCGTTCGTCCAGCGTCTCGCCGCTCGGATTGCGTAGACCGCCGTAGCGACGGATTGCCTCCACCGCGCTATCGGGATCGTGCTTGACGAATCGCGAATGCAGCACACTGACTTGTCGTTTCGCGATGTATTCCGATGAGGTGCCGTAACGCGCCATGCGTTCGTGCAGCGTCTGCGCCGCCTTTGCGCGTTCCTCGGTCTCGGTGATTCCACGCACCGAGCACTGGGCAACCGTCATAAAGTGAGCTTGAATCTGCTTGAGCTCATCTTGCGCAACCGGAGCCGTGACCTCGATCGTTTCGAAGTCGGAAAGCACGACGGGGACGGCACCCACGCGAGCCTCGCCGGCGATGCTGCGGGCTGCGGTCGCCGTGCGGGGGGACGTGGAACCTGGAGGCTTCTCTAACGTATGCATATCGAGTTAATACCCAAGTTCGCCGTCCGCTCGCATTTTCCATGCACCGAGCATATTATCGTAGAAACGTTGATAAACATCACTAATCCAAGTTATTTATTCGTCATCGACCGGATGGTTCGATGGAGTCTCGTGAACGAAATGCGATTTTGAATACTCGGCGTGTAACGGAACGAACTTGCGCGGCGCTTGAGTGAAGTCGAAAAAGTCGTCAACGAAATCGGCGGACGTTTCGTCGGTCGTGCCGAGACGCCCCAATCGCCAGTTATCCTCGACGAATCGCACGATGCTGCCGAACTCGTACACGCCGTGCGAAACGTAACCCGCCTTCGCATACGGTGAGATCGCGAGCAGCGGAACGCGAAAGCCGAGACCGCCGGAACGAAACGGCCCGGGCGGCGCCACGTGATCGTACCATCCGCCCCAATCGTCCCAGACGACAAGAATCGCAGTCGTATTCCACGCTTTGCTCTCGCCAATGGCGTTGACGACCTGCGCGACCCAGGACGGACCGGTATCGGAGCCGTCGCCGGGATGATCGGAGTTCGGATAATCCGGTATCACCCACGAGACCGCGGGGAGCGTGTCGCGATCGATATCGGTAAAAATCTTCGTCTCAGGTGAAACCTGATTTGTGTGCCATTCGGGTCCGTTGCGAACGGCTGCGATCGCATCAAACGCGTTCCAAAGGTCGCCGCCGAAGCTATCACCGACGGCCGGCGCGTAGTAGCGCCACGAAATGCCGTTGGGATCGAGCAGGTCGCGCAGCGTCCGGTACGACAGGCACGGAAATGGACCTTGATAGTGCAGGTATTGGTTCGCCGTCGTGATCAGCGACGTCACGGTTCCCGACGGCGCATCGCATCCCCACGGCCGGCCGTCGGGAAAATCGATCAGGCTCTGCGAGCCGTTGATATCGGTCCCGCCGCGAATCAAATCCTGATGGGCCGTGAAGCTGCCGCTGCCCTCGGTCTGAAAGACGTGGTCGGCCAAAACGTAACTGCCGGCCAGATCCCAGTACGGCCGGATCTGCGTGGGATTCACGTACTGATAAACGTAGGTACCGGGCACGCTCCCGATCGGAATGGTATCGAAGCCGTTCATGCGGCACGCCCTGCCGCGGCGATTACAGGCGCGCAGCCAAAACGGATAGCCGTTGTTGGGCGAAACGATGCTCTCGAGGTCGGCCTTGCGAAGACGCAGCGTTCCGTTGTGCGTCTTGCCGACCGTCGCTCCGTCGGCTCCTGGATAGGTCGCGAAGAGGTTGTCGAACGTGCGGTTCTCCTGAACGAGGATCACGATGTGCGTGAAATGCTTACCCTTCTTGGCCGGAGGCGGCGGCAGAAACGGGCTTGCGGGCGAGCTATCGGAACCACCGCCGCCGCAACCGTAGAGCACAACCGGAAGCAACGCCGCGCAAAAGAGCGCGACGAGCGGCAACGGCGCTCGCGTGCGATGAAAGGCCTTCATAAGTCCTTGAGCATTATCACCCTGCCGCGGGTGTCATCCCTTCTGTTGCAAGCGCCGCCTTGCCGGAGTTCGGCCGCCTGGTGAGCGAAGGTGCGCGCGTGCCCATCGTGCCCGCCGGACCGCTCGCGATCGCGCGCGCGGTCGAGGTGCTGCGCGCAGGCGGCACCGTTGCCTTTCCTACCGAGACCGTCTACGGGCTCGGGGGGCTTGCTTTCAATCGCTTGGCGGTCGCGCGAATCTTCGAAATCAAACAACGGCCGCGCTTCGATCCGCTCATCGTCCACGTGCTCGATCGCGCGATGCTCGAACGGGTCGTCCTCGCGCTCTCGCCAATCGCCGAAACGCTTGCCAAGCGTTTCTGGCCGGGCGGGCTGACGCTCGTGCTCCGCAAGCGCGACGCCGTTCCCGACTTGGTGACGGCTGGAGCGCCGACCGTTGCGGTCCGCCTCCCTTCGCATCCGGTCGCCCGCGCGCTCTTGGCTGGGCTACAGGCGCCGATCGCGGCACCAAGTGCGAATCCCTTCGGCGCGCTCAGCCCGACCCGTGCCGAGCACGTGGCGAAGGCGCTCGGGGCGAGCGTCGACCTCATTCTCGACGCGGGGCCGAGCGAATATGGGCTCGAGTCCACGATCGTCGGCTTCGATCCGGAGCCCGCGCTGCTGCGACCTGGGGCGATTCCGGTGGAAGCGATCGAGGCGATCGTCGGTCCGCTGACGCGCCCCCGTGGAGGAGCCATCCTCGCACCCGGCCGCCTGCCGCAGCACTATGCGCCGCGAACGCGGTTGCGGGTGATCGATCCGTCGCAGGTGCCAAAACAGGAGCGCCTCCGGGCCGCTGCGCTCACCTTGCGCGACGAGTTTCCGGGCTACGCTGCGGCCGAGCGGCTCTCGCCCACCGGCGATCTGCGTCAAGCCGCGGCTCGCTTCTTCGAGGCGCTTCACGCGCTTGACGCGCTCGGGCTCGAGCGCATCGACGCCCAGCCGCTCCCGGAGACCGGGCTGGGGCTGGCCATGATGGACCGGCTTCGTCGCGCGGCCGGGGCGGGTTGAAACGGCTGGCGCCCGCCATGCGTTCTGCCGATAGAGAGGGAAGAAAGGGTTCATGATGCCGAGTCCTAAGGGTTTTGGACGCGCCGCACTCGTATCGGCGATCTTCGTTGCGCTCTGCGTTAACGCAACCGCCGCCGACAGCGTGCTGCCAAATCAAGTCTCCGGCGACGTTGCCGAGAGCTTTCAACTTTTAACCAGCACGTATTACGATCCGGTCGATCCGCAAACGCTGCTTGCGGCCGCCTCCGACGCGCTCGCGGCAGCCGCGCGCAAACACGGGGTTGCGATCCCGCCGCCGGCGCTGCACGTCGCAGGCGATCGTGACGCGACGTCGGCTGAACTGCAAAGCGCGATCGTCTCCGCAGCAAGCGCGGCGCATGCATCGCCGAGCGATTTCGCCTATGCCGCGATCGATGCGATGGCAAAGGCGACGAACGATCGTTACACGCAGTTCTTTACACCGGCGGAGTTCAAAGCGTTCAACGAGGCGCTCGACCCAAGCCGCATCGGCGGCATCGGGGTGATGATCCAGCCCGACGTCGACTCCGGCTTCGTGCGCATCTCGTATGTATTGCCGAGCACACCCGCCGAACGTGCGGGGCTCGAGGTCGGCGATGTCATCACCGCAGTGAACGGCGATTCGACAAAAGGTCTCGGCGTCGACGGTGTGAGCCGGCGACTGCGCGGCAAAGCGGGCACCGTCGTGTCCGTTACGTTGCAGCGTCCGCAAGCGCCCGCGGTCGTATCGATTACGCGGGAAGACGTGCAGCCTCCGACGGTCGTTTACAAAATGCTGCCCGGCGCGATCGGATACGTCTGGGTAATGGAGTTCGGTCGCGAGACCCCCAAGGAGTTCGATACCGCCGTGGCGCGCTTGAACGACCTTGGCGCGAAGGCGCTGATTCTCGATCTGCGCAACGACGGCGGCGGCTACGTCAACTCGGCACTCGACATTAGTTCGCGCTTTATTGCGAACAAGGCGTTAGTAACGGTCGAGGAGCGCGGCCAGCATGCGACCACCATCGACTCCGACAGCGATCCTTCGATTACGCTGCCGACCACCGTCCTCGTGAACCAATACACGGCTTCGGCGTCGGAGATCACCGCGGGCGCGCTGCAGGACGACGGCATCGGGATGCTCGTCGGCGCCCGAACTTTCGGCAAGGGCGTGATGCAGACGCTGACCCCGCTTCCGGACGGCGCGGCGATCAAGATCACTACGGCGCACTACCTTACGCCGAACCGCCGAGACATCAACCTGCGCGGGATCGACCCCGACCTCGCCGTCGTGGAAAACCGCGACGCGCGCTTCGGCGAGGTCGACAGCGACGCCCAGCTGCGCGCGGCCGTCACGCTGCTCCAAAAGAAGATCGGCTCGGGTTCCTAGGAGGCCTAAATCCGGCGACGGAGCCGAACGATGGCGCCGTTGCGCGCGAATGAGACTTCGTCCATCAAGCGACGCATCAAGAAGATGCCGAAGCCGCGACCGCGATCGTCCGGATGGACGCTGACCTGGTCCGAGGGCGCCGGAAAGCCGGGACCGCCACCGTGGATAGCGACGGTTAGGGCCGATCCGTCGAACCGGCAGTCGACGATGATTCGTCGCGACCGGGTCCTCGCCACGTGCTCGACGGCGTTGCTCAACGCTTCGCCCGCGGCGAGCCGGATGTCGGCAACCGCTTCCTTCGAGAAGCCGCAATCGAGGGCAAAATCGGCTACGCCCTGCCGCGCCTTTGCCACATTGCGGATGTCGCTCGTAATCGCGGCCCGGTAGTGTTTGTTCAAGATTCCCCGGTCTGGAATGAAACGTTCCCGATTCTCAGCGGGCGTTAAACATCGCCGGCGCCTTGCAAGAACGGCAACCGGCAAAGCGAATTCTTCTTGCGCAGGGGCGATTAGCTCAGCTGGGAGAGCGCCTCCCTTACAAGGAGGAAGTCGGCGGTTCGAGCCCGTCATCGCCCATATGTCATCCTGAGCCCTTCGACTCGCGGCGCTCGCTCAGGGTAAACTCGGCGCGCAGAGCGCGGAGTCAGGGCCGTCATCGCCCATTGAATAGGATTGTTATGAATACGCTGCAGACGTACGCGGACATTAAAATCGAGCGCGAGGGCGTTATCGCCGCCATTTCGATGAACCGGCCCGAAAAGCGCAACGCGCTCTCGCTGGCGATGATGCGCGAACTCGACGCTGCGCTCGCGCAGATCGGGCAGGACCGCACGATCCGCGTCATCATTCTGCGCGGCGAAGGGCGGGCGTTCTCGGCAGGGCACGATCTCCGCGAACTGCTCGACCGCGAAGCCGAAACCTATCGGACGATCTTCGAGGCGTGTGTTGACTTGATGGCGCGCATGGTGGCGATTCCGCAGCCCATCATCGCTGAGGTCGCGCACGTCGCGACCGCCGCGGGATGTCAGCTGGTCGCGGCTTGCGATCTCGCCGTCGCCTCGACGGAGGCGACGTTCGCGACACCGGGCGTTCGCATCGGGCTCTTTTGCAGCACGCCGATGGTGGCGCTTACGCGAGCGATCGGGCGGAAACGCGCGATGGAGATGTTGCTCACCGGCGAAACGGTCGACGCGCCGACGGCGCTTGCGTGGGGTCTCGTCAATCGCGTCGTTCCGCCCGATCGACTCCATGCCGAAACGCTCGCACTCGCCGGCCAAATCGTCTCGGCGAGCCGCGGCATCGTGGAACTCGGTAAGGCGGCATTCTACGCGCAGATCGAGCTCGATCAAGACTCCGCCTACGCGTATGCGAAGGAAGTCATGACCGAAAATGCGTTGGCCCCCGATGCGCGCGAAGGTATCGCCGCATTTCTCGAAAAGCGTTCACCAAAATGGCCGGATTGAAATCGGCAAAATAATTTGCTACCGTTGAACCCCGGCCGCGTGCGCCGCTCGATCGGTGGGCAGCGAGCGAACGCAGCGAACTCCAAAACGTCGCCCACACCCGGTATGCGCGTCCCCAAAAAAACGGGATCCGCGCATACGCGACGGCAGCGGGGCTCGCCTTTGGCGGGCCCTTCTGTGATTGCCGGCAGAAAAAGCGCCGGGTCGGTCGAATGAGAAGCGCTTCGTGACGCTCTTTACCCCGCGAACGCGCTATGCCGCACTCGTCTTGATCGTTGCCCTGGTGGCGTCGCTTGCCGTGGCCTTCTTCCGGCTGCGTGTCGAGGGAGAAGCTCGGCGGGTCGAGCTGGCGATGGATTTTACGGACTTCGACGCGATGGCGCGCTCGTTCGATTACAATACTGCGGCGTTTTTGGTCGGGCTGCGCCGCGCCGGGCTAACGTCGCTGGCGTTGACTGAAGAGCTGGGCGCAAACGTGGGATATAACGAAAAGGCCTTCGCGACGACCGGCGCGGCGCTCATTAATCAGGCGCGCCTGGGGCCGATCACCGATCCTCTGCTGGCAAGACTCGTTCGGACTCGGCAGATTCGCCCGGGCGCCGTCTATCTGCTGGTCTCCGATCCGTCCACCTACCATCGCTACCTCACCCAGTTGCGCTTGCACTTTATGCCCAGGAGCGTACGGGTGTTGCGCGCCACGCGGCCATGGCTGATCGAAGTGCGCACGCAGATCGATTTCTTCAATACCACCGCGCTGGGCATACCAACCGACCAAATCGAGCTGGCGCGCCGGCTCGCGTTGCTCGTCGTCCCGCGTTTTCAAAACGACGAACGCCTCGCCTTTCCGCAGATCAACGCGCTCTTTAACGACGTGCTACGCTACGATCCGAAGGTCTCGACCGTAATTTTCTTCGGTCTGACCAATCAGGTCCTCGGCTATCCCGATCACTTACAAGATACTGCGAACGTTTTCAAACTCCACCGCTTCAACTTCGGCTCGATCGAAACGTACGATCCGAGTCAGGTCCAGAAGGGAAATGACACGCTTGCGCGGCTCATTCCGGGGCGAACGGTGCGCGTGCAGGCGATCGCCAAGGCCGAGCTCGACAAACTCAGGCTCGATGAGGTGGTCGAACGCTACGTTCTTGGAGTTCGCGAGCGAAACATTCGCGTGGTCTATTTACGTCCATGGCCGCACCAAGACGGAACGCTCTCGATCGAAGCGACGAACGTCGAGATGGTCAAGCAGATCGCCGACGAGCTGCGGGCCAACGGCTTCCGGCTCGGCCGAGCAACCCCGATACCGCTCTATCGCGGAAATAACCGCGTTCTCGTTGGTCTGGCGGCGCTCGCGGTCCCCTCGATTTTTGTGCTGCTGCTCGACGCCTTCGGTTGGTATCGGCGCCGCCTCGCGGTCGCGGCGTACGCGCTGACCGTCGCGCTCTACGTCGCGGGGCTGCTAGCGCATCACGATGCCTTCGCGCGCTCCGTTATCGCGCTTGCAGGAGGGCTGCTCTTCGCCACGGCGGCGCTGCTCGTCTTGATTCCTGCGTGGACCGAGCGGCCGGCGGCGGCGCCTGGCACGCAGTTACTTCGCAGCCTGGGTTGGACGCTCGCCGCAACGGGTGTCGCCCTGCTCGGCGCGCTTGTGGTCGTCGGCGTCTTGAGCTCGCCGCTGACGATGGAAGAGATCGAACGCTTCCGCGGCGTTCGGCTCATCCTCGCGCTGCCGCCTTTGATCGCCCTCGCGCTCTATCTCTTCGACCGTCGTTTTGGGTCGGGAGTGCAGCGCCCGGGGGATGTCTTTCTCTCGCCGGTGCTTACGTATCAACTGCTGGCGGGTCTTGCGATCGTCGGGCTCGGCGCGCTCATGATCGCGCGCAGCGGCAACGAGAGCGATATTTCGCCTTCGCAGTTCGAGCTGACGCTGCGTCACGCGCTCACGCACGTGCTGAGCGTACGTCCCCGCTTCAAGGAGTTTCTGATCGGCTTCCCGTGCCTGATGCTCTTGCCGGCGTTGCTCCCCGCGCATCGGCGCGCGATTGGCTGGCTTCTGGCGCTGGGCATCGGCGTCGGTGTCGGTGACATCATCGATACTTTCTCGCACCTTCACACGCCGCTCGAAATCTCGATATTGCGCATCGTTAACGGGCTGGTCATCGGAGTGATCATCGGCGCACTGGCAATCTGGATCTACCGCCGCATCCCGGCGGTGCGGTTTGATACGGGCCAGCAGTGACGCGCGCGCTGCTCTCCGGCTACTACGGGTTTGGAAATCTCGGTGACGAAGCGTTGCTCGAGGTGATCGTCGAACGCACGCGCTGCCGCTTTCCATCGGCCTGTCTGGAAGTGCTTTCGGCGTCCCCGAAGGTGACTGCGACGCGCTACGGCATCGACGCGGTCCCGCGTTGGGATTGGCGCGCGATCCGTTCGGCAATCGGGCGGGCCGACGTCGTGATTTCCGGAGGCGGCGGCTTGCTGCAGAATGCGACGAGCTTTCGCAGCCTGCTCTATTACGCTGCGATCTTGCGCGAGGCGATTCGGGCGCGACGCAAGACGATGATCTTCGCGCAGTCCGTCGGGCCGCTCGACTTTTGGGGCCGGTTGATCGTGGCGCAGTTCTGTAAAGGGCTCGATCGTGCAACCGTGCGTGACGAACGGTCGCGCCGACTGATGCAGCGGCTCGTGCCGAAAACGCCGGTCGAACGAACCTCCGATCCGGTCTTTCTCTACGATCTTCCCCAGGAGCGGATTGATCTCTCCGGGGAGGGGCTCGGACCCGAGAGTGGAGCGTATGCCGTCGTCAGCGTGCGCAAGATCCCGTCGCTGCGCGACGCGGCGCCCGTCGTCGCGCGGGCCGTCGATCGCCTCGCCCAGCAGCACGGCGTCCGAACGGCCTTCCTTCCCCTAGGGGGTGCAGGCGATGCGGCGGTCTCGGCCGACGTGATTCGCGCGTGCGCGTCGAGCCCGACGCTCCTGCCCGAGTGCTCGCTGGAAAAGGCCGCCGCGATCGTGCGCGGCGCGCGGGTCGTCATCGGCATGCGCTTGCACGCGCTTGTGCTGGCCGGAAGATACGCCGTGCCGTTTCTCGCGATCGCGTACGATCCGAAGGTGACGGCGCTCTGCGAAGACCTGCAGTACCCGCTCGAACCGCTTTGGGGTGTAGGCACTCGCCGTCCGGATGACGCCGCCATCGACGCGGCCGTCGATCGTCTGATCGCGCAACGGGACGCCATCTCGCGCCACTTGCTCGATCGCCGCGAGGCCGTCCGCGCGGCAGCCGAGCGCAACTTCGACGTCCTCGGGGAGCTTCTAGCGCAGAGTGGCCAGTAAGACCGTCGATTATCGCGAGACGCTGAATCTGCCCAAGACCACCTTCCCGATGAAGGCGGAGCTCCCCAAACGCGAGCCCGACCGCGTTGCGTGGTGGCAACAACGGCAGACCTACCATCGCCGCGTGGAGCGCAATGCCCCCAACGGACCGTGGATCTTTCACGATGGACCGCCCTATGCCAACGGTGACTTGCACGTAGGCCACTTCCTCGGCATGGTGCTCAAAGATATCTTCGTGAAGATCGCCTTGCTCGATGGCAAGTACGCGAAGTTCGTGCCGGGTTGGGACATGCACGGCCTACCGATCGAGTACGAGACGCTGAAGCACTTGGGGATCACGGACTTTCACGCGATCGATCCCCTCGAGCTCCGCGCCCGCTGCCGTGAACGCGCGATCTTTTGGCTCGATCGCCAGCGCGAGCAGCGCGTGCGAATGGGCAACTTTGGTTACTTCGATCGCCCCTACCGCACGATCGATCCGTCGTTCGAGGCGACGATCGTCAATGCACTTGCCGACCTTGCCGAGCGGCAGCAGATCTATAAGGGGTTGCGCTCGACTCTCTGGTGCGTGCACGACGAAACGGCGCTCGCTGAAGCCGAGATCGAGTACGAGACGAAGATCTCGCCCTCGATCTACGTGCGCTTCACCGCGGACGACGAACAGAAGAAGCGGATACTCGAAGCGATGAACGTTTCGTCGTTTGATGGAAAGGTTTCGTTCCTCATTTGGACCACGACGCCGTGGACGCTTCCGGCAAACGTGGCGATCGCGCTGCGTCCCGACGCGGTCTACGCGCTCTACCGGATCGGCGACGAAGCCCTGATCGTTGCCGAGGCGCTCGCGGCGCAATCGCTGCGCCCGCGCTTTGCCGAGGCGGAGCGGTTAGGGCGCGCTCGCGGTGCCGATCTCGACGATCTCGCGGTGCGCCACCCGTTCATGAATCGCGATTCCGTAATCGTTCTGGCGGATTACGTGGATCTCGAAACCGGAACGGGCGCCGTGCACACGGCGCCGGGTCACGGTGCCGACGACTTCGACACCGGGATGAAGTATGGCTTGCCGATTCTCAATCCGGTCGATGCGAAGGGGCAATTTACTGCCGAAGCGGGACCCTACGCGGGCATGAATATCTTCGCCGCCAACCCGAAGATCGTCGACGACCTGCGCGCCTTAGGCGCCCTCTGGAGCGTGGCCGAGTACGAGCACTCCTATCCGCATTGCTGGCGATGTCACAATCCGGTGATCTTTCGCGCGACGGCGCAGTGGTTTCTCGCCATGGATCAAAACCTGTTGCGCGAGCGCGCGATCGACGCGACCGATGCCGTCGACTACGTGCCCGAGTGGGGACGCGCGCGGCAACGCCAGATGATCGAAACCCATCCGGAGTGGTGCCTATCGCGCCAGCGCACGTGGGGAACACCGATTCCGTCGCTGGTCTGCCTCGATTGTGGCGAGGCCTTTCTCGATGCGCGCGTCGCGCGTCTGGCAGCGAAGCGGTTCGGGGAGGTCGGCGCCGATGCTTGGTGGAGCGATCCGGTCGAAACGTATCTGCCCGCCGGTTTCGTCTGTCCGAAGTGCGGCGGCACGCACTTTGAAAAGGAGAAGAACATCGTCGACATCTGGTTCGAGTCGGGTGTCACGCATCTCGCCGTGCTCGGCCGCGACGGTATGCCGTGGCCGGCCGATATGGTGCTGGAAGGCGGCGATCAATTTCGCGGCTGGTTCCGCAGCTCGCTGATTACCTCGGTCGCGATTAAGGGACGCGCGCCCTATCGCCGCGTTATGAAAAACGGCTGGGTGAACGACGAGGAAGGCCGCCCGATGTCAAAATCGCGCGGAACCGGCATCGATGCACGCGATGCGATGGATCGCTGGGGCGCCGACGTGCTTCGCCTGTGGGCGGCATCGTGCGAACCTATCGACGACGTGCGCTTTGGGCCAAACGTCGTCGACCAGGTCGGACGCGTCTACCGCAATATTCGAAATCGCATGCGGTTCATGCTCTCCAACCTCTACGATCTCGAGCCCCTGGCTATCGTTGCCCGCGACGCCATGGAGCCGATCGACCGGCTTGCCTGTGCCATCACCGATACGTTCGTCGCCGACGTGAAGAGCGCGTACGACCGTTGTCAGATTCACGACGCCTACCTGCGCGTCGTCGAGTTCGAGAGCGCGATGTCGAGCCTCTACTTCGACGCGCTCAAGGATCCGCTCTATTCGCGCGCTGCCGGCGATGCTCGCCGGCGCAGCGCTCAGTCGGCGCTGCTCTACGTGCTCGCCCGTTTCCTCACGGCGCTCGCGCCGGTTCTCTCATTTACCACCGAAGAGGCGTGGCAAGCGTTGCCGGCCGAACTGCGCGGCGACGCCGAGAGCGTTTTCGACACGTCGTTCGATGTGGCGCGTCACCGTGGAGCCTCCGAGAGCGATCTTCGGCTCTGGCAGCTGTTGCGCACGCTGCGCTCGCGCGTCGCCGCATCAGCAAGCCCGCGCGACTTCGAGGCCCAGCTTCGTTTGGTCGTGACGCCGGCGGAGTACAAGCGCCTGAATCCGCTCGGCGACAACCTGCGCGAAGCGCTGGTCATCTCGCAGTTGGATCTCGCTGCGAGCGAGGGCGAATCGAGCGATGGCGTCGTCGAGTTCGTGCTCGCGCCGGCCGAAGGCGAGAAGTGCGCGCGGTGCTGGAAGTATCGGCAGCTCGGAACCGATCCGGAGCATCCTTCGATCTGTGCCGACTGCGTACAAGTCGTGCGCGCCTTACGTAGCGTCGGCTAGTGGCCTGTAACGCCGAGATGTGTAACCCGCAGGGCGGTCCGCTTGCAGGCGAAGTGCTGCGTCGCTCTTCGCTCGCAAAGCGCTGCTTTTGTCGCTCATCGCTCCTTGCATTTCATCCCGCAAGCGGGCCGCGGCACTACACATCTCGGCGTTACAGGCCACCCAGTCGGTGGCGCGCGCCGAAGGCCGCCCACGTACCGGATTCGACGGCCACCCGCGCGTCGCGCATGAGCGAATTGACAAAATACACGTTGTGGTAGGAGAGGAGTCGAGGTCCGAGCATCTCCTTCGCGCGAAAGAGATGCGAAAGGTACGCACGCGTGTAGGTCGTGCAGGTCGTACAGTCGCAGCGCGGATCGAGCGGGGCTTGATCGCTCGTGAACGCGGAGTTGAAGACGTTGAGTTCGCCGTCGCGCGTCATCGCTCGCCCGTTACGGCCGCAACGTGTTGGATAGACCGAGTCGAAAAGGTCAATGCCGGCGTCGATCGCTTCGATCAGGTCGCGCACGGTCCCGACGCCCATGAGATATCGCGGTTTCTCTGTCGGAAGAAGCTCGGCGGTAAAGCGCGCGGCGTCGTACATTTCTTCACGGCTCTCGCCGACCGAGAGCCCGCCGATGGCATATCCCGGAAACTCCAAGTCGACGAGCTCGGTCGCGCTGCGCTCGCGTAAGCTGCGGTCGAGACCGCCCTGCACGATGCCGAATAGTACCGTCGTGTCGACCTTCCGCGCTTGGGCGGATCGGTGCGCCCATGCGGTCGTCAGGCGCACCGATTCCTCGACCTCCTCGCGCGACGCCGGCAGCTTGACGCAAACGTCCAGCAGCATCGCCGCGTCGCTGCCGATGCGCTGCGCAAACGCAACGACGTTCTCGGGCGTAAAACGATGGCGGCTACCGTCGAGATGCGAAGCGAAGGTGACGCCCTCGTCGTCGAGCGTGCGCCGGCTCTCGAGGCTAAAGACTTGAAAGCCGCCCGAGTCGGTGAGAATCGGCCCGTCCCACGCCATGAAACGATGGAGGCCGCCTGCCGCTTCGATCGTTTCCAATCCGGGGCGCAGCCAGAGGTGGTAGGTGTTTGCCAGCACGATCTGCGTCTGCGCCTCGCGGAGGTCGCGCGGCGTCAATCCTTTGACCGTCGCGGCGGTGCCGACCGGCATAAAGCATGGCGTCTCGACAACGCCGTGAGCGAGCCGCAACCGTCCACGCCGTGCGCGGCCATCTTGCGCTAATAGGTCGAAGATCAAGACGATACTAATCGCCGCGCCTGCAAGTACGCGGGCGGGGGCGGCGCTTCGAACTCCACGATCGCGCCCGTGCGCGGATGAGGAAAGACGAGGCGCCACGCGTGGAGCGCCTGGCCGGGAAGCTCGAAGCGGGGCTCTTTCTTGCCGTAGAGCGGATCGTTAACGATCGGATGGCCGGCGGCGGCGAGATGGACGCGAATTTGATGCGTGCGCCCGGTATCGAGCGCAAAGACGAGCTCGGCAGCCTTCGGAAAAGCTTCGCGCACGGTGTAGTGCGTGACGGCTGGTTTGCCTTCGCTTGCGATCGTGTATTTCAGGCGGTGGCGCGGATCGCGCCCGATCGGGCCATCGATCGTGCCGCGCGGATTTTGCGGTATGCCGTTGACCAGGCCGAGGTATTCCCGCGTGATGCGCCGGGCTTTCATCGCGGCCTGCAGCAACTCCAGGGTGGCGTCGCGTTTTGCGACGACGAGCAGACCCGAGGTGTCGCGATCGAGGCGATGCACGAGACCCGGGCGCAGCATATCGCCCGGGAGCGGTTCCTTGACGTGCGCCAGGAGCGCGTTGACGAGCGTGCCGCTCGGTGTACCGTGCGCCGGATGCGTTACCATGCCGGCCGGCTTGTCGATCACGAGCAGATCGTCGTCTTCGTACAGAACGGCAAGCTCGATCGGTTCGGCGTGCGCGACGAGCGCACGAGGTGGCGGAATCTCGAACTCGAGCACGTCGCCTTCTTCCAGCAGAAGACTGGGCTTCGCGGATGCGCCGTTGACTAAAATTTCTCCAAGCTTGGCGCGTTGCACGACCCGCGAACGGGAGGCGCCGGAGAGCGAGGCGACGAGGAGGTCGGTGCGCCTTCCGGACTCTTCAGCGCTGACGACGTGTAACAAGACTGGAGAGCAGTAGGAGTCCCACACCGATCGTGATGCAAGAGTCTCCTACGTTGAAGATGTTCGGCCAGATGCGATAGAAATCGATGAAGTCGATGACGTAGCCGTGGTGCAGACGATCGATGATATTGCCGATCGCACCTCCGACGATCATGCCAAACGCAATCCGCACGAGCATCGACCGCGCGGCGGCCTCGCGAAAGCTGAACCAAAAGAGCACCAGCACGACGATCGCCATCGCGATGAGCAAGACCGCACTGCTGCCGAAGAGACCGAACGCGCCATGCAGATTGCGCTCGTACGTCCACCGCAGAAGGTGCGGAATGAACTCGCGGCTCTCGCCGGGTACGAACGACGCGGTGATAAGACGTTTGGTGAACTGGTCGAGCCAGAGAACGAGGATCGCGACGCCCGCGATCACGAGCGTACTGATTACGTTAGAGTTTTGGTTGCGGGACAAATTGATAGAACCATCCTGCGACGTTGAGAAATGCATCGTTGACGAGCACCAAACCGACGACGATGAGAAACGCGCCGGCGGCGAACTCGATCGCCCGAAGCGAAGGCGCTATTCGGCGGAGCAGCGGGAGGGCTCCGCCGATCGCACCCGCCGTTGCCAGAAACGGCACGGCCAGACCGAGACAGTAAAACGCAAGCAACAGCGCGGCTTGGCCGCTATGTTGTTGCGACGCAATCGCCAGGATGCCCGCGAGGATCGGACCGATGCACGGCGACCAACCGGCGGCGAAGGCCATGCCGACGAGACCGGAAGTCCAAAACGAAGCGCGCTCGTGGCGAAGATGCACTCGCGCATCCATCATCAGCCAAGGGATGCGGAGCATGCCCATCATGTGCAGGCCGAGAATGACCACGATGACGCCGCCGATCTGCGCAAGCGTGCTTCGGTTCGCATCAAGCACCCCGCCGATCGCGCTGGCGCTCAAGCCGAGCCCAATGAAGATGAGGCTGAAACCAAGCACGAATGCGACCGCGTGCGCGAGCGTCTGCGCGCGCGCCGCCGCGGTGGATTCGAGTTTAAGATCCTCGACGCTCTCCCCCGTCAGCAGCGAGAGGTACGCCGGCACCAGCGGAAGGACGCACGGCGATACGAAGGAAACCAGCCCCGCAAGGAAGGCGATGCCCGCGGTAATGTGTGTCGTCGTCGCCATGAACCCCTAGGAGTTTGTCGGGCTTGGGCGCATTCCCGTCTTCGGGGCGCCGTAGCCCGAGAAAACTCCATAGGATAGAAATGCAGCACTGGTTCACATATCCGACAAATATCGACCCGGTCGCGATCCATCTTGGACCGCTGAGAATACATTGGTACGGTATCGCCTATCTGGTGGCGTTCGTTTGCGTCTACCTGTGGATGAGCCGCCCCGCCGGGCGGCGCCGGTTGGGTCTTACCAGGGAGCAGATCCAGGACTTTCTCTTCTACGCGTTGATCGGTGTGCTCGTCGGCGGGCGCACCTTCTTCGTCATCAACGACATCATCAGCAAGCACGACGCGTCGTTCTATTTTTCCAATCCAATCAATTTCATCGCCGTTTGGAACGGCGGCATGGCGTTCCACGGCGGATTGATCGGTGTGCTCGTCGCGATTTGGCTCTTCGTTCGCAAGCATCCGGGGCTCAAATATACCGTCATCGGCGACGAGGTTGTGATGACGTTGCCGATCGGCATCGCCCTGGTTCGTCTCGTCAACTTCATCAACGACGAGCTCTGGGGTGACGTCTGCCGTCCCGACCGGCCCTGGTGCCTGCGCTTTCCGAGCGCACCCGACCAAGGGACGCTCTATCGCCATCCCTCGCAGCTCTACGAGGCGATCCTCGATATCCTGACCTTCCCAATCCTGTTGATCGTCTACCGGCTCAAACCCAAAGATGGGGTGGTGGCCTGGACGTGGTTCACGCTCTACGGCATCACGCGGTCGGTCGCGGAGCTCTGGCGTCAGGCAGACTTCACCGCCTTCGGCCTGACCGGCGGACAACTCTATGCGCTCCCGATGATCATCATCGGCGTGATCGGCGTCGTCTACTGTATCAGGCGCCCGGGCCCGCGTACCGACGCCCGGCCGGCGTCGCCGGCGCACGCGGCGCGTCGTTGACGGCAGTTGCAGAACGTTACTGCAGCCTCCGCCGTGCGATCGACGACGAAGTCCGCAGCTGCGGACGCCATCCCGGCGGCGTGACGCTGGTCGGGATCGGCAAGGGTCAATCCGGCGAGGCGATCGCGACCGCGATCGATGCCGGGCTCACCGACCTCGGCGAAAACTACGTCCAGGAGGCGCAACGGAAGCTTCCGCTGCTGCCGCCCGTTCGCAAGCACTTCGTCGGCCATTTGCAGGCGAACAAAGCGAAGATGATCACGGGGCTCTTCGACGTCGTGCAGACCGTCGATCGTCCCCGCGCGGGCATTGCCCTCGCGCAGGCGGCAGCGGAGATGGGTAAGCAGCTCCCCGTGCTGCTTCAGCTGAACATCTCGCCGGGCGAGCGTTTCGGCTGCCAGCCGTCCGATGCCGAACGGCTCGCCGAAACGCTCCGGGAGCAGCCGTGCTTGCAGCTCGAGGGCATCATGGCGATCGGGCCGCTCACCCGCGACCGCGATGCAATCTTGCGCGCATTTGAGGTCGCCGCCATGACGTTGGCCCGCATAGGTGGAAGTACGCTCTCAATCGGCATGTCAGGCGATTGGCGCGAAGCAGTGCGAGCCGGCTCGACGATGTTGCGCATCGGTGAGGCGCTGTTTGGTTCGCGACCGAAAAAGGAGGTTCGCCAGTGAGCATGTTCAGTAAGATCGGATCGTTCTTCTCGATCCGCGACGACGAGGAAGAACTCTTCACCGACGAGGGATCGAGCGCCCGCGTTGTCTCGCTCGCGTCGGCCGGAAGACGCGGCGGCCCGCAGGTGAGCGTTTACTCGCCACGCAGCTACCAGGACGTGGTGGAGATCGCAGACTCACTGCGAAGTCGCCAAGTCGTCATCGTCAACCTGCAGAATGCAGATCGCACCCTGTTGCAGCGTGTCGTCGATTTCACCTCAGGCGTCGCATACACGATCGACGGCAAGATCCAGAAACTCGCCGAGTCGATCTATCTCGTCGTACCGGCCGGCGTCGTGGTCAATGCCGCAGGCTTGCGCGACTCGATGATCGCCGACGGCACCTTCGATTTCATGGCCAACCGAACGTAGGACGAACAGGATGGAGAAGATCACACCGGTCGACATTCAGCACAAAAGCTTCAAGAAAGCACTTCAGGGATACGACCGAGCGGACGTCGACCAGTTTCTCGACGAAATCATCGAGACGTTGGAGGACGAGGCGCAGCACCGGGCCGCACTCGACGCCGAGATCGCCGACCTCAAGGAGCGCGTGAGCCATTTCAAGGCGATGGAAGAGTCGCTGCAAAACACGCTGGTGCTAGCGCAGCGGACGGCCGACGAGGTGAAGGCCTCGGCGCACAAGGAAGCCGACTTGATTCGCGATAAGGCGCGTTTGGCCGCCGAGCGCGAGATCGCGGGTTACAACGACGCGATTTCGGAGGTACGCAGGGAACAGCAGCGCGCGGTCGAGGAGGCCGAAAAGGTTCGCAGCGAGCTGCGCAGCCTGCTCATGACGCATCTCGCATTGCTCGAACGATCGGGCGCTGCTACCGGCAACGGCGAAGCGCCCAGCCCCGTCCCCGTCGAGAGTGAGGCTTCGAAGGAGCCGCCGAAGGACGACACCACCCGCATCACGGTCTACTAATCTTTCGCCGAAGCCCGTCTACTAGCGGAGTCGAAGGGAGATGACACGAGGTCAGATCGCGGTGCTGGCCGGGGATGGTATCGGTCCCGAAGTCACCGACGCCGCGGCCCGGATTTTGCGTCTCGTGCGCCCCGACGTCGATTGCGCCGAAGGCTTCGTCGGTGGCGCCGCGCTCGCGCGAGCTCTTCCAGCGCTTCCGGAGGCTACGCGCAAACTCTGCGAACGCAGCGACGCGATTCTCTTTGGAAGCGTCGGCCTTCCGGAATACGATGGCAAGCCGCTGACGGAGCGTCCGGAGTACGCGCTCTTTTTATTGCGACGTGATTTCGAGCTTTATGCGAATCTGCGGCCGGTGCGCGTCTTTCCGGGTTTGGAAGAGGCCTCGCCGCTGCGCTCTGAGATCGTGCGCGGGCTCGACCTTTTAGTGGTGCGCGAGCTCACCGGCGGCATCTACTATGGCCGGCCGAAGGAGCGACGGACGGTCGAGGGCATCGAAGAGGCCGTCGACACGATGTTCTACCGCGCGCCGGAAATCGAGCGGATCGCCCGCATCGCGTTCGAGCTCGCCCGCGCACGTCGTAAACGTTTGACGTCGGTCGACAAGCAAAACATTCTGGAGACGTCGCGGCTTTGGCGTCATGTAGTCAACGAGGTCGCCCGCGAGTATCCGGAGGTGGCGCTCGAGCACCTCTTGGTGGACACCGCATCGATGCAGCTCGTGCAGCGTCCCGGCGATTTCGACGTGATTGTCACCGAGAACATGTTCGGCGATATTCTTTCCGACGAGGCGGCGATCCTGACCGGCTCGATCGGCACACTGCCAAGCGCGAGTTTGGGAGCCGGCGGCTCACCCGGACGGCAGTTCGGCCTCTACGAGCCGATCGGCGGAACGGCCCCCGATATCGCTGGGCGCAACATCGCCAATCCCACGGCTGCCATTCTCTCCGCGGCGATGCTGCTTCGTCACTCGCTCGACGACGACGCGAACGCCGCGCGCATCGAGCGCGCCGTCGAGGGCGCCTATGCCGACGGGCTGCGCACGGCCGAACTCGCGCAGGCAAACCGCGCCCTTTCGACCCAGGCGTTCACCGACGCGGTTGCGCTGCGGCTGTAGCGCCGGGGACGCAAGGATCGAACGTGGACTTCGATAAGACCGCAAACGATTACAGACGCCATCGCGCCGGTTTCCTCGATGGCGTTCTTCGATCGCATCCTTGCAATGAGCGCCGCTAGACCTTCGTCGTCTCTTCGGCGACTCTGCGGCCGATAAAGTCGATGAAGCGTACGCGCAGGATCGCGTGCATGCGCGGATGTGCCGCGGTCCACGCGGCGCGCCAACGCGCGAGCGCGTCACGCTTGATCGCCGCAATCGTATCGTCGTCGGCCTCGATGTAATGTTGAAGGTCGACGCTCAGGATGAGCGTCGATTGCGGCCGAACATCGAACCCCATGACGACGTCGGGATATTGGTGCTTCAGCGGCGCCATCGCCGCGATCTCCACGTCATTGACCTGCTGGCGCGGGCTGGGCGAGCTACAGGCCGCCAGCGTTGCCGCCAGAGCGAACCAGACCGCGCGCAGATCGTTCATCGTGCTGAAACGATTCGGCTACGCCTGCGCGCTACCATGCGGTCATGGACGGTATCGCATGGGCGGGTAGCGCAATGGTTGCGGCGCGAACGCGCCTCGAAGTCGCCACCGAGAATCTGGCCAACGTTTCGACCGACGGCTTCCGTCGCATCGCCGCGCGCGGCTTTTTAACCCCGCTTGGCGTAAGCATCGTCGAGGAGCGGATGGCTCGCCAGGACGGCGCGGTGCACGCCGGCACGCTCGCGGCCAACGGTGTCAACGCGATTGCCGAGATGATCGACGTGCTCGCCGCCGAGCGTTCCTTCGAAAGTGCGCAAAAAGTCGTGAGTACGATCGATAAGTCGCGCGAAAAAGCGGCGCAAGCCGCTCACGTCGCTTAGCAGAGCCGGCGATGGATCGCGCGCTCTTCGCCGCCGCCAGCGGCATGGCTGCACAACAGCAGAATCTCGACACGATCGCCGACAACTTAGCCAACGCCGGCGTCGTCGGTTTCAAAGGCTCAGCGCAGCGATTCGCCGAGCTCGTCGCGTCGGGCGAACGCGGTCTCGGGACGGTCGCCTTAGGCGCGCACGTACTCTTCGCGCAAGGCAAACTCGCGCGAAGCCCGGGTCCGTTCGATCTTGCGATCGACGGGCCCGGGTTCTTTACGCTCGTCGATGGGCATGGCCGGCACCTCTACACGCGCGATGGCGAGTTCGCGCGCTCGGCCGACGGAACGTTGCGAAACGCGCACGACGCGCGTCTCGAAGGCGTACGCATTCCATCCGATGCGCTTTCGGCGACCGTTATGCCTGACGGAAAGGTGCGTGTGACCTTCGCGAACGGTACCCGCACGATCGGGCAGATCCGCTTGGCGGAGTTCCCGGCGCCCGATCGTCTGCGTGCGGTCGATGGGGCGCTTTTCGAGGCGACGCGCGGGTCGGGCATGCCGCGCGAGATCGTGCCGGGCAGCGACAATGGGCCGAAGCTCCGTTTCGGCATGCTGGAAGAATCGAACGTCACGATCATCGATGCGATGATGCAAATTCTCACCGCGCAACGAGCCTACGAAGCCAATGCGAAGGGGGTTCAGGCCGCCGACGAGATGCTGCGCATCGCGAACAATCTACAGCGTGGATAGCGTCACCGCGCGTCGCGCGGGTGAGATGGTCGAAGCGATGTTACTCGCGCCGGTGTTGCGTCCGCTGATGGATGGCGGCGGCGTGCTCGGCGAGTACGAGCTCGATCTGCTCGCCGGTGAGATCGCCGGGCACGACGGTCGCGGCTTCGCGGCATTGCTCGCGGCGCATTTACAACGATCGCCGTGAAAGACGAACGCGACGCGACCGTGAGCGCCCTGTTACCGCTCGTGCGGAGGATGGCACGGCGTCTCAAACGTCTCGTTCCGAGCCTCGACCTCGACGATCTCGTCGGTGACGGTTCCATCGGTTTGATTCGTGCCGTCGACTCGTTCGATCCGTTGCGAGGACCGCAGCTCACCGAGTATGCGCGGCGCCTCGTCGTCGGCGCGATGCTCAACGGCATACGGCGCATGGACCCCGTCTCCGAGCGCGCGCGGCGCATCGTTCGCGACGGCGAGAGTCAGCGCTATGCACTGGCCGCGGTGCGTGGTGAGCTTCCAACGGCGGCTGAAATGGAGGGACGTTGTCCTGGGTATCGGCGAGCGCTGGCCGCGGCCTACCGCGGCCAGCCGCTCTCGCTCGATGCCCCGTTGCCGCGCGGCGAGTCGATGGCGCAAGACTGGAGCGACGATCCGGCGCGCATCTTCGAGCGCCGATCGGAGCGCGCGATGCTTGCGGCACTGATCGACGGGCTACCGCAGCGTCAGCGCGAGGTTGTGCTGCTGCATTACTTCAACGAAACGTCCCTGCGCTCGGTCGGTAGGCGTCTCGCGATTTCGCCGCAGCGAGCGTCGCAGCTGCACATCAGCGCGATCGCGCGGCTCAAGCGGCAAACCCATGCTGCGACGCGTTGAAGTCGAGGAAACCTCTGCAAACCTGCCCCTCCAGGTCGGTGCGAGCCGGTCCGAAGCGATCGTTCCGATCGTCGCCGAAGGCGAACTTGAGACGGCGCTGCAGCCGCACGACCAACCGCGTTGGGTTAAAGACGCCATTGCGGTTTCGCAGCGGGCTCGCGACCTTATCGCGAGCCTCCGGCCTGCGGCGGTGCGCGTTCTCTGCTTCTGGGATCACCGCATCCGCTCGATCGTGGTCGCGGGCCGCTGCGTACAAGTTGATGCCAGTGGATGTTATCGTGCCGAATTCTAACCACCGGCAGGCAGGAGGTGTGCGAGCACGGCAATTGTCACCGCTGCCGTGCCGATAAGGACAAAAGAGATCAACGCTCGCGTGACGAGGAGCACATCGTCGTAAAGTTCCATCCACGCCAATCTCTCACGCTAAGCTGGTAAAAGGCGTAAGGGAGACTGTGATTACTCTGAATTTGCTTTAACGTTCTTAAGGGAAGCTCTGATTTAGATACGGCTCTAGGAGCCGAGGGCCGACGTTTACTTACCGCAGCGCTGTCATATCCTGACCCTTCGCCCCTCGACTTCGGTCGGGATAAACTTCGCGAGTCGAAGGGCTCAGGATGAGAAGCTGCGCTCGCTCAGGATAAACTCGGCGCCGTAGGCGCGGAGTCGAAGGATCCGAGGCGACAACGAGATGCGCTAAATCAGAACCCTAGGGTGTGAATAGATTGCGGCCGGTCATCCTTTCGGGAATCGGCAGACCCATTAGGGAGAGCAGCGTCGGTGCGACGTCGCCCAGTTTCCCTGCGCTTGCAAGGGTTCCATGCAGCCCGTTGGCGACAAGGACCAACGGCACCGGATTCGTCGTATGGGCAGTGAGCGGCTCATTCTGGGCATTGAGTTCCTCTTCGGCGTTACCGTGGTCGGCCGTGATCGCGAGCAGCCCGTTGGCGCGTAGCGTCGCGTCTGCGAGGCGGTGCAGGCACTCGTCGATCACCTCGACTGCCTCGATCGTCGGCTGCCATTTTCCGGTATGACCGACCATGTCGGCATTCGCGTAGTTCATCACGATTGCGTCATAGCGGCCGTCCTCGATCGCCTTAACCGCGGCATCGGTGATTTCGCGCGCGCGCATTGCGGGTGCCAAGTCGTACGTCGGTACCGACCGATCGGAGGGAATGAGCTCGCGCTCCTCGCCGTCGAATTGGTCTTCGCGCCCGCCGTTGAAGAAGTACGTGACGTGGGCGTACTTTTCGGTCTCTGCGAGCCGCAGCTGGCGGAGGCCTTCGCGCGCGATTACCTCACCGAAGGTGTCGTACTGCGGCCGCGGTCCGAAGAGCACGGGATTAGTATACGCTTCGTCATACTTCGTCATCGTTGCGAAGAAGGGATCGTCATAACGCCTCGACGCAAAAACGCCGAAGCCGTCGTCGAAATAGAGCGACGTGCCGGCGTTGAATGCCGTCGTGAGCTGACGCGCGCGGTCGGGACGGAAGTTGAAGAAGACGAACGCGTCGCCGTCCTCAACCGGGCGCGCCTCGCCGACGATCGTCGGCACGACGAACTCGTCGGTCTCCGCCCGGGCGTAGGCGTCGCGCACGGCGGCACCGGCGTCGCCGGCCCGATGCTCGCCTTTGGCGTTCGCAAGCAGGTCGTAGGCACGCTGCGTACGTTCCCAGCGCCGGTCGCGATCCATCGCGTAATAGCGGCCGGTGACGCTCGCGATCGACCCGGCGCGCCCGGCCGCGTCCAGCTTCCGCTCGAGCTGTTCGATGTATTGGGACGCCGAGCGTGGCGGCGTGTCGCGGCCGTCGAGAAACGCATGAATGGCGATCGGGCAATCCGCGGCGACCGCAGCATCGATCAGGGCAAAGAGATGCTCGATCGAGCTGTGCACGCAACCGTCCGAGAGCAATCCCATGAAATGCAGCATGCCGCCGCTCCGCCGCACGTGCGCCAAGCCGCGCGCCAGCGTCTCGTTCTCCGCGAAATCGCCGTCCGCGATAGCGGCGTCGATGACCGTAACGCCCTGCGGTACGACGCGACCGCTTCCGAGATTCATGTGCCCGACTTCGCTGTTGCCCATGACGCTTTTCGGCAGTCCGACGGCTTCGCCCGACGCCGCGAGCAGCGTATGCGGATAGCGTAGCCAGAGCTCGTGCCAATACGGCACCTTGGCCGCGGCGATCGCATTCCCGTGCGTCTGCTCACGGCAGCCCCATCCGTCGAGCACGGCAAGCACCACAAGCCGATATTTCAGAGTGGCCCCGCGGCAGCGGCAATCAGGGATGCGAAGCCATCGGGTTCGAGCGATGCGCCGCCGACGAGGCCGCCGTTGATGTTCGGCAACGCTACGTAAGACGCGACATTGGCCGGCGTCATGCTCCCCCCGTAGAGAATCGGCGTTGCTTGTAATCCGTCGAGGCTGGCGCGAATGGCGCCCATGACGCGATCGGCTTCGACCGCATCGCAGTTTTCGCCGGTACCGATCGCCCAGATCGGCTCGTAAGCGAGTACGACTCTGGCAAGCGCACTCCGCGCGACGCCGTCGAGTGCGGCGCGCGTCTGCGCGATCACGCGCTTGTCGGTCATGCCGGCGCGGCGCTCTTCTAGAGTCTCGCCAACGGCAACGATTGGCGTCAGGTCCTGCTCGAGCGCGGTTTTTACTTTGCGATTCACGGTGCGATCGGTTTCATCGCAGTACGCGCGTCGCTCGGAGTGGCCCAGGATGACGTGCGTCACGCCGAACTCCAGCAGCATCGGCGCGCTGACTTCACCGGTGAACGCCCCGGCGAGCTCCCAATGCATGGTCTGCGCTCCCAAACCAACCCGCGTTCCGCGCAATCGCGCGGCGGCTTGCGGAATCGACGTAAACGGTGGCGCGACGACGATTTCGACCGAATTCGGCAGCGAGGCGACTTTCGGAAGGAAGACGTCGAAAAATGCGGCGGTTTCGGCCGCGGTTTTATGCATCTTCCAGTTCGCGGCGGCAATCCTCCTAATGCTCAAGCGCGGCCACTCCCGGAAGCTGCGTGCCTTCTAAATACTCCAGCGTCGCGCCGCCGCCGGTCGAAACGAACGTCACCTTCGAAGCAAAGCCAAGCAGATGCGCGGCCGCTGCTGCGTCGCCGCCACCAACGATGCTGATCGCACCGGTGGCCGTCGCCGCTGCGATTGCATCGCCGACGACTTTCGTGCCGTTGCGATATGCCGGGCGTTCGTAGACGCCCATCGGCCCATTGAAGACGATCGTCTTTGCCGGTTCGATGATGCGTGCGTAGGCCGCCGCCGTCGTCGGGCCGATATCGAGAATCATCTCGCCGCCGACGCGGTCGATGGCGACGACCTGCGCTGCCGCCGCGTCATCGAGCGACGGCGCGACCACGGCATCGGTTGGAAGCGCGAGCTCGATGCCGCGTTGCTTCGTCAGCGCCAAAATTCGCTTTGCCGGATCGAGATCGTCGTCGTGTAGGGATGTTCCGACGTTGACGCCCGCGGCAGCGAGCAGTGTGTTGGCCATGCCCCCGCCAACGCAGAACGCATCGACGAGCTGGGCGAGACGCTCCAGCAGCGCGATCTTGTCTTTGATCTTGGCGCCGCCGATCGCGCAGACAAATGGCTTGCGGGGATTTTCGACGAGACGCGCGAGCGCGGATAGCTCCGCTTCCATCAAAAACCCCGCGGCGTTGGGGAGCAGATGCGCGAGCCCCTCGGTTGAGGCGTGCGCACGATGGGCCGTCGCAAATGCATCGTTCACGTAGAGATCGCCGAGCTTTGCAAGGCGCCGCGCGAAAGCCGGATCGTTGCGTTCTTCTTCCGGGTGAAAGCGCAGGTTTTCGAGCAAGAGCACGTCGCCGTCGTGCATCTCGCCGACGGCCCGCTCGGTGGCCTCACCGATGCTGTCGTCGGCGAATCCGACACGAATGCCCAAGCGGTCGGCGAGCGCTTGCGCCACGGGACGCAGCGAAAGGCGCGGATTCGGCTTGCCGTCGGGACGACCGAGATGCGAGAGGACGACCGTGCGCGCACCGTGCTCGTGCAGCCAACGCAGTGTGGGCAGAGCCGCGTCGACGCGCGCAAAGTCGGCGATTTCCACCGCGCCGCTGTCTTGAACGAGCGGCACGTTGAGGTCTTCGCGCACCAAGACTCGCTTCCCGCGAACGTCAAGGTCGGCGAGGCGCCTAAACGTTTGCAGGGAGCTTCGCCAGGACCATCTCGGTCAGCTCAGCCAGCCGGCACGAATAGCCCCACTCGTTATCGTACCAGGCTGCAATCTGCACGAGATCTCCGTTCGCGTTGGTAAGCTTGGCATCGACGATCGAGCTGGAGGGATTCTTCTTAAAGTCGCTAGAGACCAACTCTTCCTCGGTATAGGCAACGTACTTGCGCAGCTCGCCCTCCGCGGCGCCGCGCAGAATGGCATTGAGCTCGTCCTTCGTCGTGGGGCGCTTGGTCTGCGCGACTAAGTAGATCATCGAGACGGTCGGGGTGGGGACGCGCAGCGAAAAGCCGTCGAACGTCCCTTCGACTTGCGGAATCGTGAGGTAGAGCGCTTTAGCGGCACCCGTCGAGGTCGGAATGATATTGGTGGCGGCGTTGCGTGCGCGGCGGGGATCCCGGTGCGGTCCGTCGAGGACGTTCTGGTCGTTGGTGTACGAGTGAATCGTCGTCATGAAGCCTTTCACCCAACCGAGCTGATCGACGACCGGCTTCACGGCCGTAGCCAAGCAGTTGGTGGTGCAGGAAGCATTCGAAATGACGTGGTGTTTGGCCGGATCGTAGCGATCGTCGTTGACGCCCAAGACGATGGTAACGTCCTCGCCGGTGGCCGGTGCGGAGATGATGACTTTTTTCGCTCCGCCGCTATCGATGTGGGCGCGCGCCTTCGAGGCATCGGTAAAGAGGCCGGTCGATTCGACTACGATGTCGACCCCGAGGTCCTTCCAAGGCAGCTTCGCCGGATCGCGTTCGGCGAGGACACGAATCTGCTGGCGATCGATCGTGAGGGTCCCATCGCCGGCCTCAACGTTGCCATCGTAGATGCCGTAGTTGCTGTCGTACTTGAAGAGGTGCGCGGACTGCCGCGCGCCGATGAGATCGTTGATCGCGGCGATCTCAATGCTCGGATGCCGTTCTACGATCGCTTTAGTGAAGTTTCGTCCGATGCGGCCGAAGCCGTTGATCCCAATGCGCATGAGCGCGTTTACCGGGCGGCTTTCGCGCTTACCTGCACACCGCGCAGCTGATCGGCGAGCCGCGCCAGGGCACCCAGCCGGCTGCTGACCGTGGGTTTCGCGATCGGCGGATTACAGCGGCGCCCGAGTTCCACGAGCGACTCGTCGGGATGTTTGAGCCGAAGCTCGGCAACTTCGCGCAACGCGGGCGTCAGGCGTACGAGGCCGTAGACACTGCGCAGATACTCGATAATGCGGCGCTGCTCGGCCGCAGCCTGCGCGGTGCGTTCGAGGTTCGCCGCCTCCGTGTTGACGAGGCGGTGGATGCGGTTCTTCGTTTCGCGTAGCGCCCGCACGTCCTCGAGTTGCAGCACTGCGCCGAAAGCGCCGATGAGCGTCAGTAACTCGGCGATCGCGTCGAAATCCTTGTAGTAGAGTACGAGCCGCGCTTTGCGGCGCGTCTGTTTGGACGGTACGCCGGCGCTGCGCAGCATCCACTTCAAACGCTGCGCCACCTCATCGCTGCGCGTGACGAACTCCAGATGGTAACCGTGAGCGCCCGCGGCAAGCGAGCCGCACGCCAGAAACGCCGCGCGGATCTCGATCAAGCGGTCGCACTTGCGCGCCGGCTTCGGCATCACCGCTCGTAGCTGTTCGGGAAGTTCTATCGCGAAGGTGGGCAAGCGTTGCAAACGCGTCGGCGCGCGCGTTCCGATCGGGTGCGATTTGCGCTCTTCCAATAGCGACCAGAAGAGCCGCGCGACGGCGTTCCGATGTGTAACGAACGCACCGCGCGAACTTCCGTAAAGCGCGAGCCCGGCGAGCAGCGCCTCGCGGCAGTGGCTTTCGGCGGGGATCTCGCGCGCGAGCGCGTCCTTTGTATCGGCGGAGATCATATCCAGTCGGCGTCGTCCTTGCGCGACTCCAGAATCTCGAAGAGGTCGGCCGCTTTAACGCTCGGGGTCACGCGCAGGGGCACTTCGCGCACCCGCACGGTAACAAATTTTGTCGCATAGTGAATCTCGAGCTCGTCGCCCGGTTTCACCTGGTATCCCGGCTTAAGCGGCTTGCCGTCCTTGGTGATCCGCCCGTGTTCAAGCGCCTCGTGCGCCTCGCTGCGCCGCTTCGCCAACCGCGAGACCTTCATGAACTTATCAAGCCGCATTGAGTGCGAGTTTAGCACCCCACCGCTCTCCTCACACCGCCCGAAGTGCCCCTAAGCTTCGCTCCGGGGCGACCCCGTGATGAGAGCAATACCGAGTATTGACAATATCGCGATATATCGAATACTATTGCGAGCGATAGGAGAATCAGAAATGGACATTGGTTTTTGGGGGGATCCCCGCTCGGGGGGCTGGTGGCGAGGAGAACGGCATCATCACCGGGGCATGCGTCGCTTGCGCAGGGGTGTTCTCAAGATTGCCTTGCTGAAGCTGCTGGCGGAGGTCCCGCGCCACGGCTACGATTTGATCCGCGAAATTCGCGAGAAGGGCTGGGGCGGCGGCGCCGGCTCGGTCTACCCGCTCCTGCAGGCGCTCGAAGCCGCGGGGCTCATCGCGGGGCGCGACGAGGGCGATCGGCGCATCTACGAGATCACGGAGGAGGGACGCCGGCTGCTCGGCGAGCGCGCCGCCGAGTTCGAGCGCTTCCTCAACGACGATAGCGACGCGCAAGAAGAGGCGGCTGAAGGCTCGGCGGCGCAGTTACGCGATTCCGCGCGGCGTCTGATGCAAGCGGTTACGCAGCTGGGCCCATCGTCGAAGGGTGAAACCATCGAGCGGGCTCGCGAGTTGCTCGACGAGACGCGCAAAGAAATCTATAAGCTCTTAGCCGAGGAGTAACATGGCGCAGGCTCAGGCGGCGCGCCGCTATGGAGTCAACGTATTCGAGGAGGGAAAGCCGATGTGGCAGATCCTCCTCGTCTTTCTCATACCGCTGATGCTGAGCAACGTTTTGCAGTCGGCATCGCAGACGATGGCGAGCATCTGGATCGGCCGATTGATCTCGACGCAGGCCCTCGGCGCGGTCTCGGCCGTCTTCCCAATTATTTTTCTCTTGTTCTCGTTCGTCTTCGGCGTTTCGAGCGGCAGCAGCGTGCTGATCGGTCAGGCCTTCGGCGCGCGCGACAACCACAAGGTCAAGAAGATCGCGGGCACGGTGCTTGGCGCGGCGCTCTATCTCGGCATCATCGTCGCAATCGTCGGATCGCTCGGCTCGACGACGATGCTGGCATGGTTAGCGACCCCGCCCGACATCATCGCTCAGGCCGACGCGTACGCCCGAGTGATCTTTTTGACGATGCCCGTCTTTTTCGTCTACTTCGTATACGCGACGATTCTGCGCGGTACGGGCGACTCGACGACGCCGTTTTACGCACTCATCGTTTCGGCGGTGCTCGCGATCCTCATCACGCCGCTCTTTATCGTCGGCGTCTTCGGGCTACCGAAGCTCGGCGTCGTGAGTGCAGCCGTCGCCGGCCTCATCGCCAACTCAGCGGCGCTCGCGTGGCTGGTCTATTACCTCCGCCGCCAGGACCACCCGCTGAAGTTCGACCGCGAGACGCTGAGCGACATGCGCATCGACTGGAGTATCCTCAAAGCCGTCGTTCGGATCGGCGTGCCGACGGGCATTCAGGTCATGATGGTCTCGCTGGCCGAGATCGCCGTCATTTCGTTTGTCAACCGCTTCGGTTCGAGTGCCACGGCGGCGTACGGGGCGGTTAACCAGGTCATCGGTTACGTGCAGTTTCCCGCGATCTCAATCGGGATCGCGGCTTCGATCTTCGGCGCGCAGTGCATCGGTGCGCGCCGGGAAGACAAGCTCGGTAGCGTTATTCGTTCGGCCGTTGGCCTGAACTACGTCGTCGGCGGCATCATCATCGGTCTTTGCTACATCTTCGCGTGGGTGATTTTGGGGTGGTTCATTACCGACTCGAACACGCTGCAGATCGCGCACGGACTGCTGATGATCACCCTCTGGAGCTATCTGCTCTTCGGCAATTCGGCCGTGCTAAGCGGCGTCATGCGCGGCAGTGGCGTGGTGCTTTGGCCGACGATCAATGGCATCTTTGCGATTTGGGCGGTCGAGGTTCCGGCCGCGTACATCTTGATGCACCACTTCGGACTGAAAGGCGTTTGGCTCGGCTATCCCATCGCGTATTGCGTCGTCCTCACGCTGCAGTTTTGCTACTACGAGTTCGTCTGGAAGCGCAAGACGCACGAACGTCTCGTCTAACGTACTCTCCGCTAGCGCGCGGCGTCAGCGCGCGGGCTCGACGCGCATGCTCGCGGTCGCCGGTACTCGCGCAAATCGTAGTGCGACTGGGCCTTGATCGCGCTCCAGCGCATCGCGAGATCGGCGAGCTCGAGCGCCGTTCGAAACTCACCGTTGGCGTTTCGATCAGTCCGTAGGACGCTCGATCCGGCGTCTCTTATCTTTCGGGGTGACGCACGTGCCGCTCGCACGGCAGACCACGAGCGGCGGATCGAGCGCGTCGGCGGCGCTTTCGCCGATGTCGGGTCGAGCCGCGATGATTTTGCGGGCTTCGAACTCCATGCGCCGTGAGGTCCTACCCACCTTGACGATGCGGCCCTCGGCTTCGATGTAGTCGCCGGCATAGGTGGGTGCGAGAAATCGAATCTCGTCGTACGCGGCAAAGAGGCCTTCATCACCGTCCATGCGGATCAACAGCTCGGTCGCGACGTCGCCGAAAAGCGCGAGAATGCGCGCGCCATCGACAAGGCCGCCGCCATAATGTGCGTCGTGGCCGCTCATGCGGACGCGCAAGGTTGCGCTCAAGCCTTCGCCAGTTGCCATAGCTCCTCAAGTTCGTCGGCGTCGAGATCGGAGATGCTCTTCCCATCCGCGGCGGCGTGCGCTTCCATGAAGGTGAAGCGGCGGTAGAATTTTTCATTCGCTTCGCGCGTCGCGGTTTCGGCGTCGATGCCGAGCGCTCGCGCGAGATTGACCAGCGTGAAGAAAACGTCGCCCAGCTCCTCACGCACGCGCGGGTCATCTTGCGGATTGCGGCGGGCTTCGGCGAGCTCCCCCAGCTCCTCGGAGAGTTTTTCGAGGACGCCCTGGACGTTCGGCCAGTCGAAGCCGACCCGCGCAGCCTTCTCCTGCATGCGTTGCCCGCGCTGCAGTGCCCCGAGATGTTTTGGGATTCCGTCAAGGCGGCTCTGGCGCTCGCGGCCGGTCTTCTCAAGCGCCTTGAGGCGCTCCCAATTCCGCCATTGCGCATCCACGTCTTCTATTACCGCATCGCCGAAAACGTGCGGATGGCGCCGCACCATCTTGTTGGAGAGCGCATCGACGACGTCGGCGATGCTGAACTTACCGACTTCGGTAGCGAGCTGCGCGTGGAAGAGCACTTGCAGCAGCAGATCGCCGAGCTCTTCGCAGAGTCCGTCGAGGTGTGAGATCTCGATCGCTTCGACGACCTCGAACGTCTCTTCGATCAAATACGGAACGAGCGTGCGATGCGTCTGCTCGCGATCCCACGGGCATCCCATGCGCAAGCGTGCCATAATCTCGACCAGGTCATCCCAGGTGTAGTGCGCGGATTGCGGCGGAAGCGGCACGAGCGGCATCGCGATCGAGGCAGAGAGCGTTGCGCGCGGCATGCCGGGAACGATTTCGCTGCCGATCGCTCGCGCTTCCAACGCACGGAGCAACAGCGGCAGGCCGGGAAAGTCCGAGAGCGGGTTTCCGAGCACGCCGAGGCCCAACGCGCGCTCGGGCGCGCGCGCATCGGCGACCCGCTCCACGAAATGCGCGATCGCTTCGCTGCCACCGCGGACGAAGAGCGCGGGGTCGTCGACCATGCCGCGCTCGATGCTGACGCCGTTCCGCTCCAGGTAGCTCCTCAAATCCGGCGGCGCGAGCAGGACGATCGCTTTTTCGGTCCCGCGCAGCGCATCGAGGCTGCCGATGGTCAAGAGTCCGGGATCTCCCGGACCCAGACCAACGATGCGAACCAGCACGTTAGGCAGTTCGGGGCCTTTTGGAGCTTGCCCCGTGAAGGGGGGCCGCGTCGCGGCCCCATTTCCTTACTGCGTTGCTGCTGGAGAAGCCGCGGGAGAAGCGGCCGGACTCGCTGCCGGCGACGCACCGGCTGGGGAAGCGGCCGCCGGCAGTGGCGGCGGGGTCGCGAAGAGACCGGCAAACTGCGCGTCGTTCACTTGAATGGTCGCCTTTTGCTGGAGTCCTTGCAAGAAGGGCTGAATCAACGGCGCCTCCTGCTGTTGCCGCAGCGTATCGGTGATTTGCGGCGTCGCACTGGCGAGGGTCGCCTTTTGGCCCGGCGTGCGTGACTCGACTTGAATGATGTGATAGCCGAACGGCGACTTCACCGGTTGGCTGATCTGACCGATCGGCGCCGAGAACGCGACCTTATCGAAGGCCGGCACCATCTGGCCGCGGCGGAACGAGCCGAGCTCGCCGCCCTTATCCTTGCTGGCTGGATCGGTCGAGTACTTTTTCGCGAGATCCGCAAAGCTTTGGCCCGCTTTGAGGTCGGCTTCGACCTGCATGGCGAGCGTCAGATTCGGCACCAGAATATGACGAGCCGTCACTTGTTCGGGCTTATCGAACGTCGTGCGGTTTTTGTTGAAGTAATCCTGGATTTGGGCGGGCTTGATCGTTACGTCTTTCGCCAGCGCCTTGTCGAGGATGATCTGCTCGCGCAGCGCGGAGCGCACGTCGGCTTCGGTTAGGCCGCGCGCCTTAAGCATCTCGTCCCACGACCCCGACGGAAAGTTCGCCTTGATCTGCGTTTCTTTCGCGTCGATCTCGGCGTCGGTGACGTTGATGTTGTTGTTCTTGGCGTATTGGTCGATCAGAGTCTCTTGAACCATCTGCTGCAGGACGGTGCGACCCATCGGGCTGCTCTCGAGACGCGCGTTGAAGGCGGACCGGCTGATCGGCTGGCCGTTCACCGTTGCCACGGCGTCGCCGCCCGAGCACGCCGCCAGCGACGTGCCCATAAGAAGGGCGGCGAGGCCCACGGTGATGCGTTGGGCTTTCGACATCTTAGCTCCGTTAAGGAAGGTTGGAGTGCGTAGTAAGCGGGGCGCAAGGCCCCGCATCACGGCGCCTGGTTCGCGTGGAACACCGGAGCTCCTCTCGCGGCTATCATCTAAATAGCCTCCAGAAGCTGCCTGAGCAGGGCCATCCAATCATCCCCGGCGGGCAGATCGACGAGAATTCGCCCCTCCCCAAAGCGGAACCGGTTCTTGGTCAGCTTCTGGAACTTCGGGAGCGCTGCCGCATCGAGCGCAAAGCCCGAACCGACGCCGAGCGTGAGGCGCCGCTCGTCGACGACTACCCGCGTCACGTGCTTACGCAACGCGATCGCGCGCAGTTTTGTCAACTCGACGAGATTCGCGAGCGGCGGGGGCAACGTGCCGAAACGATCGCGTACGCCCGCGGCGACCTCGTCGACCTCCTCTTCCGTGCGAGCCCTTGCCAGCTGTTGGTAGACCGCGATCTTCTGCGAAACCTGTGAGATATAGTCGTTGGGGATGAAGGCGTCGATCTTGACGTCGATGACGGCTTCGCGCCGATCCTCGAGCGCGGCCGGAGCGCCGCGCCGCTGCGCGATGGCCTCGGCGAGCATTTCGCAGTATGCATCGAAGCCCACCGACGCGATGAAGCCCGACTGTGCCGCGCCGAGCAGATTTCCGGCGCCTCGAATCTCGAGATCGCGCATCGCGATCTGTAACCCCGAGCCGAGGTGCGCGAACTCACGGATCGCTTCGAGCCGCGCCTTGGCGTCTTCGGTAAGTGCCTTGTGCCCTTGGTAGAGCAGATAGCAGTACGCTTGGTGGTTCGAGCGCCCCACGCGGCCGCGCAGCTGGTAAAGCTGCGCTAATCCGAAGCGGTCGGCGTCGTTCACGATCATCGTGTTGACGTTGGGAATGTCGATCCCGTTCTCGATGATCGTCGTCGCGATAAGCACGTCTAACTCGCCGTCGATGAAGCGCTGCATGACCGGCTCGATCTCGGCTTCTCGCATTTGGCCATGTCCAACGCCGATCCGCGCGCGCGGCACGAGCTGCTCCAGCGCGTTGCGAACGGCATAGATCGATTCGATGCGGTTGTGCAGATAGTAGACCTGTCCGCCGCGATCGAGTTCGGCGCCGATCGCTCGCTGGACGACGGCATCGCTGGCCGGAACGACCAACGTCTTGATCGACATTCGGTTCTTCGGCGCGGTTTGGATCAGCGAGAGATCGCGAACGCCCATCAGCGACATGTGCAGCGTACGTGGGATCGGCGTCGCCGAGAGCGTGAGGACGTCGACGTTGGCGCGGTACTCTTTCAGCCGCTCCTTGTGCATCACCCCGAACCGCTGCTCTTCGTCGATGACGATCAGTCCGAGATCAGCGAACGCAACGTCCTTTTGCAGCAGGCGGTGCGTTCCGATGATGACGTCGACCTTTCCCTGCGCGAGATCGGCAAGGATGCGCTTCTGATCGGCTTTTCGCGTGAAGCGTGAAAGTTCTTCGACGCGCACGGGAAAGGCGCCGAAGCGGGCGCTGAAGGTTCGATAATGCTGATCGGCGAGCAGCGTCGTCGGAACGAGGACGGCGACCTGTTTATGATCGGCAATCGCTTTGAAGGCCGCGCGCATCGCAATCTCCGTCTTGCCGTAGCCGACGTCGCCGCAGACGAGCCGATCCATCGGGCGCATGCCCTCCATGTCTCCTTTGGTCGAATCGATCGCTTTCTGCTGGTCGGGCGTCGGCTCGTAAGGGAACGCCTCCTCCATCTCGGCTTGCCACGTGGTATCGGGACCGAAGGCAAAGCCGCGCGACATCTCGCGTTCCGCATAGATTGCGACGAGTTCGCCGGCGATCTTTTCCAGCGATTCGGAGACGCGCGATTTGGTGCGCGCCCAGTCGCTGCCTCCCATTTTGGAAAGGCGCGGCGATGCGCCTTCGGCCGCCGAATACCTGGCGATCTGGTGCATCTGCGTAACCGGGACGAGCATGCGATCGCTACCGGCATAGCGCAGGTCGAGATAGTCTTGCTTAGCACCCAAAATCGTTTCGGCGCGCAGACCCAAGTATTGACCGATGCCATGCACCGCGTGCACGACGTAATCGCCGACGCGCAGGTCGGCGAGCGTGACCGGTACGCCCTCCTTGACCGCTCGAATCTTGACGCGCTTCGGTGGTGCGCCAAAGATTTCGCGGTCACCGAGCACGCGCAGCCGCTGTCCTGGAATGCGAAAGCCCGCTTCGATTGAACCATGATCGACGAAGACGCCGCCGCGCGGACGGCGCCCGATCTCGATCCCGGCAGCGCGCAGCAGGTCGATCGTGCGCGAGACGGCGGCGCTGACGATGAAAATGCTCTCGCCGGCCACGCTCCACTCGCGCATGGCGCCGGCGAAGAGCTCGATCTGCCGATTAAAGTGCTCGATGGGGAGGCATTCGAAGACGTACGACTCGAGCGCCGGCGGCACCCAATCCACATGCGGACCGGTTTCGATTCCGCCGGCAAACACGAGCGTCGCCCATTCTTTGAGCGACGCGCCGACCTTCTCGAGCGAAACCGTCGCCGGTATGCTGCCGAGCAACGCTTCATCTTGCCGATCGCCGGCAAGCAGGGTGTGACGCTCGCGCGCGCGTTCTTCGTCGAGCGCCTGCGCGACCGCGGCGATCGTCGCGGGCTCATCGAGAACGATCGCCGCACGCGATGGAAGATAATCGAAGAACGTCGCTACGCCTTCGTACGAATCGCTCCAGGGCGACACCGTAACGGCGTTGACCGGCTCACTGCTGCGCTGCGATTCGATCGCAAAAGAGCGCATCGACTCAATCCGGTCGCCGAAGAACTCGATCCGGACGGGTGCTTCGGAAGTGGCTGCAAAAAGGTCGACGATGCCTCCGCGCACGGCATACTCGCCGACCGCGCTCACCACGTCTTGGCGCGTGTAGCCGAGCCGAAAGAGCTGTTCGATGAGCCGTTCAAATCCCGCCTCGTCGCCAGATCGCAAAACGAACCGGTTTTCCTCGAAATCCTTGCGTGCCATGAAGTGTTGGCGGACGGCCGCGATCGGCGCCAAGACAAGGCGTGCTTTTTCATCGGCCAGGTCGGCGAGCAACGTTATCCGCGCGCTGCGCTCCGACGGGCTCTCGATCGCGCCTAGTGCCTCGTCGCGCGAGCGTAACAAGGCGACGCGTTCGCTATCCTCGCCGAGGTAGTAGAGTAGATCGGCATACGTGCGCTCAGCTGCGTCGGGCGTTGGGACGATGACGAGCAGCGTCCCACCCAGGCCATGTTGCAACGCGGCGAGGAGCGCCGGGCGAGCCGCGGCGATCGTTTCATGCAGCGCGCAGACGCCGGGTTTGCGCCCCGGCAGCGCGCGCAACGAACGCATTCGCTCGATGGCGTTTTGCCAGGCGGTTGAGTCGGTGAGGGTGGCGAGGAGATCGTCGCCGAGTCGCTGCGCGCGCGGGGTGTCGAGCATCATGGGCCGCTCATTATATCAAGAGCCCGGCGAGGGGAAGCGTTGCAAGGACGCCCAGAGCGACGCCGGCCGCCGGCGGCGGGGTGCCGACGGCATCGGGAAGGTAGCGCAGCATCGACGTAAAGGAGAGCAGCAGCGCGACGCTTGCCGCGCGCGTTCGCGGAGCCGATGCGGCTAGCGCAACGAGCCAAATGGCGTACCAGGGGTAGGGATTGGGGATCAACACCCACCCCGCCAGCCCCAGATAGACCCACCCCTCAGGCTGAGCGCGGCGAACAAGTCCAATTGCGCGAACGCTCAACACGGCCGCCAGGCCGGCTGCAAGCAGCAGGGCAGGGATCGGCCCCAGCGGAGCGAGCACCGCTTGCAGCGAGGCTTGCGGCAGGTACTGACCGTGCGGCGCAAGTCGCGTCGCGAAGCCCGCAAAGAGCGGGACTGAGAAGAAGCCGCCGATGGCGATGCCGGCGGCGGCACCCAAGCGCGCCCGGCGATTGACGACGCCAAGCGCAACGGCTGCGATGGCGCCCGGGAGTTTCAAGAGCGCGGAGAGCGCCACGAGGGCCCCGCCGACCGCGGCTAAGCGCCGCTGGACGAGTGCAAATCCGGCGAGCACCACGGCGAGCGCGAGCGCGTCGTTGTGTCCCTCCGCCGTACACCAGAGCACGACCGGATTTAAGCCAATCGTCGCTGCCGCGCGCAGTCGCGCGGCGCGATCGCCTTCGAACGCGGCATAGGCGAGCGGCACGCACGTGACGAGGGCGACCGACGCGACCGCCCGCACGCCTTGAAGCTGCGCGAGCGTACCGAGCGGTGCCAACGCGCTCACCAACATCTTCGCGAGCAGGACGAACGCAGGACCGTAAACGCAGATCGGAAACGCGCCTGTCCGCAGCAAAGTCGAAGGGCCGCTCCACTGGACGATCGCGTCACGAATCAACGCGTCATCGGTGGCGGTTGCGATCCGCGCGTATGGATTGAGCCCGAGTCGTGCCATCTCGCCATAGGCTGCATACGCGTAGACGTCGCTGGAAAAAAGAACCGGAACGCACCACGCGATCGCGAGCCCAATCGCAACGAGCCACGTCAAACCCACCAGCGAAGGTCGCTGGGCAGCGGCCAGCAGACGCCAATAGATGATGCCGGCCGCCGCAACGGCGAGAAAAAGCAGGCCGAGCAGCAGCGCGCCGGGCGCGCCCCAATCCGTGACGACGACCAAAGGCTGGGTCGTGCCGGCGTTCACGCTTCGCGCGCGAGTGCCGCAGCCGAAATGCCCAGCAACAGCCACCACGCGCCGGCGACTTTCGGATAGAAGACGAGATAGTCGACCGTTTGGTGGAACGCGAGTGCGAGACTTGCTGCGAACGCCGCGAGAATCCACGGCGATCCGTTGCGCCACCGGCGCAGCGGATCTTTGCCGGTGACGCTTGCGAAAATCGCAGCCAGCAGCGACAGCGTTGCCGCAAAAAGAATGACACCGCCCTCGGCGAGCGATTGAAGGTACCAGCTATTGGCGTGCGTCCGCACGCCAGCGACGCCGTAGACGGGAAGCGCAAACTCGAAGTTGCCCGCGCCGACTCCCAGAATCGGCCGGTCGCGCCACATACGCCAGGCCGCATGCCACAGCTCGGAGCGATTTCCAACGCCGCCGGCGTAGAGACTCGCCTGCAGCGAAGCTCGGATCACTCCGGGATTATGCGCGTAGATCGCCCACCATGCCGTACCGGCCACTCCGGCAATCAAGCCGACGACGCCGGGCTGCAGCGCGCGCCGGGCCTGCTTTCCACCGACGACGCCGAGGACCAGCGCCACGATGCCCAAGCCAATCAGTCCCGCGCGCGAGAACGTAAGAACATCGGCAAAGACGATCAGCGCAAGCGCGACGTCGAGCAGGCGGGAACGACCGGTGAGCGACCATGCACCGAGCGTTGCGACCGCGATCTCAGAGTAGCCCGAAAGTTGATTGGGGCCTTCGAGCAACCCGGCGATGCGCGGAACGATCGCCGCGCCGATGTAGAGCCCCGAGGGCGCGCCAACCACTTCTTGCGCGAGCGCCGAGAGCGAAACGACGATCGCGGCAATCGCAACCGCAACCAGCGGCGGAGCATCGTCCCCATCGACGTGGTAACAGCAAAATGCCGCCGCGAAGGTCGCCGCGTACTGGATGACCTTCAGTGATTCGCGAAGCGCGGCGCCGCGATGCGCCGCGTCGATCAGCGTCAGCATCGTCGCGATGAAATAGAGGCCGAGTGCGCCAAGGAGTAGTGGAGCGGGGGGCTTGCGTAGCGCGCCGAGGATCCCCCGATAGGTCGAGAGGCCGATCAAAACCCCAATGAGCACTGCTTTTGGCAGGGTGATCGTGGTGCCGAGCACCTCGTGAGCGAATGCAATCGGCGTCGTCAAGATGAGCGCGCCCAATCCGTATGCCGGGCGGCGCGCCGTGAGGATCGCCGTGGCGACGAGCGCGGCGACGAATGCCGCCGCCGACGGCGGGTCGAGCGGCACCGGAACGATAAACCGATCGATGACCGGTGTGTACGTCAGAGGCGCCTCAAGATCGTTCGATATCGCTGATAAGGTAGAGCGGGCGTCCCTTCACTTCATCGTAGACGCGTCCGAGGTACTCGCCGAGAATTCCCAGGCTCATCAGCTGCACGCCGCCCAAAAAGAGCACCGCGACGATGGTGGAGGCCCATCCCGGCGTGTACGCCGGCGGTCGCAGGCTGAAGAGTTTGAACGCGATAATGACCAGCGCATAGACGAATGCGATCACGCTGACGGTGAAGCCGACATAGGATGCAAAGCGCAAGGGAATGTCGGAGAACGACGTGATGCCGTCCATCGCGAAGCGAAGCATCTTTCCGACCGGATACTTCGTGGCACCGGCGTAACGCACGTCGCGATCGTACTCGATTGCCGTTTGATTGAAGCCCACCCAGCTTACCATTCCGCGCAGAAAGCGGTGGCGCTCCGTCGAGCGACGCAGCGCTTCGACCACGCGCCGGCTCATCAAACGAAAATCGCCGGTGTCGAGTGGAATCGCAATCTTCGTCAAGCGTTTGATGATGCGGTAGAACGCCCGCGCGGTCAGAAGCTTGAACCGGCTCTCCCCGGGACGCGCGCGGCGAACGGCGTAAACCACGTCGTACCCTTGCCGCCACTTGCGCACGAAGGCCTCGATCAACTCGGGCGGATCTTGCAAGTCGCCATCCATCAGGACGACGGCGTCGCCGGCCGCGATTTCGATTCCGGCCGTCGCCGCTAACTGATGCCCAAAGTTGCGCGAGAGATTGACGAGCACGACGTGGCGGTAGCGCTGCATCGCGCCGCGGATCGCCGCCACGGTACCGTCGGTGCTGCCATCGTTGACCAGCACGATCTCGAAATCGTAATCGGCGCGCAGGCGTTCGACGACGCCCGCGATGCGGTCGACCAGCGGCGCGACGTTCTCCGCCTCGTTGTAGAGAGGGACGACGATGCTGAGCAGCGGCCGACTGGGGGGCTTCATGGTCACAAAGAAGTCTTCAACCTCACGAGGGCAGAACCAAGCCCGGCATGGTGAAAGCCTCCCGCGTGATTTTCATCGCGGCATTTTCGCTGGGGGTCACCGGCTGTAGCCAAGCCACCCACGAGCCGGCATCGCAGCCGTCACCGGCGCCCGCGAAGCAGCAGCATCTCCCCGAGGCAACCGCATCGGCAGCCTCGGTGCCACCGCCCTCGGCGCGACCATTACAACGTCCCGCCGCGACGATCGCCCCCTCGCCGCCGTCGTCGCCTTCGCCGGCGGCGACAAAGCTTGCGACGGAAGCGCCGACTCCGCCGAGGGTCGAACGGCTTCCGCCCGGCTCGCCTCCGCAGATTCTCGATGTCGCCGTGAGCCGCACCACCGTGCAGCCCGGCGACCGGGTTTTTGGCCGGGTCGTCACGACCTCAAACGTGGCCAGCGTCGAGGCGCGAATCGGGAGCTACTCCGTGAATCTCGCAAAGGTCGGGGTCGGGCGATTCGAGCTCACCTACACCGTCGGTCCGCTTCCGTGGTTCATTCACGGTCACTTCACGATGCACGTGATCGCGCGCAACGCGCGCGGTGACGCCGCAATGCGGGCGATTCCACTGACCGTGCGCTAGATTGTGGGCCGGGAGAGGGCAGCTTGGGACGCGGCGGTCGTAGCCCTCTTCGCTGCGCTAGCAACGGTACTCACTCTCATCGTTCAATGGCGCTATGCGATCTTCCGGAACGGCGTCGATCTGGGCATCTTTACTCAGGTCGTCACCGGCGTCGGCCGCGGCTTTTCGAGCACGGCCGAGGGCGGCGTGAACCATCTCCTCGTGCACTGGTCGCCCATAATTGTAGCGGGCTGGCCGTTCGTGCGCGGGTTCGGGCCGCTTGGGCTGCAGTATCTCCAGGTGCTGCTCATCGCAGCCGTGCTCTTCCCGGTATGGGGTTTGGCGCGCGCCAGATTCGGCGCGCTTGCCGCCTTCGCTCTCGTCGCGGTTTGCGCTCTCTATCCGATCCTTTGGGCAAATGGTGTCGGAGATTTTCACGAGATGGCTTTCGTTCCGCTGCTCTCCGCGACGCTCGTTTACGGACTCGACCGCCGGCGCTGGACAATCGGTCTCGTGGCGGCCGTGCTTCTTCTCTGTACGAAGGAGGATCAGTTCGTCGTTCTCTTTGTAAACGGCGTGCTGTTTGCGGCGACCGCAGGCGGCGACCTACCGGCGAAGCGCATGGGAACGGTCGTCGCGGCTTTGGCGATTGCCTTTGCGGGAATCTATTTCGGAATCGTGCGCAACGTCTTGAATCCACACGTCGCGTACGCATCGCTGGATTTCTTTAATTGGACAGGTTATGCTGGCGCGCACGGCTTTTCTTGGAGCCTGCTCGCGACACGCATTCGGTATGTCGTGGTCATTCTTGCACCGGTTGCATTTTTACCATGTATTTCACGCTATGGGCTCTTTTTGATCGTGGGTTTCGCCGAAGTGCTTGCCTCGCGCCAGCCGGTCACGCTTGCGGCCGGCGCACATTACAGCGCCCTGCTCACCGGTTACGTCTTAGCGGGCTTCGTCGACGGTGCTTCGCGATTGGCGGCGTATAGGCCGAGGCTCTCCACGGCGCTGGTCGCCGTGGCCGCCGTTACGTCGGTGTGGTTTCAGATTTTCGCCAGTCCGATGGAGTACTGGTATTATTTGTATCGGCGTCCCAACGCTCACGATGAGCAGCTTAACGCGGTGCTGAAAACACTGCCGCCGCGCGGCGATGTCGGCGCCGAGGATGAGATCTTCGCGCATCTCGGTCTCGATCCGAAGGCATCGATCGATTTTGCCGGCCAGCAATGGTTTGTATACGATCGGACTCACTATTCGGAACGCTGGGCGCAATCCGACGAGCCTGCGGTTCGACGAGCACTCGCGCTACACGACTACGCTATTGAGAGCGATCGTGACGCCATCGTGGTTCTGCGACGGCTTGGGCCGCCTCGCGGCGCCGAGCCACCGAATCAATAATCCGGAGGGCGACCGGGCGGGGGTTGCGGTTGCGGAGGCGGCACGCTGATTGGAAGATTCGGAAACGGCGCCGGATTGTACGGGGTCGGCATGATCTGGGGCTGCGGCTGATTGACCGAGCCCGGCCCCGAGTCTTGCCAGGCGTAGACGGTGTCGCGGCGAGTGAGGACGTCGGCGTCGGCGACGACGAAACTGCGGGGCGGACGGGTCAGGCCATTCTGCGCGACCTCTTGGGATTGCAGCGAGCCGCGGTCGTAGAGGTAGCGAAATATCGTTCCCGAGTTAAACCGGCGCGTGATTTGATAGTGGAGCGCGTCGATGCGGTCCATCGGAATGGCTTGCGCGTTCCAGCCGCTCTGATCGGTCGTGATGTAGATCGATGACGTGAACGGCGTGTAGGGCGGAACCTGCACGATGAACGTCACGAGCACCGGCCGGCCGGAGAAGGTCTGTGATGGCGCGGCGCTCGCTCCCGGCGCCGGCGTTTCGATGTTCTTGAGCAAATCGGGATTCGGAACCGGCGAGGAGAGCGCGACGGCAAAGTGGGCAACGTCGGCAAAGTTTCCCTGCGGCGGAAGCGGACTGCGCGAGAGATCGAGCTCGGTAACCGTGCCCGAGGGGTCGAACGTCGCGCGCGCCCAGATCCGGGGGGCGGGCTTAATCGTCGTCGCGCCGCCGGTCTTGGCGTCGCGAATCGCGACGTTCGGCGCGACGTGAAAGCCGTCGCCGGTGGTAAAGAAGACGAAGCCGTCTTGATAGGCGAGGAGCTGCCCGCTGACGACGACCGACGAGCCGGCCGCCAGCAGCACGATCGTCAGGGCCAGGGCGGCAAGCGAGAGAATGCGTTGGGTCATATCGGAAGCACCTGAACGACGAAGCTCGGTTGCCAGAACGTCGTGCGATAGGGGTTTCCGTACCAGTAGAACGTGCGCGAAACGTCGAGCAGCGCGTGCGAAAGGATCTTTACCCGTACTTCACCGGTAGCATCGTACGGGGCCTGCCCCAGGTACGACGTGTAGAGCGGCTGACCGAGAATGTTGTTCGGCGGCAGACCGAAGAGACCGGGAACGGGGATCGGAAAATCGTCGTGATGGCGCACGAGCAGCGAGAAGTTAAACTCAGGGTGCGGCGCCTCATTGATGCCCAGACTCGTCGTCCGCTGGGTTGAGACGCCCCGAAACGAGGTGAAGCTCAACGGACAGAGCGGGGTGCCGACATTCGCGCACGGCAGATAACCGCCGTGGATGTAGTGATCGCCGACGTTAAGAATCTGGTAGGCGACGTAGACGTTGAGCGATCGAGAGAACGCGCGGTTGATGCTGAAGTTTACGTTGTCAGTGTTGATCCAATGCGGCAGCGAGTTCCATTGGTACTGTTTGTTGAAGCTGGCGTTGAAGTAATACGTCTGGTATGGATTCTCGGGATTGTTGAGCTTGAGCGACTGCGTGTAGAGGTTGAAGCCGAAGACCGTGTTCCAGATCGTCGTATATACCGGGCAATAGTACGTAAAGACCTTCGAGGGCTGCACCTGACAGGGTGCCCCATACGCTTGCAGGCCCGGGATCGGGATCGGCGCAAACGTACGGCCGCCCTCCGGCCAAAAGCCCGGAAAGCCGTTGAGGTATTGGCCCGCGCCGACCGAATCGTGGTTGAAGCCGTAACCCTCGTAGATCTGCTCGAAGATCGGTAGGCCGGGAATCTTATTGGCAAAGCTCGTCGCCGTTAGTTGCACCTGCGTAGGGTGATTGAGACTGCCGCCGAGCGCGTCAGGTACTTCCAGCGAGCCCGGACCCAAGGTGTTGTAGTTCGTTAACTGCGACGTCGCGGTGAGGTACGAGTGCGGCAACGCGTACGTCGCGTTGAGGAAGGTCGTCTGCTGGGCGGCCCGCGGTGCTTGCAGGAAGTTCTGCTGCGAGTAGTACTGCGTAAAGCTCGAGATCTGAAAGCGGCTGCCGAGTTTTTCGTACAGCGCCAAGTTCCACCACTTTTCCGCGCGCGTCGCCGGGTTGACCGAGAAAATCGCGTACTCGTGATCGCCGACGAAGTGCTGCTCGAACGATAGATACGTGTGATACGTCGGATCGTAGCGCAGGTGCACCGCGCTCAGCGAGTTGGTGTTGCCGGCGACGTTCCAGGTGAGATCGACCGTCGCACCCGAGAGGGTGTTCTGCGCGAAGAACTGATTCGGCGAGAAGTTGACGACGTACGATCCCAGCGGCACTCCGGCGTTCAAAAAGTACGTACGGGCGTTGATGAACCGCACGTAGGTGTTCGTGCCGATCACCGCGCCGGTTCCGGTGATGCTCGGATGTTCGGAGACGAGCGGAAAGTAAAACGCGTCGCCGGGCATGACGCGGCCCTTAGCCGGATGCGCCAGATCGCCGTCGAGAAAGGTCCAGCGATCGGGCGCGCTGGTGACCGGCACGAAATAGATTCGGCGAAAATCGAGAAAGTCGGAGATCGCCGCGCCGCTGACGGTACCCGTCGAATCGTGCAGCGTCACGTTACCGGCGACCATGAAACGATTGAGTTTGAGATCCATCGAGAACGCGTCGCCGGTAACCGTGAAACCGTCGCTGGTACGTACGCTGACGTTGCCGTCAGCCTCGATGAGAAAGCGATTATAGTAGAAGTCGATGTTCTTGGCGCTCAAATAGACCAGCGTCCGCGGCGGGGGCGCCGTATTCTGCGGTGTCGGCGCTGCCGTGCTTTGCGGCGTCGGAGCAGCGCTCGCTTGCGGCGCGACCGAAGTCGGTGTTGGGCTTGGACCCGGCGTGGCGGCGCGAGCTGCGGCGCATCCGAGGAACAGCATAAACGCAGCGAGTGTGACCGACATCGCAATTCGTGACACGGTCGCATCGTTTCTTCCCGGAGGGAAGGCGCGCCTTGCGAAAGGCCGAACGAGGTTGCCCAACGGATGAAGCGCGTGGTCGCAATCGTCATCGACTCCGGAGGCATTGGTGCGCTTGCGGATGCAAGTGAATATGGCGACGCTCCCGGAGCGAACACAATCGGCAACGTTGCGCGTCACCTCGGTTCGCTTCATCTGCCGAACCTCGAACGCTTCGGACTCGGTCGCTTAACGAACATCGCAGGGGTCGGCGCGATCGAGCAGCCTCGCGCCATGGTCGCGCGTCTACGCGAACGAAGCCGCGGTAAAGATACGATCACCGGACACTGGGAGATGATGGGAGTTCTAACCCGCGTGCCTTTTCCGACCTATCCCAACGGCTTCCCGGTCGAGGTCGTCGACGCGTTTACGAGCATCGCCGGAAAGCCCCCCCTCGGCAACAGGCCGGCCTCCGGAACCGAAATCATCGAAGCGCTCGGCGCCGAGCACATGGCGACCGGGCGGCCGATCCTATATACCTCGGCGGATTCGGTCTTCCAGGTGGCGTCGCACGAGGCAGTCGTGCCGCTCGAGCGGCTCTACGAATGGTGCGGGAAGGCGCGCGAGATGCTTACGCCGCCCCACGATGTGAACCGGGTCATCGCCCGCCCGTTTGCGGGAAAACCGGGGGCTTTTTACCGGACGCCGAATCGTAGGGACTATGCAATCGAGCCGCCCCCGAACTTGCTGGACGAGCTCCTTGCCGAACGCGTCGAGGTGTACGCGATAGGGAAGATCAGCGACATTTACTGCGGGCGTGGTGTGACGCGGTCGGCCCGCGTCAACGACAACCGTGATGCGATGGAGAAAACCTTCGAGTTGCTGGAAACGGTCGAGAACGGCTTCATCTTCGTCAATCTCAACGATTTCGACTCGAAGTACGGGCATCGTCGGGACGTGCGGGGCTACGGCAACGCTCTTGAAGAGCTCGACGCTATGCTGCCGGGCCTCGAAGCACGCCTCCGACCGGCCGACGAACTGATTCTGACGGCCGACCACGGCTGCGATCCGACGGCGCCCGGTACCGACCACACCCGAGAGTACGTTCCTTTTCTGCACTTCGGTCCCGATGGCGGCGGCACCATGGGCGAGGTCGAAGGGCTCGATTTGGTAGGCCGAACCGTCAGGCGGGCGCTGCTGGACTAGCATGAGATACTCGAACGCCATGCACCTCGCGCTAAAGGTTTGCAACGATCGCGAAATTCCGGGAGCCTGGCGCCTACTCAAGCGCGCGATCGACGTTCTCTTGGGCGCGGCGCTCGTGGCCGTCACGGCGCCGCTCGTCGCGCTTGCGGCGCTGGCGATCACCTGCGTTACCGGAGGGACGCCCTTTTTCGCGCAAGAGCGCGTCGGCATGCACGGACGCCGCTTCAAAATGTACAAGTTGCGCACAATGGTCGCGGGCGCGCATGCAATGCGCGGCAGCGTGATGCACCTCAACGAGCTCGACGGGCCGGTTTTCAAGATCCGCAACGACCCGCGGCTTCATCCGCTCGGACGGTTCTTGCGCCGCACGAGCATCGACGAGCTGCCCAATCTGGTTAACGTCGTGCGTGGCGAAATGTCCCTCGTCGGTCCGCGTCCGGCGCTTCCCGGCGAAGTCGAGCATTACGACGCCGTCGCCTTGCGCCGGCTGAGCGTCCCACAAGGCGTCACCTGCCTCTGGCAGATCAATGGGCGCTGCGACGTTTCTTTCGACCATTGGATGGAACTCGACAATCGATATGTCGACACGTGGACGCCGCTTGGCGATTTGCTGATCGTCGCGAAGACGATTCCGGCCGTCTTACGAAGGGATGGCGCGCATTAGGCCGACGCCGCATCTCCGGGCCGTCTCGGAGCTCCGCCACCCGCGTCACCGCGGCTCGATCGCCGCCTCTACCCTCTTTATCATGGGTGCGACGTTTGCATCGACGCTGCTCGGCTTCATGCGCGAGGTCGTTAGCGCACGATATTACGGCACGCGCTGGGAGATGGATACCTTTCTCGCGGCTGCGACGATTCCGACGATCCTCTTCGGCGTTTTCAACGGCGCGCTCGTGAGTGCGCTCGTTCCGACGTTCTCGGAGTATCTCGCGCACCGCAAGGAAGAAGAGGCATGGCGTCTGGCTAACACGACGCTCAACATGCTGGCGATCGTGCTGACCAGCTGCGCGATCGTGGGTTACTTTACGGCGCGCTGGTACGTCCCGCTGATCGCTCACGGTTTCCCCGCGCCGCAGATGGGCGTGGCTATTCGGATGACGCGCTGGCTCATGCCCAGCATCGTCGCGGTGAGTTTGAGCGGCGTTCTCTCCGCGATGCTCAACGCGTATCAGCGCTTTCGCGCGGCGGCGCTGGTCGGCGTCGCCGTGAACGCGGTAACGATCGCGTGCGTCGTCCTCTTGAACCACAGCATGGATATCTACGCGCTGGTGCTCGGCACGGCGCTCGGTCTGACCGCACAGCTGCTCGTGCAGCTTCCATCGTTTCTATCGATCGGACGATATCGTCCGATCATCGATTTGCACCATCCCGGCCTGAAGAAAATTTGGGTCTTGCTGGGACCGATTATGGTCGGCTCGGCCGCGGGGCAGCTGGCGCTCTTTTTCGACCGCTTCTTCGCCTCGACGCTGGCGCCGGGTTACATCGCCGGGATGAACTA
>JBARKF010000003.1:0-2232 GCA_049800655.1 Candidatus Cybelea sp.
TTCAGCCCGCGAGCCATTACCGAGAAGGTTTCTGTCGAGAAAATTGCCGATCAACTCGGCGATTTCGTCGCTACACTCTTCGAGCGCGAAGTGTCCCGTATCCACCAAATGCAGCTCGGCGCTGGGAAGGTCTATGAGATGTTCTTTTCTGCACAACCCTGAACAGACTCTGGTAACGCAGAGAGCTCTATTGGGTGCGATGCGACCAGACGCGACGACCACTAGGGCGCCCGTCTCGACCACCGCGATGCCGACGATCGGACTGGCAAAGCTGTTCTTCGACACGCGAGGGTCGATAGATGATGCTTAGTAGAGCGGAACTCCCATCACGTCTCGCAGGCTCTCGGTCCCGTTGACGAACCGCCGTATTCCGGAACCGCCGTCGACGCCGCTGTCGGCCAAAAACGTGCGAAGCTGGTGGTCGTTGCCGACCGACGATGCCGTGATCGCGCCCCAATCCGAGTAGCTGTAGCCGATGTACGCGGCCGTGTCCTGCCCTTGCACGCCGATCGCGTACTGCATGTTCGGCTGCAACGGTTTGCACGTCCAAAGCCCGTCGCCGCCACCGCTGTTGACGAGCTGTTGCGTTGCGTCGTTGGGTGCCCCGGCTCGATACCAACGCACGTTGAATGCGTGATAGGTCTTGCCGCCCGGCACGACCCAGCGGATGTCGATCCGGTTGTCGTCGTACAGCGTCTTCGGGTACGCCTGCCGAACGGCGGGCACCGGCGCCGGGAGACCTGAAGGCGGCGAGTACGGCCGCTGCGTCGTGAAGTCATGGTAGACGCAAAAGGTGTCCCAATATTCGCCGTCGACTTCGTCCATTTCGCTCGTGTTGCGCGGACAGAGTGCGAGCCGATAGATCGCGCCGGCCTGCAACGTGACCGTCGGCTTATATTGCGTCGCCTTGGTAACCTCGACCGTGCGAACGATGTCCCCAACCCCGCCTGGCCCACTGGGGCCGTAGGTCGTGGCGTACACCTGCACGATGTCGATTCCCGACGTGTCGCCCGTGAGCTGGAAGTCGATTTCGACCTCACAGGTGGGCGTCGTATACGTCGTTTGCTCGACGCCGGTAAACGAAAGGTCAAAATCGCTCATCGCAGCGTCACTAGGATGGGAATCAGCCCTTGTCCGTGCGGAAGCGCTTGCAGTGCCTTCCCGATCACCGCGCCCGTCGTTCGCGACGCGTCGGCCGCCCGCATCGCGGTTCCGCGCGTCCCCGAGGAGGTGAGCAAATCGCCCACGCCGATCGGCTCGTCGCGGGCGTCGGCCTTGCAATATACCTTGCCGAAGAGCGCGATCTTCGCGCGCACTCGCTCCGAGCATTCGGTGGCGTCGAGCACGATCGCCGGCCGGTAACTTCCCGCTCCCGCGACGACGCCAACGACCTTCGTGTCGTATGCACTGTCGCTTTCGCGAACCGCGCCATCGTTGTCGAGCGAGACGAGGCTTCCCGGTTCGACCCAATCGCCGCTCGCGACGTCAAACCGCTCCGCGCAGTCTCCGCCGCCTGGCAGGATGATGTCACCGGTCACGGTCAACGTTCCGGCGACCGTCACGGCGCCGTCAAAGTATCCTGCCGGTCCTTGCGCGCTGCGGCCGTAGACGCCGTTCCCGGTGGATTCGTGAATGCCGGCAACGCCCGAGCATCCGGCGGCGTTCGATCGGCCTTGCACGCCGTCGTTTCCCATCGCGTTTCCCAGAACGCCGTACGCCGACGCGCCCGTCTTCCGCGCGATGGCTGACACGGCTGCTGCACCGCTGCCAGTACCGTCGCTGACGGCCAAAATGGTCGCACCCGCGTCGCCGTATGCGATGAGCGGGGGAAAGGATTCTAGGCGCTGCTCCACCGTTTCCGCGCCGGGAATCAGATTGGGGTTTGTAGTTTGCCGGTATTGCGGCATGCGATCGTCCTCCTTGCGGGCGTTTCGTATGCCGAAAGCCTACGCTGCGGCCGTGCCAGCGGCGTGCCGCGCGGCGACAAAATGTGACGGAGCAAAGCTTTTATTCTAACTTAACTGCCCGGAGCGCCCCAGCTAGAGGTTCACCCAGCTACCGTTTCGCAACACCTCAACCTTTGTAATCGGCTCGATTTCCCACGGCGTCGCGGTCCCGCTGTGGGTTTCGCCGAATGACTCTTGATCGTATAGTAACCAGCCGGTAATGCGGATACGATTGCCCCCTGCCACGCCGCGCAGATTCGCCGGTCGCCAGGATGTATAGGCGGCG
>JBARKF010000004.1:0-45511 GCA_049800655.1 Candidatus Cybelea sp.
ATTCTCTTTAGCCGTTGACACCGGCGATTACCTTTTGGGTCATTGTCGTTGAGAGGTTTTAGTTTGCGGCTTACTTCAGCGGCGCACAACTCACATTGGCGGTCACTCTGCCGCTGAAGTAGCCGTCATCGAACGCGGTTACGATCCAGCCATCAAACGCGAGGTTTGGATGCGAGTCTAGGACCGTCAGATAACCGTAGGGATTCCGAAAGCCACCGCCGATCGCGACGTAGCCGGATGGGCAGTCGACCTCGATCTGCTGCGGGAGGTTATCTCTTGGAAGCAGTTTCTTACTCTTCCAAGCCCAGATGTAGGGGCCGACTTTCTTCTCTCCTGCTGAGCTCGCAAGTCTACCGAGCGGCGTGCTCGCTGAGGCGGCTGTCGGCGGTGCCGATGACGTCCCCGCGGTGGCGCAAGCAGCGATGCCCGCGGCGGTCGCAATGGCAACGAGTGCCGTAGCAAAACGAAAACGATTGTTCATCGGCGATAGCTCCTTCAAGGCGTGCGATTCGCGCATCGGCGCGCCGGAGCCTAGATTTTTGTCACGCACGCCGCAGGCGCAGAAAGGTATTTACGACGGCGTAATGCTACGGCGTTGCGCTCTCATGGGCTTTTGTGCTATGGACACGGCGATGGCGATGCCGCCGGGTTGTTTGCAATTTCGATGCTGACGATCTGCGATGCGGGGTCCGGCGGCTCGAAGTTACCTTGAGGGTAGTACGTGGTATCGAACGCTTCGGTCATGCAGAGCTTCGGCGAGACGAATTGCGGATCGGTTATTCCGCCGGCTCCCATCGAATCTTGGAACGTCCACTGCCCGAGACTGCTCGCCTGCGCCACGAACGCATTGAACGTCCACACGTTCGAGGTCGGGCTCGGCGATGGCATCGGCGAGGAGAGGACCCGCTTTACTGTCAGGATCTGAAACTCGGTTCCGGTTCCGTTAGCGTTGAGGTTGTAGGAAAATATCTGCGGCGTCGTTCCCAAGGTCAGCCATCCCGGAGGAATGTGCGGATTACTGGGGCTACGCCGGAACTGCACCGGTTCGGCAGACGTCCCCCGAAAGGATGCCAATGCGATCAAAGCATACGAGTACCCGGCCCAGTTGGTCTGGATGGTGTCCGTCGATGGCGTAAGGCCGTTACCCGAGGTATTGAAGACGAGATAATACTGATATTGGGAGAAGTTGAAGGGCTGCATCACGCTGAAGAAGACCGCCAAATAGCCTGGAGGTGCGCCACCGGGTCCGAGACCTGGAGGGTTCGGCGTGACCTGACGACCGCACGCACAGATCACCAGTGCGGCGCTGGCAAGGGATGCAAAGACCAAACCCGCCTTGTGTCCCATAGATCCTCCAGGCTCCGATTACATTTCTACACGGCCTTGCTGTGCAGGCGCTTGGAGTCCGATGCCGTCGGGCTTTAGTCGCTCACAAGAAAGCTATTTAACATCGGTCGAACCCTCTCGCCCTAGGGCACTCCGAACCAATCCGTGAGAAAATCTAGGATACGCAAAGCCTCGGCAGTAGCACATAGCAAGATGTATCGGTTGCGCACCGCAGCCCAAGGCGATACCAACGTGATCGCTGGCTGGTTTCCCACGCATGAGAGTGCCGTCTCCTGGGGTGGATGACAAGCTGCGCTCACTCAGGACCGGCGTAATCGTAGGGGCACAACCGCCGTCCGTTTTCGTTGCATTCGACTCCGGCGAGTCGAAAATCCTGACTTCGAGAGGCACTGCACTCTCGAGAGCAGTCTTCGTCGATGCAAATAGAGATTGGCCACGGCCCATCGCGCGGCTATCGTAAAGCGCCTCTCCAACGGTGGGATCGCCAAGATTGAACGATTGCTGCAGGAAGTAGATCCGCAGCATTCGCTCGAGATCGATCGCCGGGCGGTCGCCTTCACCGGTGGGTAACGCGGACAGACAAAAAGGCTGCGCGCCTTGTCGAGCGCGCGAACCGATCGAATCCTGAGGCGGTAAGAGAAATTCAGCGGTCCTTCGACTACGGCGCTGCGCGCCTCCGCTCAGGATGACAACGCGGCGGTCCGCTCAGGATGACACAGGAAGATCGTGCAGCTAAATCGGACTCTCACTAGCACGGATAAGGCAGACACTCGCAGAGGCCGGGACCTCAGTCCGCCTCGCCGGCGATGACCCCGTTTGGCGCTGACCGGTAGCCGCGGATTCCTGAGGGGAGGCGGGATTTTCGTCGATACCTGTCGTAGATGTCGGTCCGTGGCTATGTCCCGGGTGCAGTTCGCACATGCGAGTGAAGCCGAGCTCGCGCGTCTCTTCGACTTCTATCGAATAGACTGGGAGTATGAACCGCGCACTTTCCCGATTGTCTGGAGCCAAGGCGGACGTCCCGTCGAGTTTTTCACACCCGATTTTTACCTGCCCGAGTACAAGCTCTACATCGAAGTAACCGTCGCCAAGCCCACCCGCAACTCGCGCAAGAACCGCAAGCTGAGGCTGATGCGCTCGCACCACCCGCGTGTCAACGTCAAGCTCTTTACGCGGCGCGACGTCGAGCGAGTCTTCTCACGCTCGATGAAACGCGCTTCGTGATCGGCGAGCCGCTCTATGATTCGCGGTCGATTGCCGACCGCGTTTCTGTAATTGGTGCGGCGATCTCCCAGGATTATGAGGGTAAGCTTCCGCTCATGATCGGCCTTCTTAGTGCTGCGGCGACCTTTCTTGCCGACCTGGCGAGAGCCGTGACCATTCCCTGTCACCTCGACTTCATCTCGGTGAACAAGTACGGCGACGGCGACGGGATCTCGCTCGAGAAGGACGTGACGGTCCCGGTCGAGGGACGCCACGTCATTCTCGTCGACGACACCGTGGACACCGGCCTCACGCTGCAATACGTGGTCAAGCGCCTGTTCGAGCGAGGGCCCGCATCGCTGGCCGTCTGCACCCTCCTCGACCGTCCTCACAGGAGGATTGCGGATATCGAAATCAAGTATAGGGCGTTTGAGGTCCCCGACGTCTTCGTCGTGGGCTACGGCCTCGATTACCTAGGACGCTATCGGGAGCTCCCGGCTTTGTACGCACACGGAACCTGGCCTCGATAATGAGGCGATATCTGGGCGCGAGCGCGCTGCTCGCGTTGCTCGGCGCGATCGTTTCCGCGTTGTTGCCGATCCGCGTGCTCGCGTTGGAGCTTCAATCGATCGAGCAGGCCGCAGCCGGCTACCGAAGCCCCAACTCTCACCTCCAAGAGATGTTCCGCGCGGCGCTGCTCGATACGAGCCGGCTCGCGCAGTACGCACCCGACGGAACCGCCTATATCATGACCGGCGACATTCCGGCGGAATGGCTGCGGGACGCCAGCGCGCAAGCGCGTCCGTATCTCTTCTTTGCCAAGGATGATCCCGACGTGCGGGCACTGCTGCGCGGGATCGTCGCGCGCATGGTGAAGTACCTGCAGATCGATCCGTATGCCAACGCCTACACGTTGGATTACCGGGTATGGGAACAGAAGTTCGAGCTCGACTCGCTCGCCTACCCCACCGCGCTGGCCTGGAGCTATTGGAAGACGACGGGTGACGCGACCATTTTCACGCCCGACTTTTCAAAGATGCTCGACGGCGTGCTTGCAACGATGGAGCGCGAGCAGAACCATCCGCGCGACTCGCGCTACACCCACAAGGAGCTGCCTAACGAAGGGCGCGGCAACCCGGTCGGCTATACGGGCATGATCTGGACGGGCTTTCGCCCGTCCGACGACGCCTGCGACTACAACTTCCTGATTCCTTCGGAGATGTTCGCCGTGGTTGCGCTCGGCGACATGTCCGACATCGAGCTGAACGTCTATCACAATATCGTCAAGGCGCGCGAGGCGAAGGCCTTGCGCGACGAAGTGCAGCGCGGTATCCAAACCTACGGCCTCGTGCTCGTGCCGAAGTACGGTTACATCTATGCGTACGAAGTGGACGGCCTCGGTCACGCGATTCTCACCGACGATGCGAATATTCCGAGCCTGCTTGCCGCCCCATATTTCGGCTACACGGCGCCCGGTGACCGTTACTACGAGAACACACGGCGCTTCTTACTCTCGCAAGACAATCCGTCGTTCTACCAGGGACACTTGGCGCGCGGCATTGGCAGCTACCACACCCCGGATCACTGGGTCTGGCCGTTAGCGCTCATCATCGAGGGCCTTACGGCGACCACGAGCTCCGAAAAAGAAGACGTGCTCGGTCAGCTCCTCGCGAGCGACCCCGGCGACCATCTGCTGCACGAGTCGTTTAACCCCGACAACCCGCAGCAGTTCACGCGCCGCAACTTTGGCTGGCCCAACGCGCTCTTCTCGGAGTTCGTGATGACGCAGTTCGGCAGCGCCGCCGAAATCCCGATGGGCGACACCAGCGACCTCGAGTTCAATACGGAGTGAGTCGCTAACAACTCGTCACGATGAGGCTAACGAGGAGCGGAGTTGCCTTCAAAAGCTGATGTGATCGTTGGGTTGCAGTGGGGCGACGAGGGCAAGGGCCGGATCGTCGATCTCTATGCCGCGGATTACGACGTGGTCGCGCGCTTTGCCGGCGGCGATAACGCGGGACATTCGATCGTCGTCGGCGATCGCGAGTTAGCGCTGCGGATCGTTCCCTCGGGCGTGATGCATCCGCACGTCGAGCTTTTCGTCGGGGGCGGGACGGTCGTAAACTTGCAAACGCTGATCGAGGAGCTCGACGCGTTGGCGGCGATCGGTATCGATACGTCGCGCGTGAAAGTCTCCGATCGCGCGCATATCGTGTTTCCGTATCACGTGAGCCGCGATGCGGCGAGCGAACGCGAACGGGCGAATGCGATCGGCACCACGGGCCGCGGCATCGGACCGGCGTACGTCGATCGCGTGGCGCGTACCGGCATTCGGTTTGCGGATTTGTTACGCGGCGTGGCGGAGGCCGACCGCGAAACCCGGGCCGCGGCCGAGCGGCTAGCGCCGCGCGTCGTCGACGGGGTCGTATACATGCAGGAGCGGCTTGCGGGCGGCGCGCGCGTGTTGCTGGAGGGGGCGCAAGGTTCGCTGCTCGACGTCGGCTACGGCACCTACCCGTTTGTTACGAGCTCGCACACGATTGCGGGCGGCGCGTGTACCGGTCTGGGCATCGGACCGAGCGCGATCGGACGCGTGATTGGGGTGCTCAAGGCATATAGCACGCGCGTCGGCGGCGGGCCGATGCCGTCGGAACTCCACGACGAGCGCGGCGAACGCCTGCGCAGACAGGGCGGCGAGTTCGGCACCGTCACGGGGCGGCCGCGTCGCTGTGGCTGGCTCGACGCGGTGGCCGCGAAGTATGCCGTCGCGCTCAACGGTTTGACCAGCGCGGTCATCACGAAGCTCGACGTGCTCACGGGCTTTGACCGGATCGGCATCGTTACCGAGTATCGCATCGCCGGCAGATCGGCCGGGTTTATTGCTGCTGGCCTCGACGAGGTCGAACCGGTCGTGGAAGAGCTTCCCGGCTGGAGCGAGCCGATCGCCGAGTGCCGGCGTATCGCGGATCTGCCGAAGGCGGCCGGCGAGTACGTCGCGCGTGTTCGGGAGCTGCTCGGGGTACCGATCGAGCTAGTCTCGGTAGGCCGGGAACGGACGCAGCTGGCCCGCTAAGCGCGCCGCGGGGAGTTACTCCACTATGGCCCGCTTTGCTTTTCGGCTAGAGCCGCTGCTGGACGCGCGCAAACGCGCGGAGGATGAGAAGCGTCGGAACCTCGCGGCGAGCCGCAACTCGTTGGAGCGCTGCGAGGGCGAACGGCGCCGGTTTGCGGTTGCGCGCGACGCATGCGTTGTCGCGCTATTCGATGCGGTACGAACGCGGCCCGTGCGCGACCTTCGGGCGCTCGACCGGCACTTGCGCTATCTCTGCGCCGCAGAAACGAGGACGCGCTCGCAGGAGACCGGTCTCGTGGAGTCATTCGAACGCGCGCGGGAAGAACTTATTCTCGCCAACCGCGAGCGACGGGTCGTCGAGAAGATCAAAGCCCGACGGCGCCGCGTCTTCGAAGCGCAAGAGGCGCGGCGCGAGGAGCTCGAGCTCGACGACGGTAACGCGCGTAGGCACGAACGCGCGCTGCGCAAAAGAGGTGCGGGATGATCACGCTCACGCGGCTCAACGGCCATCCCGTTATGCTGAACTGCGACCTCATCGAAACGGTCGAAGCAAACGGTGAGACCGTCATTACCCTGACGACCGGAAATGCGGTGGTCGTCCGCGACCGCATGGAGGAGATCGAGCAGAAGGTCGTCGCGTTCAAACGCAAGATCTCCCGCGCTCCCGACTAGCGCCCGATGCCCTGGAGCTTCTGGGCAGGATACCTCGCGAAGCTGACGCTCGTCGCGCTCGCGCTCGCCGTCACGTACGTGCTTGCGCGGTGGCTACGACGGACGCGGTTCTTCGAACGGGGCGACCGGCTCGTCAACGTCGTAGAGTCGGCGGTACTCTCGCAACACGCCGCGCTCTACCTCGTTCGTGCCGGCTCCCGTTATTTTTTGATCGGCACCGGCGTTAGCATGCTCGCGGAGGTTACCGGCGCCGACGACAAACCTACACGTTAAAGTAGCGAAACTGGGCGATCTTGTTGCCGGCGGTTTCGACGAAATAGATCTGGCTATCCAAGCCTAAGCAGAGAGCGGTTGGTCCCGAGTTCGCCGTCGGAATCGAGAAGAACACCGTGCGGTGCGACCGGAAAAGGAACTGGCCGATCTTGTTTTTCGCCGTATCGGTGAAGTAGAAGTTGCCGTCGACTCCCTGGATGAGGGCATTGGGCGTCACTGAGTTCGTCAGCGGATATTCGGCCGTCACGACGCCGGTCACGGAGATGCGGCCGATGTTTCGAGCTCTCTGTTCGGTAAACCAGACCGCGTTATCGGTGCCGGTGGTGATGCCGATGGGGCCGGAGTTTTTCGTCGGGATGGGAAACTCGCTGAGCGGATAGCCGCTAATCGGCAACCGGCCGATGCTGTTGATGCCGGGCTCGGTGAACCAGATCGCGCCGTCGGGGCCGAGGGTGATGCCGGTCGGCTGCGCGTGGGCGGTCAACTTGTACTGCGTGAACTTGACGTGCGGCTTCACGCGAAGCTGCTGTACCTTCCAAATCGAGTTCGTTCCGGCATCCGCGACCCACATGTTCCCGTCCGATCCGAGCACGATAGCGGCGGGCTTCGCCGCGGGATCGGGCAGCGTGAACTCCGTATACGGCGGCCCGGCCGTGGTGATCTGCGCGACGCGCGCGAGGTTGGTTTCGGTAAACCAGACGTTGAGGTTGGGTCCGGGACCCGAGGCGATGCCGTTGGGACCGGCATTCTTCGTTGGAGTAACGCTCTCCGAAATTCTGCCGCCCGCGTTGAGCTGGCCGATTTTGCTCACGGCAAACTCGGTGATCCAAAGATTTCCGTCGCTGCCCAGCGCAATGCCCAGCGGCTTGCTCGAAGCGCTTGGGATGGGATATTGGGCCGTAACCTGCGGCGGAATCGTGGGTGCGGGACTTGCCGTGCCGCTTGAGATCGGCGTGCCTTTGCCGCACGCGGCGAGCAGGCCTACGGCCAGAAATGCAAGCGCGACGCGCGCCATTGGCAACAATTGCTTCTCCTGAAAAGGAAAGTGGACGGAATCAGCCTCCGTTATTGGCAGACCATTCGAGCATTCCCGCAACGTCTCCCGAGACGGCTGGAGCCGGGCGGGAGTTTTAATCCTAAATATTTAGTTGACAAAGGCAGCGCGAGCGGCTATTATGCAACTAAATATTTAGTAGTCCTAAGGAGGCACCCCATGGCCCACACCGCCGATACGATCGGTTCCGAGCTCCCGCCCACCGTGCGGACACGCGTCCGTTTGCCCGAACCCAAGGCTCCATGCCGGCTCTTTCAAGGCTGGGGTCCGGGCCTGACGGGGCACTAGAGCATGGCGCGACGACGATCCAGCACCCTGACCGAGGCCGAGCTTCGTCTGATGGAGGTGCTATGGCTGAAGGAACAGGCGACCGTCGCCGAAGTGACGGCGGCGCTTCCGCCGCCACCGATCGCCTACAACAGCGTCCTTACGACGATGCGGATCCTCGAACGAAAGGGATACGTGAAGCACGAAGAGGCAGGCCGAGCCTTCGTCTATCGTCCCGTCATGGCACGCGAAGAGGCGGCCGGCCATGCGGTTGGCCATCTTCTTTCACGCTTCTTTGACAACAGCGCGGGCACGCTTGCGTTACGCTTAATCGAGACGGAGCGGCCCTCGGAAGGGGAGCTGAGTCGTCTGAAAGCCCTGATCGAAGAGTACGAGGAGGGCGACAAGTGATCGCCTGGCAGCAAGAGTTTATAACCTTCGCAAGCGCGATTTCCGCGATTGCGCTCAATGCGCTCTGGCAAGGCGCGTTGCTCGTGCTCAGCGTCTGGCTGATGCTCCGCCTTTGGCCGCGCGTCAACGCCGCGACGCGCTACACGGTCTGGATCGCAACGCTCGTCGCTGCTTTCGTGATCCCGGTGGCGACGACGCTCGCATTCTTCGCGCCATCGACCCCGCTGGATCGGCCGGCGACGCACCTGACAACCTCGAACGCTCGGGAACATCCGGCGCTGCGATCGCTACGGCGCGAGTCCGTGGCCCAGCCCCAACCGCCGGCGAGTTTATCCGCGCCGGCGCCGCGCTTACCCCAACGGTTCCATCTGACGATTCCGGTGCCGGTTGCGCTGGCGGTCTTTGCGCTGTGGCTGCTCTTCGCCGCGTACGCGCTGGTACGGCTCGCGATCGGCTTGCTGCGCCTCGAGCAGTTGAAGCGTGATGCGCTGCCGCTGCCGGTCGAGTATCGCGACGCAATGCCGCAATGGCTGCGCGCGAACAAGGGCGCGCGCGACGTCCGGCTCTGCGTAAGTGACGAAACGGACGTGCCGGTTGCGGTCGGTCTCTTCGATGCAATGATCCTGGTGCCGCGCTCGCTCCTCGACCGCCTCTCGGAGCCTGAAGTCGACCAGATCTGCTTGCACGAGCTCGCGCACTTGCGGCGCGCCGACGACTGGACGAACGGCTTGCAGCGACTTATCAACGCGCTGTTGGGATGGAACCCCGCCGCACAGTTCGTTGGACAGCAGCTCGACCTCGAGCGCGAGGTTGCATGCGACGATTGGGTGCTCTCGTTCGTGAAGACGGTGCGCCCTTACGCGCTCTGCCTTACGAAGATGGCCGAGACGGCCAGCTGGCCGCGTCAGCCGATTCCGGCCCCCGGTGTTTTCGCCACGCGCAAACATATTTCGTTGCGCATCGAGCGGCTGCTCGGCGCCGGGCGAAATATCGCAACGAATCTCGCATTCGCTCCGGCAGCCGCGGCGGTCGCCATCGTCGGCGCCATCGCGCTGGTGATTGCGCTGGTCGCGCCGTCGGTGGCTGCGCCCTGCATTACCTCGATTACCGTGGTTACGAACGAGAAGCCCGTGCCGGTGCCGGCCTCAAAGCCGGCTAAGATCGTCTACGTGCAGAGCAAAGACGTTTCAGTGCCGGCCACGCACGTCTCCGTGCCGGCGACGCACGTGACGGTGCCGGAAACGCATGTTACGGTGCCGGAGAAGCACGTGACCGTGCCGGAAACGCATGTCACCGTGCCGGAAACGCATGTCACCCTGCCGGAAACGAATCTAACCCTCCCGGCGACGCACTTCGCGCTGCCCAACGCGCACGTAATGATTCCAAAAATGCGCATCCCGATGCCGCACGTGGACGTAGGCGGCCTTAACACGGAGATTTCTCACGAGATCGATCGCAGTATGAGCGTGGCGCAGGCCGCCGCCGGCGCGACGAGTTCCTCCCGCGCCTGCTCCGATTGTGATTTTGCGAACGTTGATTGGTCGGGTAAAGACCTGCGCGGCGTCCGATATATTGGCGCCGATCTCAGCGGGGCGAAGCTCGTCGGCACGAACTTCTCGAGCGCGAGGCTCGACGGTGTGGATTTCAGCCGAGCGGATCTACGCAACGCATCGTTTCGCGGTGCGCGCCTCACTGGTTGCGATTTTTCCGAGGCCAATCTCCACGGCGTCGATTTTACCGGGGCAAAGCTCTCGGGTTGTGAGTTTACCCGCGCACAGCTCACTTCGACGGAGCTTCGCGACGTCTTGAACACCTGTACCGGCTGCGATTTTAGCCATGCGAACTTGAGCGGCGTCAACCTCTCGGGCGTTCGCTCCAGTGGTAACGACTTCACCGGCGCGGACCTTCGCGGCGTGAACTTCTCGGGGGCGCAACTGACCGGCATCGACTTTACCAAAGCGCAGCTGGATGGCGCAAACCTTGCCGGCGCGACGTTGAGCGGTTGCGATATGAGCGGCGTCGATCTCACCCACGTCGACCTTTCGAGAACGAAGTTAATCGGCATGGATCTCACGGACCAAAAGCACCCCAGGTAGGTAAGGCGGCCGCGCGCGTTGACGCGCGGCCAATGCCCGGTTTTTACGCCCCCCCGCATGGAGGCTTGGTTTCATGCGTCCCAATCGCCACTCGATAACGGAGGAAAAAACGAAATGACCGGCCTGCTCGTTCCACTTTTCGCGGTTTTACTGATGGTCGCGGCTAATCCGGGACTGCCCTCGAACTGCACCGGATGCTCGTTTGCCGGGCGTCAGCTGCGCGGCGCCGATCTCGCAAGCGTCAACTACGTGGGCGTTGACTTCGCCGGCGCCGATTTGCGCGACGCCAATCTTCGTAACGCAAATCTCACCGGCGTCGACTTTGGCGGCGCGGATTTGCGCGGCGCCGATTTGCGCAACGCTAATCTCACGGGCGTCGATTTGAACCAGGCTCAGCTGCTGGGAGCGCGATTCGGCGGCGCCAAACTTACCGGCGTCGACCTGAGCCGCACGAACATCCAGGGACTCGATTTTTCGGGGATCTCGATGATCGGCAGCGACCTTCAGGATACCAAGGCGAGCGGCGCGCAGTTCGTCGGAACCGACCTCGAAGGCGCTGACTTTAACGGTGCCGACTTGCGCAACGCGAACCTTCGGAATGCGAAGCTCTGCTCGCGTAACCAGGACGGGCGCATTCACTGCGCAACGTTTCGCGGTGCCATCGTGGGCGGCGCCGACTTGCGCGGCGCGCAGGTTTGCGGGAACGGCCGCGAGCCGCGGCGTTGCGAGCCGGTCGACGCCCAGACGCTGCGACAAAGCAGCGAGAGCAATCTTGACGGCGCGATGCTTTGATGTCGGCCAAAGTCGTCGCGTTGCTTGCGACGGTTGCGCTCGCGGCGACGACGGGCTACGCGCTCGCTTACCCGCAAGTCGCGGTTCCACAGTCACCCGATCCGTCGCTCGATCCGAGCGCTCCGGCGACCGATTGGGCGAAGGCCGCGCAGGTCGAGCTGTCGTGGGATCCGGTACACTCGCGTCCCGCGAGCGAGTCGACCAAAGCTTGGATCTCGACCGACGGTCACGCGCTCTACGTGCGGTTCGCAGCGACGCAGCGCGAGCCGATCTCGGCGGCGCAGCACACCAACGACGTCGGGCAAGGCAGCGACGATGCCGTTTGGGTCGATCTCTGGCCAAACGGCACCAGCGGTTACTTCTACCAGTTTTACGCGACGCCGAACGGGACGCATTACGAGTTTTCTTCCGAAAACACGGCCTACTCGCCAAACTGGGAAACGCAAGGCGCAGCGCAAGGCAACGGCTATACGGTCACGATGCGGATCCCGTTCGAGGTGCTGCGCAACGCCCACGGCGGCAGGTGGCACGCGCAGTTCTGCCGGTACGTGCGCGCGACCGGCGAGCAGGAAGTCTGGTCGTACGACAAAGTGCAGATGCAGCCCGACTCATATGGAAACTCCGACTACGCCCACGCAGGCTCGATTGACTTGCCGCAGCTTCCCAATATCGTCGCGGCGCGCCCGAAGCCGCGGGCCGCAGTCTACGCCCTCGGCGAAGTCGCCAGCAGGACGATCGGCGGTTCGACCTCGCGAGTAGGCGCCGACCTCTCAATCCCGATTACCCCGACGGCCTCGTTCTACTCGACGTTTCATCCGGATTACTCGAACGTCGAGCTCGACCAGCAAACGATCTCGCCGACGGTCTACCAGCGCTACTACAGCGAAGTACGGCCGTTCTTCACGCAGGCGGCCGGCTTCTACAACCAGTTCAACTGCAACGTCTGTCAGGCCATTCAATCGCTCTACACGCCTGCGATTCCGACGCCGGCCGAAGGCTACGCGGTCGAAGGGAAGCAGGGACCGCTGGGCTTTGCGGCGTTCGACTCGACCGGCGACCAGCGCAACGACTTCGCAAGCGCGCTCGACTACGTTTCGCCGGATACGCGATGGAACTCGAGCGTCCAGCACGTCGCGGTGAGCCTGCCGGGCTTGAACGACGATGTCACGCAAACCGGCCTCTCCTATAGCGATCTCAAACATCTCAACCTCTATGCAAACTACGGCACCGATTCGGGGACCAACGTGCTGGTGCCCGATGAAGCGCAATATTACGAGCTGGGCGGCGGCTGGTCGAACCAAACGTTCGGTTTTTTTGGAGCGACGCGCAAGATCGGCGAATTTTACAATCCGGTGGCCGGCTTTGTCTGGCATCCGGGCATCGCCGGATACGCGCTGTACAGCGCCAAGATTTGGGATTTCGACAGCAACGATAAGCTTGCGTCGATCGGCGTTGCGGGAATCGTCGACCGCTATCAAGGGCCGACGCTCGGTGAGGCGCAGAGCGACAATCAGCTCTTGCTCGACATCCTTGCGAAAAACGCGATGGACCTGCAGCTCTACACCGGTTCCAACTACTGGCGGTTCGGCGAAATGCTCACGCCAATCTCGCAGAGCGCCGGGTTTTCGTTCACCTACGACGGCGGTCTGCAGACGAATAATCCCGGACAGTTCCCCAACCACGGTGTGGCCCCGTACCCGACCACCATTACCTACAATGCAGGTCACTACGGCGCGGGCTTTCTCGACACGTGGTTTCGCTCGACGACCATTCGCGTCGGCAATCACGGCGCACTGACGCTCGCAGTCGACGACACCGCGCAGTGGCAGCCCGCAGCGCTGCCCGATAACATCCAGTGGTTCGAAAGCCTTTCCTACGCCTATCAGATTAGCAGCAACTCGTCCTTCGCCATCGGACTGCGGCGCGTCGTCGGCTCACCCCCGATTCCGAACGGCGGCGGCGACTGCATCGGGACCTGCTCGAACGTCTCCGTCGCCTACCATTTGCGCTTGCGCCGAAGCGAGATCTACCTGGCCTACGGCAACCCGAACACCCTCATAACCGTCCCTCAGGCAATCTTCAAAGTCATCTTCTATGCCGGCGCCGCCAAGGGCACGTGACGATGAAACCAGCGCGGGCGGTGCGCGGTACCAGGGACATGCGCTATTTTGCTATTGCCGCCCTGATGCTCGGGCTTTTCCCGGTTGCGGCCTCGGCGGCCGCGGTCCAACCGGAAGATCTCTTCAAGGTGACCTTCTTGAGCAACGCGTCGATCTCGCCCGACGGCACCGCGGTGTTGGTCGAAGCGTCGCGGATGAACGGTCCAAAGAATACGTACGACCGCACGGTCGAGCTCGTTGACGTCCGCAGCGGGAATCTGCGTCCCAACGTTACCGGCCGTCTGGGGGATGGCGACTATGCTTGGATGCCCGACAGCAAAAGCTTCGTCTTCGTTCGCACGCTCGACAAACAGAAGCCCCAGCTCTACCGCTATACGCTTGCGACCGGCAAAATCGTGCAGCTGACGCATATCAAGCAGGGCGTCTCATCGCCGGTGGTCTCGCACGATGGCAGTCGCATCGCGCTCGCCGTGACCGATACGGACGCCGCCCACGACACCTATGTCGACTTCGCAAGCGCCGGGTTCAAGCCGAAGAGCTCGCAGCAGAAGAGCGACGTGAACGTCATCAACCAGCTCTTCTTCGAGACGAATGGACAGGGCTACACGTACCGCGATCACCAGCATATCTGGACGATCGCCGCCGACGGTTCCCATCCGACGCAGCTTACCTCAGGGCAGTATTCGGAGAACCTCGACGCATGGTCGCCCGACGACCGCTCGATCCTCTTCGATTCGCTGCGCTATGAATCGGTCAACAGCGGTCCGAGCGACGTCTATACGATCCCGTCAACGGGGGGCACGATGGCGAAGCTCGACTCGCCGCTCCCGGCGAACGGCGGATTCTTTTTCGGCAGCGACGGGAGCCGCGTCTATTTTCTCACCGGCGACGTGAAAGACTCGGCAGAACTGCCCGCCTTCGCCGTGGCGAATCGCGACGGATCCGATCGCCGCATCATCGTTGCGCATGACACCGTCGGCTGGGGCGATTCGCTGCTCGCCGATATGAAAGAGGGCGGCGGTCTCTGCGGAGCGCCGCTGCCGGGGGGAAAGCTCGCGTTGCTCAATGTCGACGGTCCGGGTTATTCGAACCTTCGCACGCTCGACTTGACGAGTGGCGCGTTCGCCGACATCACGCCGCCGCACGGCGAAGCCTGGTCTTGTTCGGTTTCGCACGACGGCAGCAGCGTCGCATATCTCTATAGCGATTTCGCGCATCCGGCCGACGTTTACGTTGCGAGCGTCGCCGGCGGTACGCCGCGGCAACTGACGAACGTGAACGCCGGATATCTCGCGTCGGTGACGCTCTCGAAGGCGCAAGAGTTTACGGTGAAAGATCCGGCCGGCTTCGACGTTCAGGCGTGGTTCATGCCGGCGACCGGCGGCACGCCGGGGACGAAGCATCCGACGCTCCTCGACATTCACGGCGGACCGGAGACGCAGTTCGGCGACACCTTTTTCCACGAGTTTCAGCTCTATACTTCCGCGGGGTATAACGTCGTGTTCAGCGATCCGGCCGGCAGCACCGGGCACGGTTATGACTTCGAAAAATCGCTCGAAGGGAACTATGGGGATGCGATGTTCGCCGACGTGCAGGCAGTCATGGATGCGGTGGTGCGTCGTCCGGACGTCGACGCGACGCGGTTGGGCGTCTTGGGCGGTTCGTATGGCGGCTACGCGACGCTCTGGGTGATCGGACATACCAACCGTTACAAGGTTGCCGTCGCCGAGCGCGCGGTAAGCAACATGCAAAGCGAGAACCTAGCGGCCGACTTCGCGGGCAAAAACGGCCTCGGGGGCGGCTACTACAACTGGGGTCCGCCGTGGGATCCGGCAAGCGCCGATTACGCGAAGTTTTCGCCACTCACTTACGTTGCCGCCGTGCGGACGCCGGTGATGCTGCTTCACGCCGACGAGGACACGCGCGCGCCGATCGACCAGACGCTGCAAGAGTTCACGTCGTTAAAGATACTCGGGCAGAACGTTGAATACGTCGACTTTCCTGACGAGAATCACGATCTCTCGCGGACCGGCACGCCGATTCACCGGGTCGAGCGACTTCACCTAATCCTTGCCTGGTTGGCAAAGTACATCTAATCGTCACAGGCAGGTCTCGTCGAGCGTCGTAAGCGTAGAGAACCTTGATGCACCGAGCACTCGTTGGGCTTGCGGTCATGCTTGCGATGGGGGCAACCCCCTCGCCGACGCCGCCGCCCCAGATCTACCATATCGTGACGCGGCCGCTCTGCAGCGAGCTGCACGGGCACATCGCCCCGGCCGTTGGCATGATGCTCCAGAACGACGCGACGATCAAGAAGAGTCCGGATCTTTTCAAACAGTATAATACCGCGGCGCTCTACGGCAGCGGCGGGTCGGCGGCCGACCGTAATCCTGCGTCCGGCGATCCCGGCGGCACGTCGAACCCATCGCAGCAGCTGGCGCTTCAAGGGATGGAAAACTTGATTCGGCCGATCGCCAACAACATCATCGCGATTGAAACGATGCTCGATTCTCCTACGCTCCTGAACGGAACGGGACAGCCTGACGACGACAAACAGCTGCAAGATATTCGAGCCAAGCTGCTCAAAGCGCTGGCGGCGCAGAACGCCTCGCTTGACATCATCAGTGGATTCGTCGACACGCAGCAGATGGCCGATCTTCAACACGCCGACGAAGGCTTCATCAGCTCGTTGAACAAGCCCGACATCAACGACCCCGGAACGTCGACGCCGGCGCCTGCGCTGAATCCGCTCGAGGCAAATCCAAACTATGCCGGGCTTCCGCCGAATCCATACGACATCGACTTGGCGACCCTTCCCGGTCTGACGCTCGGCTACAATCCGGTGACGCGGCTGCTCGAAGCGCTGCGCTGGACGATCGACGCAACCGCGACGCGTGAGAACGATGCCGCTAAGGCGGTAATGAGCAGCGCGTCGCTCTGCAGCAGCTACCTGCCGCACCCATCGCCGACCCCCTAGGGAGAGTCTGCTTTAGCTGCACGACCTTCCTGTTGCCATCCTGACCCCTCGTCCTTCGACTACGGCGCTACGCGCCTCCGCTCAGGATGACAAAAATGACGCCGCTCAGATTGTCATCCTCAGCTCTTCGTCCTGACTACGGCGCTGCGCGCCTCCGCTGATGTGGAAATAGCCCCGGCGAAGGACCGGGGCGGCCATTTCCATGCCATTCCGGGTGGCACGTCCGGGCCATGTTGTACTCAGGATGACAAGCTGCGCTCGCTCAGCATAAACTCGGCGCCGTTTTTGTCATCTGAGCGGCGCCCTTTTTTTCATCCTGAGCGGCACCGTTTGTGTCATCCTGAGCGGAGGCGCGCAGCGCCGTAGTCGAAGGACGAAGGGCTCGGGATGACACGGGAAGATCGTGTAGCTAAGTCGGGCTCTCACTAGCGATCATTGTGCATTGTCCTGCTGCGAAAGCAGGTCGATGGCGCCTTCCGCCGCGACCTGCTCGCCCGGACGCAGACCCGAGATGACGCGCGCGACGCGCGCGCTGCGCGCCCCGACGGTAACGGTTCGAGCGGTAAAATGCGCGAGGCCGCTCCGATCGACGTGCTGCACGAAGACGAGTTGCACACCGGTTTGCGGATCCTCGATGATTGCGGATGCCGGCACCACGAGCCCGCGGGATTCGCCAACGACGACGGACGCATCTACCGGAGTTCCCGCGGGCGTGCCCGCGGGAACTCCCGACACGCTCACTACCGCAAGACCCGTGGCGGGATCGACCGCCGTCGCGATTCCATCCACGCGCCCGTTCCAACCGATTCCGCCCGCGTGTGCCTCGACCCGGTCGCCGGCCGAGATGCGCGTTAACTCGGTGACGGGAACGTCGAGCGTTGCGATGCCTTGGCGATTGGAGGAGAGTGCGACGACGGCGATGGTCGCGTCAACCGTTTGCCCAGGTTGGACGAAAACGCCGACGATCGTGCCGGCGGCGGGAGCGCGCAGGGTCGTACGCGCGACGTCATAACTTGCGCCGGCTGCATGCAACGTCGCCGCGCGCGACTGTGCTTGTGCTTGGGCGAGCTGCACGCGTGCGCTCGCGCCTTCGGCACGATCGGCAGCCACCGTCCCTTCCGCTGCCTGCACGTCGCGTAATGCGACGACTCCGGCGCGATAGAGACGCCGCTGGCGTGCGAGCTCCGCTTCGTCGACCCGTAGCCTTACCGATATCCGATCGATGCCTGCAAGCGCGGCGCCTTGCGTCGCCGCGCCGGCCTCGGCCTGCGCCAGCTGCGCGGTCAAAGTGTACGACGTGGGGTCCAAATGAGCGAGCGTTGCACCGGGTTCGACGTGCTCGCCTAAACGTACGTCGACGCCGGCGATCGTGCCGGGAACGGAAAATGCCAGCTTCGTTTGCGTGCCCGCGGGCGGTCCAACCCGTCCGGCAAGCTCGATGCTCTCTGCAACGCTGCCCTCGCGCACCGTTGCCAGCGTCACCTGCGGCTGCAGCGCGCTCGGCGGTGTTTCGGCGCTGCGCCGAGTCATCCAAAACAGCGCCACGGCGAGCACGGCAAGGCCGAGCGCGGTTAGCCAAAGCGTGCGCGCGTGCTTCACGGTACGATCACCGTGAGGATTGCAAGCGCGAGCACGCGTTGATACTCCGCGACGAGCGCATCGACCGAGGCCTGGTCGTAGGTGCGCCGTGCGTCGGCAACGTCGAGGCTGGAACTTGCACCTTCGCGATAGCCGATCTCCACCGCAGTCAGCGCGCGTTCGGCCTCGCTGCGCGCGCGATCGGCGCCTTTCGCCGCCGACTCCTGCGCCTGCGCGTCGCGAACCGCAGCGGCGACTTGGAGCGCGATCTTCCGACGTTCGTCGACGAGTTGCGCGTAGGCCTCATCCACCTGCGTCTGCGCCGAGGCGACACGGTCGCTGCTGCCGGGTGCCAGCGGAAGGTCGAGGTGCGCGGCGACCTGCGCGCCTTGCACGGGAATCCCGGTGTCGACGCCTTTCTGATAGCCGCCCTGAATCGTCGTCGACGGCATCCACGATTGGCGTGCCGCGTTAACGTCGGCGTTGCGCGCTTCGATCGTGGCGAGCAACGCGGCTAACTCCGGACGGCCCGCGAGCGCACGCGTGACGGCACGAGTTACATCGAGGGGCGGCTCGGTTGAAACGGGAGCGGCCGTTACGGCCGATAAGCGCGCGGGATCGATAGCGGTCGCCGACGCGAGCGCATCAACGGCGTTATCTCGGTCGGCCTGGGCGCGGGCCAAATCGGCGCGCGCCTGCGCAAGCGTTACGTCGGCGCGAACGACGTCGAGCTGCGGAGCGGCGCCGTTGCGTGCGCGCAGATCCGCGGCGCTACGGTCGCGCTGCGCACCAAGCACCGCACCGGCGCGAAAACTTTCGAGCGCAATCGCTTGAAGAGCAGCGAAATACAGCTTGACGGCGTTCTCGCGCGCCGCGATGCCGGCAGCGTCGGCGCCGCGCTGTGCTGCGAGCAAATCGCCGGCTGCCGCGCGAACCGAGTTTGAGGCGCCAACGAGATCGTTGATCGAGATGCCCGCGCCAACGGCGAAGTAATGCTGCTCGACCGTACCGGTGGTGGACGCATTCGCTTGCGGTGAGAGCGAGTAGTCGCCGATGAGATGGGGCACCGCTCCGATGCGGGCGAGGTGTAGGGAAGCTTCACGGCGACGAACGGCCGCGACGGCGATCTGCGCATCGACGTTGTTGGCGGTCGCGCGTTGCTGTGCGTTGGCGAGCGAGAGCTGTGCGAAAACCGGAATCGCGGCGAGTGCGAGTGTGGCAATCACGCAGATCGCCATTCGTGGGAGTAGAGCGACGCATAGAGCACCGGAATGAGAACGAGCGTAAAGAGCGTCGCCGTAGAGAGGCCGCCGACGACCGCGATCGCGAGCGGGCGTTCCATCGCAGCCCCTGCCCCGATACCAAAAGCCAGCGGCAGCAGGCCGCCGATGGCGGCGAGCGCGGTCATCAGAATCGGCCGGAGGCGTTCGCGACCCGCAAGCATCAGTGCATCGTCGACTCCGTGGCCTTCGGCGCGCCGGCGATTCGCTGCATCGACTAAGAGAATGCCGTTCTTTACGACGAGGCCGACGAGCAGCAAGCAACCCATGAATGACGCGACGTTGATCGACGTATGCGTAATCGTAAGAGCGATCGCGATGCCGATCGGGGCGAGCGGAACCGCTGCGAGAATGACGAGCGGTTGACGGAACGATCCGAACGCGACCAACATAATGAAGAAAACCAGACCGATCGCGATCGCGATCACCGCCGCGAACTCGCGAAACGATTCTTGTTGCGCGCGGTAGGCACCCTGAATCTCCGCGGGGTAGCCCGGCGGCAACGCTGCGCGCGCAATGGCCTCGCGAACGCCGGCAATCGTCGTCGAGAGCGAGCGGCCAGTCGTGTTAGCGGTGACGAGCGCTACGCGCTGCCCGTTGATCTCGGTAACGTCGGTCGCGGTGCGGTCGATTGCGGTGCCGGCGAGCTGTTCGAGCGGAACCGCGCCGCCGCTCAGCATGAGCATTTCGGGCAGCGCGTTTGCGCTGCCGGCAACGGCAACGCGAACCGGAACGGTTGCTGACGACTCGGGCAGATCGGTTGCAATCGTGCCCTGCGCGGCCGCCGCGATTGCCGAGGCGAGACCGCCGGCGTTCGTGCCACTACGCGCGAGCCCGGCAAAGTTCGGCAGCACGTGCAGCGTCGGGTCGTCGATGTCGATCCCGGAGAAGACGTCGGTCACCCCCGGCACCGACGTTAAACCGTCGGCGACGCGCTTGGCGCTCCGCGCGAGCGTGGCCCGATCGTTCCCGCTAATAACGAGTTCGATCGGCTTGGGTGCGCCGGAGATGTCGTCGAGCATGTCTTCGAGGATCTGGTGCACGTCGAGCTGCGCGGCCGGCACAACTTCTGTAAGTCGTGCGCGAAGGCGGTCGGCAATCGTTTCGAAGGATGCGCGCTCACCCAGCGGCTTCAGCCGGACCCGAATAATGCCGGCGCGTACCGGGGTCGGCGAGAAGCCGTTGGTATCGATTCCGGTGAAACGTCCCTCCGACGCCACCGCAGGATCGGCGAGCACGGCCCGCTCGAGCGAAGTCGCCGCGGCATCGCTGGCTGCCAGCGTCGTGCCGACCGGCATGCGGTATGCAACCTCGAACTGCCCTTCGTCGAGCCGCGGAAGAAAGTCGCTAGGAAGCAGCGCGAGCAACGCGACCGTAATGGCCAGCACGCCGCCGGCCGACCAGTAGACGACCGCGCGCCGAACGAGCGCCCAACGCAGGATCGGGTCGTAGCGGCCAAGTCCGCGTGCAACGACGGGATTCTCCGCATGCGGCGTTCTGCGTCCGAGCAACGCGCGAAAGAGCAGCGGCGTAACGAAGAGCGCGAGCGCGAGCGAGACGAGAAGCGCGCACGAGAGCGTCAGTGCGAGCGCGCGAAAGAAGGCGCCGCTCACGCCTGAGAGGAGCGCCAGCGGAACGAAGACGACGACGGTCGCCAGCGTCGACGCCGTCATCGGCGGGATTAACCGGCGCATCGTTGCCGCGACATCACCGGTCCGCGCAATGCCCTCGACGACGACGATCGTGTCATCGATGATCAAGCCAACGGCGATCGCGAGCCCGCCGACGCTCATGATGTTGAGGGTCTCGCCAAAAAGCGAAATCGCGGAGATTGAGATCGCCAACGCGGCTGGAATCACCAGCGCCGCAACCAGCATCATCCGAAGGTTGCGAAGGAAAAAGTAGATGACGCCGAGCGCGAGCAGTGCTCCCACAAAAATCGCGTCGCGTAAGCTCGCCTGCGAGGCGACGATCAAGTCGGTCGCGTCCCAGTAGCGGTGTGCGGTGATGCCGGGCATCCGATCGGCGAGCGCGGTAAGCCGCGCTTTGATGGCCTGCGCCATGCGAACGTTGTCGGCTCCGGGAAGGGCATAGAAGTTGAGCGCAACGGCGTGCGTCGCGTCGAACGACATCTGCGCAGTCAGCGGTGCGACGCCGAGGTGGACGCTGCCGAGCGATCCGACGCGCAATCCAGTGCCGGTCCGGTTCGTCACGACGATGTTCGCGAGTTGCGCGCCGTCGCGCAGGCCGGCATCTACCAGAATGGCGCTTCGCTGCGAGTCACTTTGCGCGAGACCGACGCCGGTGACGCCGTTGGCAGTTGCGATCGCGCCGCTAACGTCCTTGGCCGACAGACCGGCTGCAGCTAATGATGCCGGATCGAGATCGACGTGATACTCGCGCTGCGCGCCGCCGACGACCAGGATGCGCGCGAGACCGTCGATCCCATAGAGCGCCGGCACGAGATTGCGTATCGCGAATTCGCGGACGAGCGTCTGCGAAAGGACCGGCGACGTCAGCGCGTATGAGAGCACCGGCTCGGTCTGCGGCGTCACCACGGCCGCCTGCACGGAAATATCCGGCGGCAGCTGGCTGCGCGTTTGCGAGATCGCGGCGTTGACGTATTGAAGGTCGGTGACGCTCGAACTTCTCGGGTCGAATGCAATCACGAGCTCGGAGCTGCCTTGCGAGGAGGTCGCCGTTACCTTCTGCGACGCGGGTAGCCCGAGAAAGGCTCGTTCCAAAGGCAACGTGACCGCCACGCGGGCCTGTTCCGGCGGAAGCTCACCGACGTCGGCAACGACGTCGATCCGCGAGAAGCGCATTTCTGGGAGAATCGAAGCGGGTGTGCGGAGGTACGCCCAAACCCCCGCACACACCATGGCCACGGTAAGAAAGGCGATCGCCCGCGCGTGACGGATCGAAAACCGGGCGGGGCTCACCCCGACAGGATAGCGGCGCTGAATGAACGCTACGTGAACGAACCGGAATCGTCGGGTGAGGGGGCAAGCACGATCGTGACGATCGCGCCGCCGCCCGCCGCATTGGCGAGCTGCATGCTCCCGCGATTGGCTTCGACGATCGTGCGCGCGATCGCCAAACCAAGCCCCGTGCCGCCCCGCGGATGCGCCGCATCGCCACGCCAAAACCGCTCGGTTGCGTGCGCGAGCGCATCCGGTGTGAACCCCGGCCCATCGTCGGCAATTTCGATGCGCACGGCATCGTTGTTGCGAAGCGCGCGCAGTGAAACGACGCCCTCATCGCGTCCATACTCGATCGCGTTGTGAACGATCGCAAGAAGTGCGCGCTCGAGCGTCGCGCGGTTGGCGTGCGCGAGCGCGGTTCCAACGGCTTCGACGCGTACGTCGATGCCGCGCGTCGCGGCCGCCGGGCGAACCCGATCGCCTAGTTGCCGAACGAGCTCGCCGGCATCGAGCGTCTGGCGTTGCCGTGCATCTACCTCAGCACGCGCCACCGCGAGCAGCTCGTCCACCAGCTCCTCGAGGCGCGCCGATTCGCGCGCGATTGAGAGTAACGCGGCACGATATTCATTATTGTCACGCTGGCGGCGCAGCGCGAGGTCGGTTTCGGCGCGCAAGACCGCGAGCGGGGCCCGCAGCTCGTGCGATGCATCGGCGACGAAACGTCGCTCGCGTTCGAACGCCGATTGCAGGCGATCGAGCATGCGATCGAACGACGCACAGAGACGGCCGAGCTCGTCCCGCCCATCGGCGTCGAGGCGCCCTGAGAGATCGTGGGCTTCGATGCGTTCGGCTAACGAGGCGATCCCGCCGACGGGTGCCAGCACGCGTTCGGCGACGCGGCGAGAAACGATTGCGCCGAGCGCGATCAGCAGGAGGCCGATGGCCAACGAAACGATCGCAGCGTTGCGAGCGAACTCGCCGATCCAGAGATCCGATTGCCAAACCGCGACGTGGCCGAGCGCTCGATCGTCACGGCTCACCGGAACGTCGGCGGTTTGCAAGCCGCGCGCTTGCGATGAAGGTGGCGTGCCGGCGATAAGCCTGCCGTCGGATCCGTAGACGGCGAAGGGCGTGCCCGCGTTGAGCGAGCTGATCGAGCGGAGGTCGCCGGCGTCCACCGAGATGCGACCGTCGTGAACGTCGACCGTCATCGCAATCGTCTGCGCCGCGGAGCGCAGCCGGGATTCGAGGCCGGAGCGCAGCGTGCGATCGAGCGCAACGATCGAGAGGCTCGCGAAGAGCGCGATCGTTACCGCCATGATCGCGACGACGGTGACCGTAAAGCGCGCGCGGATGCTCATGGCGCCTCGAGCCGATACCCTAAGCCGCGCAGCGTGTGCAGTAACTGCGGCTCACCCCGTTCGGTAAGTTTCTTGCGCAGCCGCCGCGCGTAAACGTCGAGAACGTTCGAGATGCGATCGCTCTCGCGATCCCAGAGGCGGTCTTCGAGCATCCGGCGCGTCACCGTGCGTCCGGGATTGCGCATCATTACCTCGAGGAAGAGGCCTTCCTTTGCGGTTAGGTGCAGATCGCGCGGGCCGCGATGCGCTTCGCGCGTTTCGGAATCGAAGACCAAGTCGCCGACGCGCAGCACGGTATCGATCCAACTCGGTGGACGGCGCCCGAGCGAGCGCAGCCGCGCCTCGAGCTCGTCGAAGAGAAACGGCTTGCGCAAGTAATCGTCCGCACCGGCGTCCAAGCCGGCGACGACGTCGGCGGCGCCGTCACGCGCCGTGAGAATTAAGACGGGCGTCCGATATCCTTTTGTGCGAACGCGGCGCAGGATCGAGAGTCCGTCCGCGCGCGGCAGGTTGAGATCGAGAACGATCGCATCGTAGTGCGTGCCGGCCAAATATGCTTCACAGTCGTCGCCGTCCGCTAAGGTGTCGACGACGTAGCCATCCTCGGTGAGACCTCGTCGCAGCAACGCGCGCAGCGGTTCGTCGTCTTCGACGACTAGGATACGCACGTACGAGCTAGGGCGTCCATTTGAGGCGCTGCACCCAGTCGCCGCGCGCGTCGGAGTAGACAACCCAGACATCGTTGGTGGCTTCGTCGATTCCGACCGTATGCAGCCCTTGATGACCGGTGTCGATACGGCCGACGAGCCGGGGCGCAGCCGCACGTTTCGTTGCGATCACGGTAACGACGCCACGCCCGGCACAAACGACGAGATTGCCCTTGGACCCCGTGCTGCACTGGTCGATGCGCGGTTGGACTTGCACGTCGCCGACGTGGGTGCCGTCCGGCGTGTAGGCTGAAAGCACGCCGTTGGTGCCGCCAACGACCACCTGATTTGCGCCGGGCACAAATACCAGCGGATGATTATCGGTGAGTTGCGGCGTCTTGACGACTTTTGTGACTTTCAACGAGGCGGGATCGATCACCGCAAAGCCGCCGCCGTTAGCGAGATTCTGGTAGAGCACGCCGGTTGAAGGGTCGACCGCGGGCGATTCGAGGTCGTCGGCCGGCATCGCGATCGTGCCGATCAACTTCATCGTCGCGCCGTCGACCACATAGACCGAACCGCCTCCGTCCTGGTCGGCATAGATGCGGTGGCGCGATGGGTCGTAGGCGATGGCATCGATGTTGCCGGGTACGTCGATCTTGCTGACGACCTTCTCCGAAGATGGATCGACTTTCGAGAGCGCCTGATCGGTCCCATCGCCGGTGAAGACGACGCCGGTCGCGGGGTCTACGGCGACGCCGTGCATCGGCCCGACGTCGACTTGTGCCGCGACTTTTCCGGTGGCGGCGTCCACGATGAGCAATCGCTTACTCGCATTATGCGCCGCATAGACGCGGTGCCGGCTTTCGTCGACGGTGACGTAGTCGAATCCGCCGAAAACCGGAACGCGTTGCGGCGGCGCTGCTACTGCTATCGGCATCGGTTCTCCTCAGGACGGCGCTTTTGCGCGGCGCGGACGGGGATTGAAGTTCGCCGGCGGAGCGGATGGAGCATTTGGCAGCGCGACGGGTTGGATTCCCAGCGTTGCGCAGTTCATCTGCAGCGGAAATGTATTGGCGATCGCATCGGGGATCTCGGCCTCAGACGCGTCGATCGGCGGCGTCGTGCCGGCGAGGCGCGACGGATCGAACCCTCCCAACAGATCGGTGATCGCCGAATTGGCATCGCGCGGCCCCACGCTTGGTAGTCCGAAGAGACGCTCGGCCAACTTGAGGATTGAAGTCTGGTCGCCCTTATCGGAGACGACGTCTCCGCCGCGCGCGTAGGGTGAGATAAGAATGAAAGGCAGCCGCGGACCGTCGCCGCAGGGCCTTTGATCGGGGCAGGCACTGAACTGGGGCGGCGGCACGTGATCGTAATAACCACCCGGATCGTCCCAGGTAACGACGATCGCCGAATCGCTCCAATATTTGCTATGCGCGATTGCATTGACGAAGGTCGCGACGAAGCGTTGGCCGATCTGCGCGTCGGTATCGCCGGAACCCGGATGATCGTCATCGCCCAACCAGTTCGCTTGAACGTAGGGGTCGGGATTGGCAGGCTTCCAGCCAAAGCCGTTGCGCGAGCCGCCTTTGATATAGAAAATGCCCTGCGACGGGAGCGTTCCGTCGCGCAGCTGCCTGAGCATCGCCTGCGCGTCGTGCACGTTGTGCCAAAAGATATCGTTTTGCCGAAGATAGCCGAAGTATTGCGGCGCATTGTGATGCGTCTCGTATCCGGGCAGCGCGAGGGTTGGTGAAACGTAGCCTTCTTGATACCAGCCCCAGGGAATCGGCCCGCGGCCGCTGGCGACGGCGGCACCGAGATCGCTCCCTACGCCCTCGGTTTCGTTCGTTGCTTGGCTCGCGTCGCTGCCGGCCAGCGGGATCATCAAGGTTGGATAACGCTGCGGCGCCTGATAAGCTTTGTCGGCTTCGGCGTACGGACCGTAGGCGGGATCGAGGTCGTTCGTAACCGAGCCGGCCTGCGCCGCGATCAGATAGAGTGCGTTCGGCGTCGACGGACCGATCATCGCACTGAAAATGTGATCGAAGAGTGTAAACGCGTGCGCGTACTTCCAAAGGAATGGAATCGTATCGCAGTCGTAGTGCGAAATCGTGAGCAGGCCGACGCTGCGGGCGCCCTCCGGGCTGAATTTCTTCAGCGAGAGCTTCTCCTGGGTCGAGACGAACGCGTCCATCGCGCCCCCGTTCATCTTTTCCGCGACGACATCTCTCGACTGGGAGGGCGATTCGGTGGCGGGATCGGCGATCCGAAACGGCGTCACCCAACTCTTGCCGATGGCGTCGTATTGGCGAAAGCCGTGTGCTTGGGCTTCGGCGCTCGCGAGGTTGTCGGCGCCGGGGTACGTTCCGAAGTAGTTGTCGAACGAGTGATTCTCTTGATAGATCACAAAAACGTGCTTGATGCGCGCGCGCAACGCGGTGGCGACGTCGCCTTGGGCGGCAGCGGGCGCCGCCGGGGCAAGCGAAAGCACGGCAACGACTGCTAAAGCGCGCGATACCATCCAGTTATTGTACGGCTTCGACGTGAACTCAACATGAACTCAAGCTTATGCGCGAGGTTAAGACCAGCATAAGTTTATTATAAACTTCGTCAGCCATTCTTGGCGGTATGACAGGACGTGCGAACGTACTCTCGCGCGCCACAGCGCCGGCATTGCTGCTGCTTCTGGCCTACACGCTGCGGACGGCGGCCGCGCCCGCCGCGACCACGACGGTTTCCGGGCGCATCCTGGACACGCAGGGCGGCCTATCGGTTCCCGACGCGACCGTCGAACTGGTGCGAAGCGGCGTTCACGTCGCTACCGGTCGAACCGATGCCGCAGGCAACTTCCGAATTCCGGGGATCTCCCCGGGGACCTACTTCGTCTTAGTCAACGCGAACGGATATCAGGCGACGCGGCTCTCCCCCGATCTCTTGGTCTCGCCGGAGGTCCCTGAAGTTTCCTTTCAGATTGCGATCAACCGCGTGCGCCAGGGCCTCAAGCAGATTGGCTACGTGGTCGCCGGAGGACGGACCTCAATCCAAACGACGGCGACGATTAGCACGCACGTCGATGCCAACATTCTTCAGAGCCAGGGTTTTCAGCGGTTCGGGGATGTATTAACGACCGTTCCGGGCGTAATCACGTCGACCAGTTCGTCGGTCGGTGACGATATGTCGCTCTCCATTCGCGGCTTTGATCCCACCGAGACCGCGACGCTGCTCGATGGACATCCGATCGGACCGGTTGGCGCATTCGGCAACGGCTACAACTATAACGTTTCGCCGTTTTGGGGCGTAAGCGGCGCTGACGTCATCTTTGGGTCGGGCGCAACCGGCCTCTTTGGCGCCACGACGATCGCCGGCGCCGTAAACTTCTTGACGATCAATCCCACGCAGCAGAATCACCTCACGGTTACGCAGGGTGTCGGAAGCAACCTAAAGGCGTTTACCGGCTTGCTCGGGACCGGCACCGTGGGAAAACTCGGGTACGCGATCGCCTGGGGTACGCAAGGAACCACGGGAAACTTCCCCGGCGCGGTGATCACTCAGAACGCGCTGCTTCAAACCAGCGTGGTTAACCCGGGCTACAAGTCGAATCCGCCGCCGCCCGATCTCACTCACGCGAACGTCAACAACCTCGTCAACACGTATTGGGTGAGCGGTGGCTACGTGCAGCGCAACTTCGTCGGCAAACTGGTCTACGACTTCTCGCCGAAGACGTCGCTACAGTTTACCGCATACTCGGCTCAAGATTGGTCGAACTCCACCGGCAACGGCGACAACGATTACGAGACCTATCCATACGTGCTCTTCGGCGCGCAACAGACGCTGGCTTCGATCAAGGCGAGCAAGGGCGGCCTCAATACGATCCTCGTCAACGGAACGCCGCGTTCGTGCCACGACAGCATCGCCGTGCTCGTCGATAGCGCGCGCGGCTTTACGTGCATGACGCCGGCGCAGTATGCCGTCAACTTCTACGGCCCCTTCGGCGGCAGCATCGATCGCTGGCGAACCGTGGGCAACGTCGATTATGACGCGCGCGCGAATCAACAAATCGGCTCCGGCGTCATGACGCTGGAAGGTTTCGTCGACGCCTATAACTTTAACGAACAGAAAGGCCCCGGTGCGCCGATTGGGCCGTACGGACCCGGACCCAACTTCCTGAATCTTTACAGCAACCGCGGGTACCTGCTCAGCTACGATCTTCCGATGTCGAAGAACGATCTGGGCTTCGGGTACAGTTGGCTGCACCAGTCGAACACGAACGGGCAGTTTCCATACACCCTGGCGAACGGTACGACGTATAACGTCTTTGGAAACAATCCGCCGCTCTATCTGGCGACCGCGAGTTACTTTTTGCGCGATACGTGGACTCCGAACGACAAGTTTCAGGCATTCGGCAGCTTCTGGATCCAACGCTCGCTCGATACGTCGTCGACCCATTTCGATCCGCGCGTTTCGCTTGTCTACCGGCCCACCCCCAGCGACGTAATCCGGCTGACCGGCGGGCGGTCCTACAGCGAACCCGATCCCTCGCTGCTCGCATTTGCACCGCCGGTCTACGGCGCGCCGTCGAGCATCAACTGCCCGCCGGCGACGAGCGGAAGCGGAGCGCTCGTCTCCATCGCGTCGGTCGCGAATCCCGAGCTGCAACCCGAGACCGCGCAAGACCTGGAGCTGGCGCTCGGCCATCGTTTCAACGCGACTACGAACATCCAGGCCGATCTTTATCAATCGTGGGAGAGTCAGGCGCTGCTCAACGGCAACGTTTCGATCGTCGGATTTCCCGGCATCACGGTTCCGCAGGATTACATCGATAAGGCCTTGCAGCGCTTAAGCTCCTGTCCCGGATTGAACCCGACCAAAGAGAATCTGGCGTTTTCGACCACGTTTAACGCCGCAGGAGCGCGCTATCGCGGTATCGTGCTCTCGACGAACGTCGGCATCACCCGAGATGTGTCGTTCAACGCCGGATACACCATTCAATCGGCCGCATACCTCGGAGTACCGACCGACATTTTAATTGCGAACACCAACCTGATCGACGGCGGACAAATCTACGGCATACCGTTGCGAGTAGGAACTGCCGGCATCGCCTACACGAATCCCATTGGTTTTGGCGCGCGCATGGACACCTCGTACTTCGGCCCGAACAATTCATGGAACCGCAATCCGTTTTGGTTGACCAATGCGGCCGTCTCCTACAGCGTTCCAAACAGCCAGACGGCCTTGAACCTCGGCATCTACAATCTCTTCAATAGCGCCGCGCAGCAATACGGGTATATCGGTTACGGCGTTTACGTTCCGCAGAATTTCTTCGGCCTCGGCGAGAATGGCGGCCCCACGAGCGCCCTCGCGCAAAGCGCCGAGCAGTTCGGGCTACCCTTGCGGAGCTACTGGTTTACCATCAAGTTCGGGATTTAGGGGAAGTTCCGCTCTCAACCTGAACGAATCGCCGGTGTATATGAAAAGCTTACGATTATTCGGTGTGGCCGGCGTTGCAGCGCTTGCGCTCACGGCATGCTCTGCGAGCAACGTTCCGACGGTTGCTCCCGGGTCAGCCAATCAGAACGGCGTGCCATCGCATATCTCCACCCTGCGCGGCTGGATCTCGCCGGACCGGAAGAAAAGGAAGAAGCTTCTCTACGTTTCGGATGAGGGACAAGGAATCGTCGACATATTCTCGGTGCCGAAGTATTCGATGGTCGGACAGATCACCGACGGGATCAACCAGCCCGAAGGACTCGCCACCGACAAGAAAGGCAAACTTTACGTTTCAAACCTGAGCGGGAACACGATCACGGTCTACAAGCCGGGGGCAACGAGCCCTTCGCTGACCTTGACTGACTCCGATGGACCCGACGACGTTGCCGTGGGAAGCAACGGGTACGTCTATGCCGCGGACGTCGCCGGAGGCGTCGACGTGTATCCGCCCGGCGCCACGGCACCGATCACCCGGCTAACCAACTCGGCTCTCACCTATGCCGCCGGCGTCGCCGTCGATGCGTCAAACAATCTCTATGCCGACGGCAACAACGGCATCGGGGGTGCCGTCGTGAAATACGCCAACGCAAGCGGCTCGGGCACGAATCTCGGCTTGACGGGACTCTCAGAACCATCCGGTGTGATCGTCGACAAGAAGAAGAACCTCGTCGTGTCAGACTTTGGCCTGAGCGAAATCCTGATTTATCCTCCCGGGCAGACGTCGCCGTCGGGGACGATTACCGTCCCGAGTGCAGACCGCAGCGCCCTCAACAAACCAGAAAACGTGATCTATGGCCCCGAAGGCTTCAACTATGGAGTCGGCGTGTACGACTATCCCGGCGGTACGTTCGTGACCACCATCCCGATCGGGGGCTTCACTCCGGGAGCGGCACTCAGTCCGGCACTGACGCCTTGACTTTCATATAGGTGTCATCCGGGGCGCCTATAATGCCGCCATGAACAAATTCCTTGTCGTCGTTTTGCTATTCTGTGCCTTGGCATTAGGCGCTGGGACTGTGACCTGGAGTGCGCCGGCGGCGCAAAACTCGTCGTTGCGAATGGTGGTGGTGCTTAGCCGTCACGGCGTCCGATCGCCGACGCATCCCACCGAACTGCAAGCCTATGCGAGCCAGCCCTGGCCGTCGTGGAGCGGTCAGCAGCCCGGGTCCCTCACGGCACACGGCGCGTCGCTGATGCGACAGTTTGGCGCGTACTATCGTCGTTATTACGGCGGCATGCTGGGTTTGAGCGAGCGCGGCTGCCCGCCGGCCGGATCGGTTTTCGTTTGGGCCGACGTCGATCAACGGACGAAAGCCACGGGTGAGGCGATCGTGCAAGGTTTTGCGCCGGGTTGCAACATCGCCGTCGGCCACGCGAGCAGTGATAACGATGCCCTCTTCGACCCGCTACCCGGCGTCGGCGTCGTCAATAAGACCGAGGCGAAGGCGGCCGTCCTCGGCGCAGTCGGGGGAAGCTTCAACGGTATGGAGGAGGCCTACGCACCGGCGTTTGCGACCATGGAGCAGATCTTAGGATGCACGTCCGGACGCTGCAAAGAGATCTCACAGGTGCCGACCACGGTAAACAACGACGGCGATGGGGGTCTCGCGAGTCTCGACGGTGGCTTCGATATGGCTGGTGACGTCGCCGAGAATCTGTTGCTCGAGTACACCGACGGTCACGCGGTAGTCGGTTGGGGGCGCGTCGACCACAGCAAGCTTCTCACGCTGCTGCAGCTGCACGTCCTCGGGAAGCGGCTCGAGCACAATCGCTACGCGGCGCGCGCGCACTCGTCGAACATCATGGCGCACATCTTGCAGACGCTCCAACAGGGCGCTACAGGCAAGGCGGTCGCCGGAACGCGGGTGCCCCCGCAGGCCCGCTTCGTCTTCCTATCCGGACACGACACGCAACTGGCCGAGCTCTCGACGATGCTGGGACTCTCATGGCTGGCGAAGGGCGATCAACTCAACGATACGCCGCCCGGCGGCGCACTCGTCTTTGAGTTGCACCAGAACGCCGGCGGGGAGAGCTTCGTGCGGACGTTCTTCACGGTGCAGTCGTTGGACGCGATGCGTACGGGCCACGGCGAAAGCCCGATGCGCGTTCCCGTCTACGTTCCCGGGTGCCCAGCGCTGGACTGCCCGCTTTCCACGTTCGACAGCGTGGTAAGCGCAGCGATCAATCCCGCCTTTGTGTCGCCGTGGTCGCCATAAGCGTTTCTTAGCAAGCTCTTAACGCGCCGCGAGTATGCTCGTCGTAAAAGTGCGCTTCAAACGAGGAGAACATGTACGCAGAACTCGAGGCTCCCAGCAACGACGTGATCGCGATGAATCTCACGATCGCCGCCATCGACCGGTGGCTCGAGAACTCGTCGGACGATAAGAGCGGCCAAGAAGTCGGGCGCGAAATCGGGGCCATGTACCGCGAGATTCACACGGTGGTCGCATCGATCTCGCCGTCCGACGATGAGGATGACGAAGACGACGACGAGGACGAGGAGACCATCGTCGGACGCGTCGCGATTTAGCACTCGCCCCCCAGAAGGCCTCCAGTGAGCGGCGACGTAAGCTCACTGCGTGCATGACGTAACCGAGGCGCTGCGGCTGCCGTCGCCGGCGCCGCGCCCACAGGCGCTTGCTTTCGACGGCGACAAGCTCTGGATGGGGTCGATTGCGACCGATCGGCTCTACGCGATCAATCCACGCCAGTGGACGGTGATCGAAGAGGATAACGTGCCGGGCAAACCCTGGGGCATGACGGTCGTGGGCGACGAGTTGCGCGTGGTCTGCGGGATCGGAACGGATGACGATCGCGAGATTCGTCGCTTCGTTCCGGGCCACGGCTTCAAGTCACAAGGCATCGAGTGTCCGGACGCGACCGGGTCGCAGCTCAGCTACGACGGAACCTATCTTTACCTTAGCCAGTGGTACAATCGCCGCATCCTCGGACTCGACGACGAGGGGAACATCGTGCGCCAAATCGACGTACCGCACCAAATTTGCGGGCAGTGCTACGTCGAGGGGAACTTCTATCTCGTCACGACAGAAGATGAAGAGAGTGGCGAGTACTTCCTCACACGAGTCTCCGCCGATGGCGTCGATGGCTCCAAAGATCTTGCTCGCATTCCGTTTGCCGCGCGGGCGCTGGCCTACGACGGCGCGCGGTTCTGGACCAATCACCGCGAGGCGAATCAGATCGTCGCTTTTGATCGCTGAGCGGTTCGCATCGGAGGATCCGCATGCCCGAATTGCGATTGCCGTGCTTCGGCTGCTCTTCGGTGATGCCTACGCTCGCGAGTTTGGCGTGCTGCTTTGGGACGGCACGCGCGTTCCGGCGTCGCTACGAGAACGTTTCGTCTTAAAGGTCAACGCGCCTGGCGCGCTCCGCGCAGCCTTCACACCTCCGCTCGAACTATCATCCGGAAGAGCTTTCGGTGCCGGTCTGCTCGACGTCGAGGGCGACCTCGAGTACGCCGTCGACGCGCTGTACCGTGCGAGCGCGTCGTTACGCCCGGCTAGGCTGATAAGGTTGATCCGGCTGCTCCGCCGCCTGCCGAAGGCGGTTATGCCGCCGTTGCGCGAGGCTCGGCTCCACGGCAAAATTCACTCGCGCGATCGCGACCGCGCCGCCATCGGTTTTCACTACGACCAACCGGTCGAGTTCTATCGCAGCTTTCTCGATCGCGACATGGTCTATTCCTGCGCGTATTTTGCCGAAGGCGTCAATTCGCTCGACGACGCGCAATCGGCAAAGCTCGACTACTCGCTGCGCAAACTACGGCTCCGTCCCGGCGAACGGCTGCTCGACGTCGGTTGCGGTTGGGGCGCCCTGGTGTTGCGGGCGGCGCAAATGGGCGCGCGCGCGCTCGGAATCACGCTGAGCCGCCCGCAATACGATGAAGCGCAACGACGCATCGGCGTCGCCGGGCTCGGCGAGCTCGCCCGCGTCGAATTGCGCGACTATCGAGACCTGCGTGGCGAACGCTTCGACAAGGTGGTTAGCATCGGCATGTTCGAGCATGTCGGTAAGGCGCGTTTTGCAGAGTATTTTCGCGCCGTCTACGAGGCGCTGCGCCCCGGCGGCCTCTTTCTGAATCACGCGATCGCTAACGGAGAACCTGCCGTGTACGACGGGAAGTCGAGCGGCTTCTTGGGACGTTTCATCTTTCCCGACGGCGAGCTCGTTCCGGTTTCAGATGCGTTGAGCTCTGCCGAGCGCGCCGGCTTCGAAGTGCGCGACGTCGAGAATCTGCGAGAACACTACGCGCGCACGCTGCGCGCGTGGGTGGCAAACCTCGAGCGGAATCGCGCGGCCGCGATCGCCGCTGCGGGTGAGGCGAGTTATCGCGTCTGGCGCCTCTATCTCGCCGGCAGCGCACAAGGCTTCGCGACCGGCCGAATGGGCGTCTTCCAATCACTCCTCGCTCGGCCCGACGATCGCGGTCGCGTAGAGCTCCCCGCAACCCGCCGCGATTTGTACCTATCTTTGTCATCCTGACCCTTCGCGCTTCGACTACGGCGCTGCGCGCCTCCGCTCAGGATGACAAATGGCGCTGCGCGCCTCCGCTGATGTGGAAATAGCTCCGGCGAAGGCGCGGAGCGGCCATTTCCATGGAGTATTGGGTGGGCCGTCCGGGCCATGTTGTACTCAGGATAAACTTCGCGAGCGAAGTCGAAGGACGAAAGCGGTGAGCGCACTTCAACATTGTCATCCTGAGCGGAGCGCCGCAGGCGCGTAGTCGAAGGACTGTAGCGGGAAGTGTCATCCTGAGCTTGCCGAAGGATGACAGAGGCAGTACGTAACACTCTTCAATAGGCGCGCGGTCGTAGCTCAATTGGATAGAGCAGCAGGCTTCGAACCTGTTTGTTGGGGGTTCGAGTCCCTCCGACCGCGAATTTCGAAGCCGGGCGGCCGCAAGATTTTGCCGACGTCGCTTATCTGGAGTCGATGAACGCTGGTTGAAACGGTAGGTTCGGATCCGCGGAGAGCGTGAGCGGATCCACGCGCACGGCTTCGCCTTGGTGGAAGGCGGCGGCGGCAATCATCGCGGCGTTGTCGGTGCAGTACTTCGGCGGTGGGACGAACGCAGGGATTCCGTTGCGCTCGGTCCACGAGCGAAACGCCGCTTGCAGCGCGGAGTTCGCGGCCACGCCGCCCGAAAGCACGACGGCGTTGTAGTTCGCGCGCTCGTACGCCGCTTGTAAGCGCTCCATCAACACGTCGACGACTGCGGCTTGAAACGAGGCCGCGACGTCCTCGACTTTCGCATTTCGCCCGGCCTCGGATTCGAGAAAATAGCGCACCGACGTCTTCAGGCCGGAGAACGAAAGGTCGAGCGAATCACCGGCGCGGCGGTGGCGTGGAAAGGCGAAGGCGCGCGAGTCGCCGCGTTGTGCGAGCGCGTCGAGCGCGGGACCGCCGGGAAATGGAAGGCCGAGCAGACGCGCGGTCTTATCGAACGCTTCGCCGGCTGCGTCGTCGTGCGTGCGCCCGAGAACGTGCATGCGCGTCGCGGATTCGACCGCGACGAGTTGCGAATGGCCGCCGGAAACGAGCAGCGTCAGAAACGGATAGGGCAGCGCTTCGGGGCGATCGAGAAATGGAGCGAAGACGTGGCCGTGCAGATGGTTGATGCCATAGAGCGTCCGGCGGAGGGCAAACGCGTACGCCTTCGCGGCGGCAACGCCGACAACCAGACTGCCGATGAGGCCGGGCCCGCAGGTGACGGCGATCCCGTCGATCTCGGCAAAGGTCGTCTCGGCGCGTTCGAGCCCGTCTTCGACCGCGGCGGAGAGCAGTGCCACATGACGACGGCTCGCAATTTCGGGAACGATGCCGCCGTACTTGGCATGAAACGCGTCTTGGTTTGTTGCGACCGACGAAAGAACGTCGTAGCCGTCACGAACGACTGCGGCCGCCGTATCGTCGCACGACGTTTCGATTCCAAGCAAGAGCACGAGGCGAAATTGGCTACCGGGAGGAGCGCGCCTGCAAAGCAAGCAATCGAGGCCGCGTGGACGCGCGTATCTATGGTTCGGGTGAACGGATCTCGGTTTACGAGGTCGCGGACACCGAGCTCGCCGTCGGAAGCACGCTCGGCGGCCCGAAGGGCGCGATCGTTATCAAGGCATCCGGGGCGATCGAGAGATTCTACTCGAGCGATCTCGGTTTGACGCTGCTGGCGGGAGTCGCGATTCAGTTCTGGGACGGTCCGACCGGCGCGTCACGCATCAAGATCGACGGCGAGTTCCGTATCCATACCGATCACCAAGAATACGTCTACCGCATCGACGACGACGTGACAGTGCGCGAGCGGCTTTTCGTGCTCAATCGCTTCCCGGTTGGTTCGCAGGTCGATCCGTTAACGGCCTATTTGATGGTCGAAATTCGAAACGATTCGCACACTATGCGATGGTTCGAAAGTCTCACCGGGGCGCTGCTGCGTGGCAATACGACGCGCGACGTCCGCGCGCGTTACGACCGTGCCTTGCATGCAGTTATGGCCTGGAATCAGAGCGCGCTCGAAAATGGCCGTGCGATGCGGACGTCGCTTGCGCCTAGCAGTTTCGAGGTTACCGGAGATCACGGTAAGCTCGACCGGCCGCACTTTGCCGGGCGACTCTGCGATGCCATAACGCGCGAAGCGGCCGATCCCGTCGCGCTCTTCCATCACCGCCACCGCCTTGCGCCGGGAACGCGCCGACGCTTTGCATTCACGCTTACCGGTTCGCCCGATGGTGCTCGCGGGGCGCGACGCGCCTTGCTGGCTGCACCGGCGGCCCTGAGCGGCTTGCGGCAAACGCGCCGCTATTACGAGCGCGCCCTCAAACGCACGGTCGTCGTGACGCCCGACCCCAACGTTAACCGCGGCGTCCTGTGGGCCAAGGCGAATATGCTGCGTACGCAGCTTTGCGCCCCGACCGGCTGGTGCTTCGTCAACGACCCAACTCGTACGAATAACAGCGTGGGACGCGATACGGCGATGTTCGCGCTCGGCTCAGATTTCGTTACGCCCGAGTTTTCCCGCGAATCGCTGCGCTGGTATCTTCGCCATGCGCGACGCAGCGGTAAGGTGGTGGAGTATTACGACGTTCGCGATGGTAAGGCGAACGATTACAGCCTCAACGTGAACGACGACACGCCGCTGGTGATCATGGCGCTCAGCCATCATTACTTGACCACCGGCAATCTCGATTTCGTCCGCGAATGCTATCCGGCCGCAAAGCGCGCCGCCGATTATTTGCTGTCGCAGCGCGACGAGCGCGGCCTCGTATGGTGCACCGCTACTGGGACGGGCGAGCAGGGCATCGTCGGTTGGCGCAACATCATCGACGACTATCGAATCTCCGGGGCGTCGACCGAAGTCAACTCCGAATGCTACGGTGCGCTCGTCGCGATAAGCTTGATGGCCGACGCGCTCGGGAAGAAGAAAGATAAGCAGCGTTTCGAAGGCGAGGCAGTCGCGCTCAAGCGCGCCATTAACCACCATCTGCTCGACCCCTCAACCGGCCTCTACTATCTGAACATCGACGTCGACGGGCAGCCGCGTTCGAATGTTACGGTCGATATGCTCTTTCCGGTTGTGCTCGGCGTCGCCGAGCACGACACCGCAGTGCGCATCGTCAGTCGTTTGAGCGTCCCGACATTCTGGACTGAAGCCGGGATTCGCACGATTCCCCGCGACGATATCGAGTATAGCCCGACGCAGAGCTGGGGTCTCCTCGGGGGCGTCTGGGTCGGCATGACGTTTTTCTTCGCGCTCGCTTCGGCACGCTTCAACCCCGGCTTTATGGCCTACGCGCTCAGCACGAGCTTTCAGCACTATTCACGCGATCCGGGGCGCCACAACACCGTACCGGGACAGTTCTCCGAATGGCTACACGGCGAGACGCTCGCCAATCAGGGCATGATGCTCTCGCCGTGGTATCCCCCGCGCTACGTCTGGTCGGCGATCGAAGGTGCTTGCGGGCTCGTTGTTCGCCACGGGCAGGCGGCCTGCGAGCCGCATTTAGCACCGCAGTGGAAGTGGCTCGGCGCGAGCAACGTGCCGTTTCGCGGGACGAATCTGAGTTGGTTTATCGTGCGCATTCCCGAGCCCAGGTTGTACGCAAACTATGAGTTCGTCAGCACGTACGATCTTCACGTCTACGATCGCGACGTCACTCCCATGCTCCAACTCGGCCACGACGTTACCGAGATCGCGCTCCGGCGAGGTGACGACTACGTGATCTTCATGGGCAATACCGCGTCGCGGACGGTTACGACGCCGCTGCGGCTAGCACGCCAGCTGCGCGGCCGCTATCACGTTCGCTACTACACCAGTCTGCTCGGGGAATGGACGTCGGTCGAGAACGTGGACGGCCGGCGGCTGGAGCACGGCTTCGCCATCGACGTTGACGCGCAGGGTTTTAGCCTGATCGAGCTGCACCGCGTGCGCGGCTAGCCCGTCCGCTTTCGCGTGGCGGTCCGCTTGCGCGTGGCAGCGCCTTTGCGCGCACTCTCCTTGCGGTGCGGCTGCGGGTGCACGCCCAACGTGTGCGGAGAGTCTGCTGAGACGTCAACGTCGTAGTGTCGTGCGGCTTTGCGAATGTTAGCGAAAGCCAACTCCCGGTCACTGTCGGAAACGCCGGTGACTTGATCGAACCGCGCCACGGCGTTGCGCACGTGGCGGGCATCCGTCAGCGGCTCTTTGCGCTGCTTCGGAAAGGCATAAACGCTATCGGGAAGATCGCTTTGGCGCGTGAGGCGGCCGTGCTTTTCATGAGGTTTCCAGGTTGCTCGCATGAGCAAATGGTACCCAAAAAACCGCGGCTACTCGCGAAAAGTGAAGAAACGGTCGAGCTTTGCGAGCCGGAAGACGCGCGCCACGTGCGGGTGCACGCCGACGAGCGTCACGGGCGATTCGACGTGACGCAGACGCATCTTGGCGAGCTCACCGAGGAAGGTGGAGTCGACGAAAGAGACGCGACTCATATCGATTGCGACGGGGGATGCGTTGGTGACCGCTGCGAGCGTCGCTGCAAGCTCGGGTTTGCGGGCGATATCATATTCGCCGGCCAGCTCGATGCAATGCTCGGGGCCCATTTTCTGGCTCATACTCGACAGCTTACCCCAAAAAGATTAGACGCACCCAAGAACGGGGAATAAGCAGCGAAACCACATCGCCGCTAGTAAGGGGAGGGTACATGGCAGGGCTACTCTGGACGATCATCGTGATCCTATTCGTAATCTGGCTCGTTGGATTGCTGCTCCATTTCGGGGGAGCGTTGATCCACATCATTCTGCTGGTCGTGCTCGTCCTCGTTATCGTGAATCTGATCACTGGGCGGGGTTTACGGGTCTAGCGGATCCGAAAGAGAGGAGTTTAAAAGATGGCCGCACGTAAGAAAACGACGCGGAAGTATGGCCCGAAGGCGAGCCGCAAGGTCGAGCGGGCGATGCACGAGATGAAGCAGGGAAAGCTCAAATCGGGACGTTCCCGCAAGAAAGTAACGAGCCGAAAGCAAGCCATAGCGATCGGCTTGAGTGAAGCGCGGCGCTCCGGCGCGAAGGTGCCGAAGCGCAAGAGTGCCGCGCGTAAGAAGAAGTAGGCTAGGCGGGGGCTTCGAGCTCGGTCGCGTTCGCGAGCGGTCCGCGGTCGGTCGTCGCGCAGCCGCATGCGCTCAAAGCTTCATCGACTAAACCCTTCGAGGTTGGATCGTCGCCGCAGATCGGAACGTTGGCGCCGGATTGCGGCATGTTGATGAGCGCGCGGACGACTCGGCGCGAGTCGAGCTTGTGCGCCAGCATCTCGGCGCCGCTGTGCGACTTGTTGCCGCGCTCGTCTTCGACGGCATCCACGATGACCGCATCGGCGCCCGACCCGACGGCGGTCACCGCTCGGTCGACGTCCTGACGAGGGACGGCCAGCACCAGCAAATCGGCGCTCATCGCCTGCCGGTAGGGGATCTCGTCACGCGCCCCTATCAATGCGGCCGCTCGCTTGGCGCGCTCCCTGGCCTTCGGATCGGCGAACGTTACTTGGTGGCCCCCACTGCGCATGAGGCGGCCGATCGCCATCGCGCGGTCATCGGAGCCAACTATTCCTATTCTCATGACGCTGGAGGTTCCCCAATTCCCTGAAGAACCGCTGAGAATAGACCGGCCCTCACTCGCCCGTCATGCGAGCGTGTTCTTAAAAATCGCCCCGTCTTTCATGATCAGCACGAAGCTTTTCTCAGGGTTTGCGACGAGCGTAATGTTCTCGAGCGGATTGCCGTCGACCAGCAAAAGATCGGCAAGCGCGCCCGTTTCGACGACGCCCAACTTTCCGGGATAGGGATTTCGCTCTCCGCTCAAACTCAACAGCCGGCCGTTGGCGGCAGTCACCTGCTTCAAGAGTTCGGCGTTCGAGTAGAAGTTCGTCAAATGCGTCACCATGATGCTCTGCCGCCTAGCGAGCGTTGCCGAGAAGAGCAAATCGGAGCCCCATGCGGTCTTGATGCCGTGCTTTATTGCCAGCTTGTACGCGTTGCTCGTGCCGGTGAAGACCTCGAGCATTTTTTGCTTGGCCTCGCCGGTTTGTGGAAGCTGGTCCTCTGCGGTCAGGAATGGCTGAATGCTCAACCATACGTCCCTTTCGGCCATCATCGCGGCGGTCGCATCGTCCATCAGATGCGCGTGCTCGATGCATCGCGCTCCCGCGGCGATTGCTCGCTGCACCGCGTTGGGCTTATAGGCGTGCACGGTCACGAAGGTGTTCCAGTCGCTGCAAACGTTGACGGCCGCGCGTATTTCGGCTTCCGTGTAGGTCATGGCGTCCAGCGGGCTGCGCGGCGACGAAACGCCGCCGCTGCCCACAACTTTGATGTGGGACGCGCCTTGCAAGAGCTGTTCGCGCACCCGCAACATGACCACGTCGGTGCCGTCGGCAATCATCGCACCTTCCGCTTCCCGGATCGATCCGAACGGGCCGCCAGGCGCCTTCGGGATCTCATAGAGCGGACGCATGTCGCCATGACCGCCGCTGCTCGCGATCATGGCGCCGCAAGGATAAATCCGTGGGCCGACGGCCAGACCTTGGTCGATGGCTTGCTTCAGCGCAAAGGCTCGGGCCGCCGAGGTCGCGGATGGTGGTGAAACCGCGCATCAAGGTGCGCTCGGCCTCCGCGGCGGCGGCTAGAGTGATGAAGCCTGAATCTCCCTGCAACAATACCGGTAGCGGCAAGCCCGCAAACATCGCGTGCCAGTGCGAGTCGATCAGGCCGGGCATGATGACTCTCCCACCGCAATGGATTACGCGCGCGCCCTCCGGCGTGGCGGGAGTGCCGCTGCCGACCGTCTTTATTCGGGTGCCTTCAACGAGCAGAAATAGCCCGTCGCGTAAATTGCTGGACGTGCCGTCAAAGAGCCGAAAGTTCGTGAAGAGGATGGGGCGCGAGGTTGGTTCGGGAGCAGCCTTGGCGGGGGCGAAGAGTCCTAACGATGCGACCGAGGCGGTAACGCCCGCGACGAAGCCGCGCCGCGACAGATCGGCGGTGATTCGGTGCGACGCGGTCTGGATGGCGGACGAGTGACAGGGGCAAGGTCGCATTTATTCTCCTCAAGCGAGCTGGTAAGAGTTCGGGTTATTCTGGCGCGTCGGGTAAAAACTTCGGTGGGAGGTTGGGGTGCCGGCTTGGGGTGCCGGCTTGTACCGCTCGCTTGGCAGCTTCGAATTGTTGCGAGGCCGTGTTATACTGTGTGGCCGTGCCCGACAGCCAGTAGCGACGGTGGGAACCCTTACGTGACGACGTGAGCGCGTCTTCCCTGCGTAAGCGGCGGCGGTAGCGGGCCGGACGGAGTCCTTTCCTTTGAATCTTATCGACGTCAACAACTTCGACGCCATGCGCATCGGGCTGGCATCGCCCGAGCAAATTCGCGCTTGGTCGTTCGGCGAAGTAAAGAAGCCCGAGACGATCAACTACCGCACCCTCAAGCCGGAACGCGACGGCCTCTTCTGCGAGAAGATCTTTGGCCCCACGAAAGACTGGGAGTGCCACTGCGGCAAGTACAAGCGCATCCGCTTCAAGGGCATGATCTGCGACCGCTGCGGCGTCGAGATCACGCGCGCGAAGGTGCGCCGCGAGCGGATGGGCCATATCGAGCTCGCCACGCCGGTCAGCCATATTTGGTATCTCAAAGGCGTGCCGAGTCGCATCGGCATCCTGCTCGACATGTCGCCACGCCAGCTCGAGAAGGTCATCTACTTCGCGGCGTATGTCGTGATCGATCCAGGTGACACCAGCCTCACGCGGCGCGAGGTTCTCTCCGAGCAGAAGTATCGCGAAGCGCGCGACAAATACGGGAATCGCTTCAAAGCCGGCATGGGCGCCGAGGCGATTCGCGAGCTGCTGCGCGACCTCAACCTGCGTAAGCTTCAGGAAGACTTGCGCAAAGAGTTCAAAGAGACGACCGGACAAAAACGCCTCAAGGCGATCAAACGGCTTGAGGTCGTCGAAGCTTTTCTTGCAAGCGGCAACCGTCCGGAGTGGATGGTGCTCGCGGCGGTGCCGGTTATCGCGCCGGAGTTGCGCCCAATGGTGCAGCTCGACGGTGGCCGTTTCGCAACCTCCGACCTCAACGATCTCTATCGCCGGGTGATCAACCGGAACAATCGGTTGAAGCGGCTGCTCGAGCTGAACGCACCCGAGATCATCATCAAGAACGAAAAGCGGATGCTGCAAGAAGCCGTTGACGCGTTGATCGACAATGGCCGGCGCGGGCGTCCCGTCACCGGGCCGAACAACCGTCCGCTCAAATCGCTCTCGGACATTCTCAAAGGAAAGCAGGGACGCTTCCGCCAGAACCTGCTCGGTAAGCGCGTCGACTACTCGGGCCGTTCGGTCATCGTGGTCGGTCCGACGCTTAAGCTGCATCAGTGCGGTCTGCCAAAAGAGATGGCCCTCGAGCTCTTCAAGCCGTTCGTCATGAAGAAGCTGGTCGACCGCGGGTTGGCGCACAACATCAAGAGCGCCAAGCGTATGGTGGAACGCGTGCGTCCGGAAGTCTGGGACGTGCTCGAAGAGGTAATCAAGGAGCATCCGGTGTTGCTCAACCGCGCACCGACGCTGCATCGTCTCGGCATTCAAGCGTTCGAACCGGTGCTGGTCGAGGGCAAGGCCATCCACCTGCACCCGCTGGTTTGCACGCCGTACAATGCCGACTTCGACGGTGACCAGATGGCCGTGCATCTGCCGCTCTCAGCGGGCGCGCAGGCCGAGGCACGCATTCTGATGCTCTCCTCGAACAACATCCTGTTGCCGGCATACGGCAATCCGGTGTCGATCCCGACCCAAGACATGGTCCTGGGCCTCTACTACCTTACCTTCAATCGCGACGAGTACTCGGGACCCGCGAAAGCAGCCGTTCTCGATGATTACGATCGCGTGGACCACTCGAAGAGCAAGAATGCGCCGGCGGCCGATGCAGCTGGAGCGATTCCGACCTTCTTCGATGGCAAGGAAGCCGTGATGGCGTACGAGACCAAGCAGATCGGTCTGCAAGAGTGGATCTATGTGCGCTGGAACGGTCAGCTCATCAAAACCACGGCCGGGCGGGTGATCTTCAATCTCGCCTTCCCCGAGCACTGGAATCACGAGTTCGTCAACCGCATCATCGACAAAGGGGTGCTGAAGAAGACAATCACGGACTCCTATCGGCGCTACGGCAACGCCGAAACCGCGCGGTTCCTCGACGCGATCAAGGACCTCGGTTTCCACTACGCGACGCTCTCGGGCACGACCGTTTCGATCAACGACGTGATCGTTCCGGAGAATAAATACGAGATTGTCGGCAAAGCACAAGACGAGGTCGACGAGCTGCACCGGCTCTACGAGCAAGGCTTCATCTCGGAGGACGAGCGTTACAACAAGACGATCGACATCTGGTCGAAAGCCTCGGACGAGGTAACGACGTCGATGCAATCGTCGCAGAACCCGCTCAACCCCGTCTTCATGATGGCGACCTCGGGCGCGCGTGGATCGATCGCACAGGTGAAGCAACTCGGCGGCATGCGCGGACTGATGTCGGATCCGTCGGGTCGAATTCTCGAGATTCCGGTAAAGGCGTCGCTCAAAGAAGGCCTCACCGTTCTCGAGTACTTCATCTCGACGCACGGCGCGCGCAAGGGTCTCGCCGATACGGCGCTGCGTACGGCCGACTCGGGCTACCTCACACGGCGTCTGGTGGACGTCGCTCAGGACGTGATCATTCGTGAAGAGGATTGCGGCACGAGCAACGGCATCGTCGTCAGCGACATTCGCGTCGGCAAGGAAATCATCGAACCGCTCATCGACCGCATCGTCGGACGGCTCGCGGCCGAAGAGATTCGGCTCGATCCCAAGCGGCCGACGACGGCAATCGTCACGAAGAACCAAGAGATCGACGAAGAGAAGGCGCACGCGCTGATCGACGCGGGAGTCTCCGAGGTAAAGATTCGCTCGGTGCTCACGTGTCAGTCGAAGTACGGTGTTTGCGCGCTCTGCTATGGACGCGATCTCGCTGCCGGCAGCGGCGCCGACATCGGCACGGCGGTCGGCATCATCGCGGCGCAGTCGATCGGTGAACCAGGCACGCAGCTGACGCTGCGAACCTTCCACACCGGTGGCGTTGCAACCGAAGACATCATCACGGGTCTGCCGCGCGTCGAAGAGATTTTCGAAGCGCGCAAGCCCAAAGGTCAAGCGACGATCGTCGAAGTGGCCGGCACCGTCCGGCTGGGAGACGAGCGGAACAAACGGACCGTCTTTGTCGCTGATTCCAACGGCGACGAGCACGAGTACGAGATCCCGCCGGGCACGCACTTGCTGGTCCAGGATGGTCAGCAGATCGAACCGGGAGATCAGCTCAACGAAGGCTCGCTCAACCCGCACGACATTCTCCGCGTGAAGGGCGAGACCGCGCTGCAAAACTACCTCGTGCAGGAAGTGCAGAAGGTCTACCGGTCGCAGGGCGTCGACATCAACGACAAGCACATCGAGGTCATCGTTCGGTCGATGCTTCGCAAGGTGAAGATCGTTGAAGGCGGCGATACGACGCTGCTTCCGGGTCAGCTGGTTGAAGCGGCGCAGTTCCATGAAGCCAACGAGCGCATTCGCGCCGCCGGCAAGGAGGTCGCGACCGCGAATCCGGTGCTCCTTGGCGTCACGAAGGCCTCGCTGGCAACCGAGTCGTTCTTGTCGGCCGCAAGCTTCCAAGAAACGACCCGCGTGCTTACCGACGCGGCGATCAAGGGCAAGTACGATCCGCTGCTGGGTCTCAAGGAGAACGTCATCATCGGCAAGCTGATTCCCGCCGGCACCGGAATGTCGCGTTATCGCAACGTCGACATTCTTCCGGAGGGACAAGACGTCGACGACGACGGCCGTCCCCGACACGAGTACGACATCCCCTACGCGACGATGACCGCTGACGAGGCGGCTCTCGCGGAGGTCATGGGCGGCGGCAACGGTGACGGCATGAGCCGGCTGGTCAGCGCCTACGAACGCAACCGCGAACCGCTAACCGTGCACTACGAGGGCGAGATCGAAGACCACGCGACCCCGCACGCAGGTCCGAAGAAAACGCAATACGATCGTCTAAAAGGCATCAACCCCGAAGACCTCTAGCGCGTAGTCGAAGGACAAAAAGAGGAGGGCCCCGCAGCAATGCGGGGCCCTTCAAAAATCCAACGAACGTTAAGCCATGGGCATACGGATAGGAACGGCACGACTTTCGATCTGCGCGGCGCTGATAATTCTTGCGGGCTGCAGCGCATCGCAAGCGCCGCTCGCACCGTCGGGTGCGCCGGCCGTACACGCGATCCGCGAAATTCCGACTCCCGATTCGGCAAAGAAAGGCCTGTACGTCAGCGAGTTCTACGGCGACGCCGTCTACGGTTATGCGTACAACAACCACCGAGGCAAGCCGCCGTTCTGCAACG
>JBARKF010000005.1:0-3798 GCA_049800655.1 Candidatus Cybelea sp.
GGCTCGTCGCGTCGTTGCCGACCTGCACGCGTTAGGCTCTGCGTTGCCGGGTGTGCTCGCGTTTCCGATGATTGTGCGCGGCGAGCTGATCGGTGCGCTCGTCTGCGGCAATAAGGAGCATGCCGAGACCTATGCGCCCGACGAGATTGAGTCGCTGCGAAACATGGCGGCGGCCGTCGGCCACGCGCTCGAGGCGCTGCGCGTCCGCGAACTTGAAGAGCGCGTTCGATTCTTGGAGCGCGCTCAGCTGCACAACCCGTGACGCTACGAAAGAGCGCTCCGCCGCGGCTTAGCCGCTGGGCCCGCCATCGCAGCAGTTCGAAAGCGCTAGCTCAGGCCATTTAACACCAGCGCCCAGGAACCCAGTACCACCCGCTGCCCTCTAGGTGCCGCCAGTGCCCCGCGCACCACGCGCCGCCGTGGCGGACGTAACCACCCGACACCCAAACGTACTTGGCGCCGTTCCAGCGCCAGTGGCCGCCAACCCAAACGTAGCCCGGACCTGGTGCCACTGGAACCGCTTCGACGGAGTGATAAGGCGGTGCAACCTGTACGTAGACTACAGCGGCCGACGAAGTCGTGGCAAATCCGAGGGCTAGCACAGCAGCTATCAAGACATTCCTGATCATTTCGTGCTCCTTCGAGCGACGGCGACATCTTGCCGACGCCTAAGTAAGATGCTAGCACTTCCTGGTTGAATACTCACTAACCTAGCCCTAAAGCACATTGGCTCAAATTGGGTGGAAGTAAGAAACCGGGCGCACTCTGCGGCGGCCTTTCCTTGCGAAGGGTGGCGCCGCTCCGTTGCCGAGTTGCTGAACGCGACCGCTGACGGTGGCCTTGACATCGTGGGTTCGCTTCCGCGCGCACGTGCTGTCGAAGGTTTCTTCTTAGGCTGCGCCTCACGGCGATAGACAGTCGCTAGACTGTCCCATCGACGGAAATGTGGCGCGCCGCGTGAAAAAAGCAAACCGGTGTAGCGGCTGCTTTACAAAGTCGTATGCGCCTCGTCGCTGTGGACTTAGGCTCGACTTTGAATCTTTGTGTTGGAGCGGCGCTGCGCGATCGCGCGAAGGTCTTTCAAAACGAGGCGGCTACGGTGTTATCTCGAAGATCGTTCCGCAACCATAGTTGATGCAATTATGCCCGGCGCCGCCACCCGCTGTCGTGCCGTACAGTACACCGTTTACTTCGATGACTCCGTCGTATGGGGCTGCGCCGTCGCGGCCTCCTCTAAAACGGTAGAGAACCTGTTCTTTGCCCGATGCGATATCAAATTTGAAAACCGTGCCGCATCCAACGTAATCGAAGCGGCAGCTCAAATCTCCGCCACTAACGGTCGTGCCGTAGAGCGTGCCGTTCGCGTACGCCAGAAGGCTGTTCGGGTTCAGACCGTCTCTGCCACCCTGAAAGCGATGGAGAACCCTCTCGCGGCCTGATGCAATATCAAACTTGAAGAGCGTGTCGCACCCGTGAAATCCGTAGCACCCGTAGCTCGCACTATGTGCCGTCGTGCCGTAGAGCGTGCCGTTGACGTCGATTAGGTTGTTAGGTCGTCCACCGTCAGTACTTCCTTTAAACTGATAGACGACGTGGTATCCATCGCCCGACGGATTTATCCTAAAGATCGTCCCGCAACCAACCAAACCGCTCACCCCGGCGCAGACTCCCAAGCCGCCGAGGACGGTCGTACCGTATAACGTCCCGTTCACATTTATCATACTGCCTGGGTCGGTGCCTCCGGCACCAGGGAAGTTATAGAGAATGCGCACTTTACCTGAGGTCGGACTCACTTCGTAAAGAGTGCCGCAGCCGGGTATGGGAGGGCGGGAGCCTTCGCCCGTCCCGAGCCTGCAACCCGTTCCGGTGCCGCCCTCTTCGGTGGCTCCGTAAAACGTACCGTTTACGTCGAGAAGCGCCGTACTTGGGTGAGTCCCGTCGGGCGCACCCTTAAAGCGATAGAGGATGCTGTATGGGCTACCGGACGGATCCATCTTGAATATCGTCCCGCAGCCGCCGATACTACCGCAGCCGAGGCTGGAGTTTCCGCCGTACTCCGTAGTTCCGTAAAGCTCACCGTTCGCGTAAGTAAGGTCCAATGGCCACGCGCCGCCCTTACCGCTTTTGGGGTAACGGTGGAGAACGTTGTATCCCAAACCTGATGTCTCGATCGAAAAGATGGTCCCGGCTGCCGTTGTCCCAAAGAGCGTGCCGTTCACGTCGAGCAGTGCGGTATAAGGTCGGGAACCATCCCGTCCGCCTTTGAACCGGTAGAGCACGCGTTCGCCGGCCGGATTGCTCGGCGGAGGCGCCAACTTTTGCGTTGAAACCAATTGGCCGATCAGGCTTTGCGATCCACCGCAACCGGATAGCAGCGCTGCGGCTCCGCCGATGCCTAAGGCGCGGCGAGCGAAATCTGAAATCCTCATTCGCTTTGCTCCTGCTGAACGAGTGCCAAAATGCGCTCTGTTAACGCTTTAGGCAGAGCGCTTGACTCTATCGTACTAACCGAGCCACTGTATTCAAAGGGTCCTTTAGGCTATGGTCCCTCGGTCAGCTCGCCGATCAACGGCCTGCGTCGTTAACCGGTAGGGTCTCAGTTCGGAGCTCCAGGACGTGCCAATTCGTCGATCGCAAAGCTACCTCGCCAGGATCCATACGAAGGGAAGTACGATGGCGATCGACTCCCAAGATGCCTAGAAAGCTCCGATGCCATGCGGGACGCCCCAACCGTCCGCATACGAAAAGCGTGTGCCGTAAAGGCACGAGCCTTCGCAGCTAACCTTGTACAGGTGCTTGCGATGCTTCTTCGACCAGAACGTTTCCCCACCGTTTTGGTTCTTCGCGTTTCCGGCAAGCCCGAAAATACCAGCAATCAAGCTACTCGAAATGCTCGTGCCGCTGACCCTGATCCAACCTTGGTCGGATCCCAAACCATCGAAACTATCATATGCATCGATGTTGTTGCCAACGATCGAAATGTCGTTGGAGACTCGGCCGGCGCAGCTGAAGTCTTGCTGCCACTTAGGCTTGGAGACGTCGGTGAAGCAACCTCCACCGGCGTGCTGCCACTCCGTATCAGTCCAGCCGCGCTTTCCGCCTCCGCCCTTTGTTAGATAGGTGCCGCCGGCCGCCACGACACTATCGAAATCGGCAGGGAAGATTTCGTCCGGCTGCGGTACCACCCCCATACCGACGTAAGTCACGCCCTTTTTGTCGAAGTACGATCGATCGATGCAACCGGAGTAATTGCAACCCCACGTTTCGTTGATGATGTGCGCACCGAGCGAAAGGGCGGTCGTGGTCGCTGTCTCCAAATCAGTGGCATCTAAGTCGTTCGCCTCGACCAGATCGATCGTGCAGTTCGGGCAAACGGCGACGACCATCTCGACGCTAACGTCGTTAAAGATGCCGAGCGGTTTGATCGTCGGCGGATAGTTACTCTGCTGGCCGTACTCGTTGAACTTGTAGAACTTCCCCGCCGGGAGACCGAACTTCGTGCGAAAGACGCCCTGATCGTTCGCGACGTTCGGGTTGTCACAGGGCGCGACGATGGCGACGATCTGGCCGGCTCCGCGACTCAGTGAAGGAAGGTTGTAGGCGGCCTGCATGTTCGCCGGCGTCAGGCCGTTCGGGAAGACGTTACGCTTGTTTTCCTTGTCCACCGCGATCGATGGAGCGATCATTCCAGCGTGTTGACCCGTGCAAACAGTGCCGCCAGGCTGCGCGGACTCGCCACCGTCTCGGGGCATACCAGTAAGAGACGACTCGGTGCTTGAGCACGCTGCGAGAAATAGA
>JBARKF010000006.1:0-5452 GCA_049800655.1 Candidatus Cybelea sp.
GGCATCCTGAGTAAACGGACGCAAATCGTCGTCCGGACCGGCTGTGACGTTCACGGGGGATGAGAGATCGAGAGGCTCAAAGACGGTCTGACCTTCAGCTGGCGCCGGCGTGTTGATAACGATGGAACCCTTAAGGTCAGGCGGGGTTGGCAGCCCTTTTGGCGCGTTAGGATTTGCAGGATCGTATGGACCGCTGCGCCGGGCCCAATAGTACACGTCACTAAATGTCGGTAATAGCACATGCTTATCCCACGCGCACGCTTCCCGCATCAACCGCGCGCTGGCGTAAGCCGTCTCTATCGTGCCGAAGTCGTTGAGGCAACTGATTGCCGAACTCGCGGCAGTGATGCTCGCGCAATCGGAGGCCAAGCTCTTTGCGAAGGTAAACCAGTCCGGCTGCGGGATTAGGCCTCCGCCGGCGCCCGCCTGAAGGCTGTTAACAAAACTTATGGAGGCAGTTGATAGAAATAGGTTGCGCACGTAGTTGTCGGTGGCATAGGAACCGACGTTCTCGTTGATCAGCTGGCCTAGGAGGCTCGGCGACGACGACAGGTACCCTGAGAGGTCGGTCGCATCGATGTGTGTCGCCGACCAAAAGAGCGCGAACTGGGCCTGCCTATCGGAAAGCTGCGTCAGTGGCGACTGCGTCGGTTGGGGCGTAGCATACGGTAGCTGCGCCTCCGCCGGATGTTGTTCGTTGTGCTGCTTGTTCTGCGCGTTCCGCGTTGCAATCTCGTTGTTGTGCGCCGCAACGAAACTGTTGTTTTTGACGAGAACTGTTTGGTTCCAGTTGGTAACCTCGGCCTGGGCCTTACTCGCCCGACTCGCATAGTCGGACAGCACGCTACTGAATACGTCGTCGCAGGTAGGTTTGGTGGTCGCTGAGAGCGGCGTCGGCGAGGGCGTTGGCGTTACGGCGGGTTTCTTTGCTGGCATCATCTGCACTGCGGATGAGTTCCCGGGCGGTACGTCGGCCACGCGCGTTTGCCGCATCGCGATCTGAAACTGATCGTCCGTCGCCTTCGCAGCATCGTGATGGTGACCGCTGCCTCCGCTAGGACTGCCCCCTCCCTGGTTGCCCGATCCAGTTGAGTTCGACGATGGCGGACCGCCGCTCGGCGATGTGGTAGGTGACGGCGACGGCGACGGCGCAGTCGCCAAAGTGGAGTTCCAGCACGCTCGCAGTGCCTCGTAGCGTCCGCGCCATGCCGTGAAGTTTGCGTAGCGATTGGCGTCTGAGGAACTCTTGATCGTGTATGCGAGATCCGCAAGCATCAAACCGCGCAGCTGTTGTAAGCTCAAAGCGGTGATCTGCGCTTTATCGCCAGTCGACGAATTCATCGGGCCGTAAAGTGGCAATTTCATTACCGCTTCGGCCTGCGCGACACTGCCTTTTGCGCGCACATTAGACGATATATATACCAGGACGTAGGAGACGACGGCTGCGCCGGCAGCCGCAAGAATCACCGCAGTCCAGGTCTTGCCGCTCCAGTTCCAGTCCGCCCTAGCGGGTCGCTGGACCGAAAATGACAACAGCATTGCCATTAGCATGAAAGACGCAAGTAAGCGACGCAACATCTGGTCGAATCTCCTCACAAGTGTGAAGCGCGTGTCACGGTAAACCTAGTAGTCCGCCTGCTCGCATTATTGCTTCAAGGCTTCGGACGGCGGGGGTGACGTCGCCTGCGAAAGTTGGTTGCACGCGACAGTTTTCGCTGCCCGCTGAAGCTGGTAGACGCCAGTCCGGATAAGAGCCGCGGCTTCGCCTAAGCAGTCGGTGGGCTATCTCGTTTAACGAGTGCATTTCCTTAGAAGACACCTTTTGTGCGGTCGAGTTGAGCGAGCTCGGCGCTTTTGCTTTCTGCTTGACGTTGCAATATCTCCTGAAATTCCGTGAGCCCGTACTCTCGGTCTGCGAGAAACCGCGGAACGCGTCCAATCGGACGAACGATCGTTGATCCGTCGTGCACCTGCCCTACTACGGCGGTGATGAGGAGGCTGGGAATCTTTAGGATACACTCGTTACGCAGTGGCTGCATCGCGCTTGCGATGCTGCGAGCATATGTTGCGGCATCGGCCGTTATGCATAATGCCAGGACCGTGCCGTCATCCGCAATTGCGCGTATCCCCATTTCAGAGATTTCCTCGTTACCAGCTTTCGCTATTGCCAACAGCGCGTTTGGCCGAGCAGCAGCTTCTAGGGAGAGAGTATAAACCTCTGCCGTGCGTTTTACAGCTGCGCTCCTTGCGCGGTCGCCTAATGTGTAAGCCTGGCTGAAGCTCTCTTCGGGACCAACCATTAGTGGCATTGCTCCGACGGCTCCGGTAACAAGACCGGTGAGAACGAACGAGTCCGTCCAAACGCCTCCTACGCCCTGGTAGTTATCGCGGAACGCTGTGTAGAGCGCATGGCACTCTGGAAACGCAGGGTCGACTACATGGACCTGTTCTGTCGCCGAATCCGCTCCGATGACGACGCAAAAGTGACCGTCCTGCGGGGAGCCGCCGTTCCAGCCGATGCGCGCGATGACGGGGTCGCCGCCATTTAGTGCGTTCATGAGATCCGGCGGATCAAGGGCATTCGGGCGGTAGGCAAATGTGCATCCTGCGCCGGCGAGGCCATCGTTGATATAGAACAATCGGTTACAGACGTCGGTCGAGCCGTCGGCACAGCACGAATCCTGACCGAGCACTTTATTGGCCAGCGAGCATTGCTGAAACTGGTTCGCGCCGTAATAGGCCGCGCCGCTGACGGCACACGCCAGCCAACACCAATTGCTCTCCCCTTGGTACTGCATTGCGAAACGCGTGAGATCGACAATCACTAGCGCACTCTCCCTTGCGTTCAAGGTGTTGGGACCGTAGCGGGAGGGTCTTGAGCCACTGTGCTTGCGACCGCTGGGTCCTCGAGCATCGCATTAGTGAGGGTCGCCGATACGAGAAGCAGTGGCAAAGGACAAACTCCATTGCGATGAACTGAGCGTATAATAACCTTTCATCGATGCTCAAACCGAGAACATACGAAAAACATCGCTGCCCATAACGGGGTCGAACTTACTAAGGCTGCTCACTTCTTCAGTATCCGAGCATTTCTCGAATCCTGAAAGCTTGCATATGTATAAGTCGCAAGCACTGCAATAAATGAGGCGGCCCTTGGGTAAGGATTCTACTGCTTGCTTTGCCGATGGTCAATAGACGCACGGCGCAAATATCTGAGACAACGCGCACCCGATCGGGCCCACAGCAAACAGCACTGACGGCAGTGCGGTCGTGTCCTAACTTATGTTAACTCGCGTTAACGCCTAAACGGTCGACACTTCATGAGGCCACCCATCGACTGCTCCGTCTTTCGAGGCAGAAATCCCGCGCGCAGCCTCGCAGGAATCAGCCTCCACGATTTAGCTGGGCAGCGCGGTACTGCGTGCGGCTGAGTAAGTCGCGCCCGAGAGCGCTGTGAGCAACAGCAAGTCATCTCACGGAGCTGCTCACTAAACGGGACACGACAAGAGCGTCTTAAGCCCGCCAAGGCTGGTGGTAGTGCCTAGATGGTACTTTGCGGGGACTAATCGAGGCTAGATTTCGCACTTCAACGCCGCCGCATTCGACCGCCGGACCGCGGAAGCGCTCGCCGAGAACCGACGCAGCCGGATTAGTTACGGTCGAACACCATTCGGCTATCGTCTTGGGAGACGAACTACGCCCCGATCCACTACAAGAGCAGGCGCTGAGGACGGCTCGACCGATGCGAGCGCGAGGTGCAAGCCTTCAACAAATCGCGGCCCGATTCGAGCACCATAAAGACAAAACCGAGCAGAGGAAGTAGGTGGCACGCCCAAAGCGTGAAATGCATCCTCGAATCGAAAATAACCCGAGGGAGTAGCGGACAGTTTTAGACGGCGAATGCCACATAGTGACGGTCCATCCAAACTGCTTGGCTGCGCTGACCTCGGACGATGACGAACTCAAAGGGCGCAATCTCCGGCAGGCTACCGAGCAGATCAACGCTCGCGTCGAACTGGCCCATCAAATCGGTGACGTACAATATTAGCCACAGCGGTCTTATGCGATAACCGGCTGCCTTCTTTTGTTTGCGCTCGAGAACTTTAATCGCCACCGGGGCCATTGCGGTGAGTTCGAACGCGCACGGCGGGACCGCGACCTCGACGACCCACCCTTATGGGTAGACATGTAGATGTGCGCCTTGCGGTCCCTCAGCATCGGAAGTGTGGCGTCGTTGACGCGGCCGCCGGGCATTTCCGGTGTAGCATCATAATGAAGCGGCGAAACTCGTCGACGACCTTGCTCTGCGAAGACCGCTTCGGCGTAATCTAAAGCCGCATTGACAAGAAGCGGTCGCTCAGTGGCGCCCGTAAACGCTAGTGAACCCAACAAGGGCTCGATGAACCGCTCGGACTTTCTCATCAGTAAGCTCTCGGCGGCAGCGACCGCAACGCTGCGGAATTTGCCGACACTCGACGACATGCAAACGGCGCTCAATCGGTAATTACTCTTCGGCAACTGGCATTGTTTTTTGGAACCACGCTTTCATAGCTGGCGCATCGCCTGTGCGAGCTCCCCCGGTGAGTCGGTCGGATCGTGCAGGCTCACGATGTATCGATTTTTGTCGATAAAGAACATCGTGCTGCTGTGAGCCTCGTCGTAGCCGTAGCCACGGCGCCTCGAAGGGAGCTTCTGTGCATAGACGTGATACGAACGCTCGACCGATTCAATCTGAGATGCCGTTCCGGTCAGACCCACCACCCGAGGGCCAAACTTCGACAGCCACGCGTGAAGTACGCGGGGCGTATCGCGTTGGGGATCTACCGTGATAAAAGCGATCTGCGTGCTGCCGGCGGAAGGCTCTACGTCCTTCAGTGCCTTCGATAGCTTGGCGAGCGTCAGCGGGCAGGTATCCTCGCAGTGCGTATAGCCGAAGACAACAACCATCCCACCACTTTGATCCTGTGACGCCCAAGTCTGGCCGCGATCGTCCAGCAACTGAAGTGACGGTGCCCGATTTCCGTGAGCGCATGCGGCCAGGAGCACGATAACTCCAGCAAAGGCCACCGCGCCAGTCAACAACGGCAATCGGTCGAAGAAACGCATCGCGCTAGCCGCCGATGAAGCTCATCTCCACCTTCGGCCCGTTGGCGGTCTCGTTCGTGCGGATCTCGGAGTAGCGGTCATCACGACGCTGCCAGACGGCGGCGACTGCCTCGTGGATATCTACGTCGCTCTTGCCGGCCCGCAGCAGCGCCTTGAGGTCGTAACCTTTGTTCGCGAACAGGCAGGTGTACATCACGCCGTCACTGGAGATCCGCGCACGCGTGCACGAGCTGCAGAACGCCTCGGTCACGCTTGAGATCACGCCGAACTCGCCCGAACCGTCCTTGTACCGCCAGCGCTTGGCGACCTCGCCGTAGTAATTGGCATCCGCCGGCTCGCACGGAAA
>JBARKF010000007.1:0-6347 GCA_049800655.1 Candidatus Cybelea sp.
ACCCGCGCCCGCACCGTAGCCAACCGCCACGCCGCCGCCGCCACCGCCGGCCGCGACGAGCACGCGATTTGCCAAGTTGCTACCGCCCTCGCGTATGTCAGATGCGCCTCCGCCGCCGACGCCGCCGTTGACGTCGTAGGTGCGGTAGTCGCCTCGCCCGCCCGTTCCACCGCCGTTGAATCCACCGCGCCCACCTAACCCGCCGTGGCTGATTCGACCGGCGCCGCCGACGAAGATGGCCAACTTTTCGCCCGGCGTAACCGGTATCGTTGCCTTTACGGAGCCGCCGTCACTGCCCATCGACGAAGGGCCGCTCGGACCGTCGCTGTAGCTTGGGCTGCCCGCGCCGCTCGCGGCGACGATAACGTGCGAAACGCCGGCCGGCACGGTGAACGTCTGTGGTTCGCCGGTGTATTTAAAGGTTTTCGTTTGGGTCGCGGCAGGCTGCGATATCGAATCGGTCGCCGCGATCGGCGGCTGCGATCCTCCGCAGGCCGATAGCATCGCCGCACCCGCGATCACGCTCAAGGTGAGCCGGCTCGTCATCGTCATTGGTTCCCCTGTGCGCGCGCGAGCGTCGTTCGGTAGATGCTTGAGAGTTTATCATAGGCGGTTCGCATGTCGGGAGTCGGTGCGGCGTCGGCGCTTTCGATCATGCCTTCGAGATTGTCGAGCTGGTTCTCGAGGTAGCGGAAACTGGAAAGGTCGTGCGAGTAGACGCCCTCCGAGTCGTCGGGATTATCCGGAGGCGCTTCGCCGATCACGTCGCGCCGGTAAGCGGCGGCGGTTGGGCCCGAAAGTTGCTTGGCGTGTTGCTCGGCTTTCGTGCGGGCGGCTGCGACGTCGGCTCGCAGCGCGGCGACGCGGGTCGCCAAGTCGTACTGCGCGCGTAGATCGGCGTCGGTTGCCGAAAGGCGTGGGTCACGCAGCACCTGAGCGGAGCGAGTAAATGTCGCGCCGTTGACGCTTAATCGAACGGTGTACGTTCCGGGCGCGACGAGCGGCCCATCGGGAGAGTTCGCGTGAAAATCCCAGACGAATCGATGTGCGCCGGCTTCGGCGACGGGCACCGGGTGCTCCGGTAACCAGTGCGCTAAGAAGCTAATCGACTTTGGATTTACAGGCTTGGGTGGATGTGCACTCGACCAGCTGCGCACGATTTTTCCGTCGCTCGAAACGATCTCGAGAACGACCGGCGTGTGCGGGACGTCGGGGAGGTAGTAGTCGATGTAAAGTCCGACCGGGGCGTTGGGGACTTGGGGCTCGTCAATCGGAAGGAATGTGCCCTCTTGATTCGTCGGGCGAACGCGGTAGGCCACTGCCGGAGCGAAGAGATGCGCGCCGCGACTCATTGCGGCGCTCATCTGCCGTAGCGGCGTGACGTCGTCCAGCACCCATAACGAACGCCCGTGAGTTGCAACCACGAGATCGTTACCGTGAATCGCGATGTCGCGGATCGACGTGACCGGAAGATTGAGCTGCAACGGCTGCCACGAAGCGCCGTCGTTGAACGATACATACACGCCGCGCTCGGTACCGGCGTAGAGCAAGCCCCTCGCAACGGGATCCTCGCGCACGGCGTTCACGAATGAGCCGGCGGGAATTCCGCTCGCGATCGGCGTCCACGTCTTCCCATAATCACGCGTGCGATAGATGTATGCCGTATAGTCGTCGAGCCGGTGGCGCTCAACCGCGACGTACGCAGCACCCGGCTCAAATCGCGAAGCCTCAATTCCGGCAACCTTACTCCAGGGCGTGAGCGCCGGAGGCGTCACGTTCTGCCAGGTGCGCGTGCCATCTCGGGTTATCCAAACGTAGCCGTCGTCGGTGCCGGCCCAGACATCAGCGTTGCTAAAGTGTGACGGCGCGATCGCGTAGACGACGCCATGTCGCGTCAGGTTATTCGTATCGGCGAGCGTGGTGGGATCGAGATTGGCCGGCGTTCCTTCGTTGACGCGCGAGAGATCCGGACTGACGAGTTGCCAGGTTTGCCCTCCATCGCGGGTGCGGAAGATTCTCTGCCGCGCGACGTAGAGCGTTTTCCGATCCGTTGGCGAGAACGCAATCGGTAACGTCCACGTTCCGCGCCAAAGCGTTTCGGGGTACTTGACGACGGGATCGATATTTTGCTCCCATCCAATCGCTGGAATTTCACGCACCGCGGTCGGGCCGCCGTCGCTCGAGTTGCCGTAGACGAGATCGGGGTGGCGCGGGTCGGGTGCGAGGCTGCCGCTTTCGCCGCCGACGTCGAGCGGACGGAAATCTTGATTGGAGATCGTGCCGTAGCGGCCCTGACTCGTCTGCATGGCGGCGCCGGAGTCTTGCTGCGCGCCGTACGCATTGAACGGGAACGCATTATCCGTAGCGACGTGATAGAACTGGGCCGTCGGCTGGTTATACCAAGAGCTCCACGTCTTCGCGTCGTTGACCGTGACGATGACGCCTTGATCGCTTCCGAGAATCATTCGACTGGAGTCGGAGGGGTCGATCCAGAGCACGTGATAGTCCGGGCCGGTTGGATCGCCCAAAATGGTATCGAAGCTTTTTCCGCCGTCGGTCGAGCGATACGTGGACGTATTCATCACGTAGACGACGTCGGGCTTGCGCGGATCGGCCGTGATTCCGCTGAAGTACCAGCCGCGCTGCCAAATGCGTTGCTCGCCATCCTCGCGCGTCCAGGTTGCGCCCGCATCGTCGGAGCGATAGACGCCGCCTTGATTTGGCGGACTATCGACGTTGGCGTAGATGCGATGCGGCGCCGCATTCGAAATCGAGAGTCCGATCCGTCCGACGCGCGCCGGCAAACCGTTGGTCAGCTGCGTCCAGGTAGCGCCGCCGTCGGTCGTTTTGAATAAGCCGCTTCCGGGACCGTTCGAGGGCGGATAGACGTTCCACGGCGGGCGCCGCGTCTGCCACAGCGCGGCGTAGATGACGTTCGGATCGTCGGGGGCCATCGCCAGCGCCGTCGCCCCAATGTCGGGACCCTTGTACAAAACCTTCGACCAAGTGCGACCGCCGTCGGTTGTCTTAAAGACGCCGCGTTCGACGTTGGCGGCGTACGGATGGCCCAGCGCTGCAACGTACGCGACGTTCGCATTGTGCGGATCGATAACGATCGAACCGATCTGCATCGTATGCTCGAGTCCGATGTGCGTCCAGCTCTTGCCGCCGTCGATCGATTTGTACATTCCGTCGCCATAGGCGATATCCGAACGCATGTCGGCTTCACCGGTGCCGACATAGATCGTGCGGGGATCGCTCGGCGCCACCGCGATCGCGCCGATCGAGCCGATGTCCGCGTCGTCAAAGACCGGATTCCAGGTTCGACCGGCGTCGAGGCTCTCCCAGACGCCGCCGTCGACGGCACCGAAATAAAAGTGATTCGGCTCGCCGGGCACGCCGGTTACCGCGAGCGCGCGACCGCCGCGAAACGGACCGATCAGCCGCCAACGAAGTCCGGTAAAGTAAGAAGAGCCGATTGGCCCTGCCGTTGCCGCAAAGCCGAACGCGGGCGCGGCAAACACGCACGTTATGAAAAAAAAGAGCAGGCGTCGCATAACGCCTGCTGTTAGTTACCGGAACGAAACGCGCCTACCAGCCGCCGCCGCTGTCGCCGCCGCCCCCACCGAAGTCGCCGCCGCCGCCACCGATGTCGCCGCCACCCCCGAATCCACCGCCACTCCAGTCGCCCGAACTCGCGCCGCCCATATCGGCTTGGCCCGCGTCGCTTTGGAAACCACCGGAATCGCCTGCACCCCAACCGCCGCCTGCATCGGGCGGAAGTTGCCCGGCTTGCGTCGGCGCGATGCCACCACCGCCGCGGAAGAGTTCGTTGCCAAGCCACGCACCGCCGAGGCCGCCGAGCAGACCGCTCCAAAAACTACCTCCGCCGCCGTAGCCGCCGTAACCATAACCTGGTCCGTAGCCCGGCGCTCCCGGTGCTCCCGGTGCGCCCGGTTGTGTTCCGGGCGGTGCGCCCGGCGCGCCGCCGTAAAACCGCGGTGCCGCGGCGGCGCGCAAGATCGAACGAATGATCAGAAAGCCGACGATGGCGATGATGATCCACCAAAACATAGAGATGTGAAATCCTCCGGTTGCCGGCAGCGTTCGCGCAGCCGGCGCGTTGAAACTGCTCGCTCCTTGGCGCGAGCCGCCGAGATGCGCGCGGTAGACGTTGAGAATGGCACCGACTGCGCCGGTAATGCCGGCGTCGTACGATTCGCTGCGAAACTGGGCTTCCATCGAAGCGCGAATCGAGCGCAGGACGTCGGGCGTAAACCAGCCGGCTTGCGCTCCCGCGCGATCCGGCACGATGATGTCGCGGCGGTCGTCGCGAGCGATGAAGATCAGCACGCCGTTCACGCTCTGTTGCGAGAACGCGGCGTTGGCGGCGTCCTGTAATGTGGATCCGCCGAGCGACGGCGTCGTGACGACGACGATCTCCTTGCCCGTGGCAGCGTTGAAGCTTCCGATTTGCTGATTCAGCTGCGCCACGGTGGAGGCCGAGAACATTCCGGCTTGATCCTGCACGAAATCGCGAGCGAGCGCGGGCAGCGCCGCCGAGGCAACCAGCAGCAAGCCGGTCGCCGCGACCTTCGCCGCCCCAGTCGAGTAGAGTCTCATGCGGGGTGGTACCCCATCGCCGAAAGCGAAGTTTCGGGCCTTCTGCGGGAACTCGAGCCGCCGGCGGCTCAGAGTTGTGAGCGTGAAGGCTGGGTCGCTTAGCTTTGTCGAGGTTCTGGCTACCTCAATCGCCCTGATCGGGCCGAGCATGACGCCGCTGCTGATCGCCCCTTACATGTACGCGCTCGCCGGCAACGGCACGTGGCTGGCTTACGTCTTCGGTGGAACGATGCTGGTCTTCGTCGCGCTCTGCATCAACCAATTTGCGCGGCGGTCGAGCGCCGCCGGTTCGATGTACGGCTACGTTGCCGACCACCTCGGACCGCGGGCTGGGGCGATTGCCGGCTGGACGCTGCTCTGGGCCTACGGCTTCGTCGCAACGGCCGTGCTCGGGGCGATGGCACTCTTCGTCGAGCGGCTGCTCTTGGCGGGCGGTATGCACGTGCCGGTCCTGCTCGTCGTCGTGGTGCTTGCGGCGATCGCGTGGCAGGCGGCTTACCGAGGCGTGCAGGTTTCGGCGATCGTCATGCTCGTGCTCGAGGCGATTTCCGTCGGCATCATCTTGATTCTCGTAGCGATCGTGCTGCACGCCCACGGTCCTTCACTCGACGCGAACCAGCTGCGGATCAAGGGCGGCTTTCCCGGCGGCATCGGCCTTGCGATCGCCTTTGCGATCTTCAGTTTCGTCGGCTTCGAAAGCGCGACGGCCTTCGGCGCCGAGGCGAAAGCGCCGCTCGTCACGATTCCGCGTGCGGTGATCGGCAGCGTAATTTTCGCCGCGGCGTTCTTCGTCGTTGCGACGTACGCCCAGATCGTCGGGCTTGCGCATCTCGGCCGTCCGCTCGACAAAGAGCAGTTTCCGTTGCAGACGCTCGTCGACGGCTACGGCCTGGGTTACCTCGCGATTCCGATCACCATCGGTGCGGTCTTCAGCGCATTCTCGGTCTGCCTGGCGTGCATTACGACGGGCGGACGCATCGCCTATGCGATGGCGGTCGCCGGACGCTTTCCGGCCATCTTCGCGCGCATCGAGCCGAAGCACGATACGCCCAACGTTGCCGTCACCTTCATCACCATCACGGCGCTGGCCGTGGCCTTGGCTGCGCTCGCCTTCGGCGTCGCGCCGATCGACGTGTTCAATAACTGCGGGACGCTCAGCTCGTTCGGCTTCATTCTCATCTATATGCTGATCGCCATTGCCGCGATCGTATACTGCGGCAAGCTCGGCTCACTGCATGCGATCGACGTAACGATCTCGGTCGTCGCATTGGTGTTACTGTTGCTTGCCGGCGTCACGCTCTTCTATCCTGTGCCCGCGCCGCCGCAGCGCTGGTTCGGCTACTTTTTCTTGGCCTTCATCGCAGCCGGCTGGCTGTGGTTCCGGCTTCGAGCCTCGTCCGTTGACTCACAGGAGCGAGCCGGATAACCTCAGCGTATGCCTAAACGCTTACAGCTGATCCTTGAAGATCGCGAATATCGTGAGGTCCAACGAGCGGCTAAGGTACGGCGTCGGTCGGTGGCACAGTGGGTCCGCGATGCGCTCCAAGCGGCCCGCCGGCGAGAGCCCACGGGAGACCTGGAAAGGAAGCTTCACGTGATCCGTGAGGCCGCGAAATTTGAGTTTCCGACCGCGGATATCGACCGTATGCTTGCCGAGATCGCAAACGGATACGGAACGAGGCAACGAGAGTGATTCTGGCGGAGTCCGCACGTGCCGATGTACC
>JBARKF010000008.1:0-3011 GCA_049800655.1 Candidatus Cybelea sp.
TTATTCGACCGTACAAACCGGGCGATGAAGATGCGCTCGTCCGAGTCTTTCGCCGCGCTGTATTTGAAATGGCTTCCTCAAAGTATCAGGAACCGCAGATCAGGGCCTGGCTAACGTGCGGTCCGACGAGCGCTTCGCCGCGAGACGACATCCTGAATCGGGATGGCTTCGTTGCCATCGGCGGCGGCGAGATTCTGGGGTGGATCGAGCTATTCGAGGATAGCCACATCGATAGGTTCTACTGCGTTCCTGAGGTGTGCGGGAAAGGGGTCGCTGACGATCTGTATGCTGCAGCGCTGGATTGGGCGCAAAGCCGCGGCATAAAGCGGCTCTATTGCGAAGCGAGCCTCTTCGCGGAGTCGTTCTTCGGGCGGCACGGCTGGAGCGTCGATGGGCGCGAAACTGTCGTATGCGAAGGCATCGAAATCGAGTGCGCTCGCATGTCAGTCGTTTGTGGATAATGGCCCTTGTCGGGTTGGTGCTAGGCGTTTCAGCCATCAGCGAAGTGTCCGGCACGACGCGTTCGTACTACTTTGCACGCCAACGCGCGGGCGCGCTAGTGAAATGCGCCGCCCCTCTAGCGCGCGTCGGTCTCTCGCGCGACTCGCGCAACAAAATCGTTACAAAATCGCTACCAAATGGGGAGCTCGCTGTCAGGTTCTTCAGCGCCTTGAATCGAGTGCGAAACCTCTGTCTGCGAATCCGGCGCGAGTTCGCGCACGCGCAGGGGCAGAATCCACAGTGCCGCGACACATGAAACGAGCGCACCGCAAGCGATCGTAGTCGGCACGCCGGCAAGCGCGCCAAGCCAACCGCCAATGATCGAGCCGAGCGGCATGGTTCCCCACACGAATGTGCGCATCGTCGCATTCATGCGCCCCTGTAGACGAGCATCGACTAGCGCCTGCCGATAGCTCACCTGGTTGATATTGTATATCGGAACGGCAACAGCAACCACTGCTCCCTGAGCGAAGAGCACCACGTATGGCGCTGCGATTCCCGCAAGTAGGATACACATCGAACCCACGCCTGTGACGAGCAGCGAGCCGACTAAAGTGGCTCGCAAGCCCAGGCGGTTCCGCACACGAACCGCGAACAGCGCACCGACAAAGCCGAGGTTCGCAAAACCGTCGACGAGGCCAAGCAAACCGGGCTGTAGATGAAGTAAGCGGTACGCATAGATGAAAAATACGGCCATGATCATCGCGCCTCCCAGATTCGACGTAGCCGTCGCGTATAGTATCCAGCGCAGATCGTCGGACCTAAAGACGACCTTCAGGCCTTCGGCGATTTCACGGCCGGCTTGACGCAGCGACAGCCGCGGCCCTTTGTGTGGTTCTTCCGCGGCGCGAATCGTAAGCAAGGAGATCACCGAAGCGATGTAGGAGACGGCGTCCGCAGCAATCGCCAGGGGGGCTCCGATCAATTGTACGAGGACTCCTGAGAGCGCGATGCCGGCCATTGCCGAGCCTGAATTTGAAAATTCAAGCTTGGCGTTGGCGTCGGTTAGACGCTTAACCGGCACAATCACCGGCAAGAACGATTGATAAGCAACGCCGAAAAACGCTGATGCGCCTCCGCTCACAAGAGCGACGCCGTAGAGCTGCGGCATCCCTAGAGCCCTGCTAGCTGCTGCGATCGGGATCGACGCAAGCGCTACGAAACGCACAATGTCGGCGACGACCATTATACGGCGTCGCGAAACGCGGTCGGCGACCACGCCGACAAACATACCTAAAATCGGGAATGGCAAGGTCTGCAATGCGGTCAAAGCGCCGAGCTGCACCGGGGTCGCGTGCAGCACTAATACGGCAAGCGTCGGCAACGCGAACATCGTGACCGCGCTACCCAGCAGGCTGATCGTTTGCCCTAGCCAAAGCTTGTTGAAGTTGGACACCTTAGATAGGAGAAGACTAGCGTTATTCTAAGGCCGTGGCAAATGATCGATTACTTGGGAGTTCTCTGGCGTATCACCGTCGCCACGGTCTTTTATTTCGAATGACGCCAGTTGAGTTCGACGAAGGCCGCCCGGAACAGGCTATCGAGGTACTGCAGTCAGGGCTTGCCATCGCAACCTGCGCGCCATCTCTCCGCAGGTGCGTTTGGGGCACTCGTTGGGTACCGAAAAGGGCGCCCTTTTTGCACTTTGGTTAGACGGCGGCTGAAAGTGGTGCAAAAACCCTTGCAAAATAAGAGAATTTTAGCCCCAGCGGGATTCGAACTGTCATACGGCGGTCCTGGCCGAACCTGCCCATTACTAAATAGTCCGATGCTATGAGGGTTTCCCGGCACTTTCGTCCCTAGCCGGTACTGCCCGATTCTGTCCCTTTCTGTCCTCTCTGTTGCACGGCTGTTGCACGGCCTGCGTCTGGTCGACCGGTGAGCTCTTGACCTACCAGCTGCGGACGCAAATACAAGAAGTGCCACGGCGCCGCAGCTTCGCGGGATAGAGTTGGCGAGCCCGAGACGAGACAAGCCGGGGGCTTAGCTGCTCGGCTTTCTTAGTGCGTCGCTCAATTCTCTAGGCTGCGAGGCTGCGAGGCTGCGAGGCAACTGCGAGGCGACCGTTAAGCAACGACGTCGGCTGACGCGATGCGGCCTCGCGGGCGCGGCGAGGTGGCAGGGTTAGCGCGACGGCGCGAGGCTGAGCGCGACGCCGAACAGGTGTTGATCGTGGCCGCCAAACCCGCGTAAGACGCGAACACGTTTACCGCCCGGGTAGCTCCAGAACCCAACTTTGTGATAGCCGTGCGTATCATTATGTGGGCCGCGAACCGGTTGCACGAGACGGTGGCCTCGCACCAAGAACTGAATGTTAGCAAAACTCTTCCAGCCCTGAAGCTGCGTCGATCCAACGATCATTGCGTTCGAACCCGAAACCGTGAGACGATAAATCGTGTCGGTCAACGTGCTCGCAGCGACTTCGGTTGCAAGGTACTTGCCGTCCCACGCCAGCGAATACCCTTCGGCGCTCGTTGGAACGGTGAAGTCGTTAAAGGCGGAGCTTCCCT
>JBARKF010000009.1:0-3772 GCA_049800655.1 Candidatus Cybelea sp.
TATTGGCGCCGGGCAAACCCTGAAACAGATTGTCGGTCGTTCGATTCTCTTGAACCACGATGATCACGTGGGTAATCGGGGTCACGCCGGTGCGGCGGGCCAGGAACGGCGTCGAACGGCCGCGGACACTCGAGGACATGGCGCCGGATGACGAGTTCGGCGGGCCGGTCATCGACGTACCGGGCGAAGCGCACGCCGATAGCAATGTCAAGAGGACGACCACAATGAAACGCTTCATCCGCACGCATCCTTTCAATCTGTGCCGATCTTACAGTATCGAGTGTTCCGGCTAGGCTTTCTCAGCCACATTCTGGCCACCTCCGCGGCGGGCATGCCAACGGCGCCGGGATTGTCGAATGCTACCGCTACCCACGCTGACTTGGACAGCAAAATATCGCGGTGCCCCAACCGCTCTTAAGCGTCCCGCCAACGGCCGTTTTGCGCGCGTGCAAAACTGACTGGGCGCTACCTGCGAGAAAGAGCGGCTTCGATCTCGCCCACCGAAGCGCCGTTCTGACCACCCTCGACGACTCCGCTGCCACTCGGGTCGATGAGCCAATACCGGCCATAGTCGATTGCATCCGGGTTGCGTCGCCGAGCCTTTTTGAGTATTAACCGTTTCTGCTGAGCCAGACGCCGGAGGCGATCTTCGCGGGCTCTTTCTTGAGGGTCTCTCATACGACTGAACTTACCCGAAGTTAGCCGCGCGTCCTGTTCTTCGGCGCACGGGATCCACGGCGGCTAGCGCGTCCGCCAAAGTACACTTGCGCCAAGGAGCGACTATGAACCAGGCGACGCCAGCGACACTTACAATGCCTGCAACTAGCAAAAGGGGGCAAAAACCCTGACGTCACGTCCCCTCCAGCCTAGCACTCGATCCTGATTTCTCGTTGACCAGCGGGCGTGTGATTCGGTCGCTCGATTCTATCGTCGAACTTCGTGGCTACCCATCGCGTCTGCGAGTGGACCACGGTCCCGAGCACGTTGCCGGCGCAACACTGCAGTGGTCAGTCGATTGCGACATACGGTTTCAATCTTGAATCCTTGTACGCATCATCCGCAGAGTATGCAACTGTCGTGATTGTGCTCCCGGAAGGCGTTTCATCCCAAATGCCGGAAAAGTGATGAACGGATGGAGTGTTATCAACGATCCGGGCTCATATGGCACCAACTACCTTCTACGCGCCATGGTCGCTTTAATCCGGGTCGGTGCAAATGCCGCCGGTGAACGCATTTTGGTCGATTACGCCGTACAGCACCCAACAGCTTTTCTACAATAACCCGCTCAATCGGCACACCGTGTCGTGGCGTACGCCATTCGTGAGGAATTCGGACGCTTCAATCGACGTGTACGAACTGGCTACCCGCGCCCGCCGATCGATGAGGGGCATGCAGTGATACAGCACACTACAGCGCGAATCGTCGCCATCATCGCGATGGCGGCACTTTGCTTTCCGCGGATCGGACTGGCACAAACACCCGAGACTCCCTCTGCTCAGCCGAGCGCCTCACCGTCTGCGTCGCCCGCCCAAGGCGGGCTCGACGTCAGCAAGCTGACGCCGGCACAGCAAGCGGAACTGCAACAAGCGATCATCAAAGCGTCCCAGAATCCGGTCGGCAACATTGCGATACTGCCATTTCAATTTAACAATAACTACGGTATTGGTCCGTACACACGCTATCAGTTCAACATGAACTTTCAGCCGGTCGTACCGATCATGCTGAGTAAGAACTTGAACCTGGTTGCGCGCAGCATCATTCCGGTCATCAACAATCCTTCGAACGCGCCGCCGCCCGTCTGCGCCTCGCCGTATGGGTGTGGCTCGACGTTCGGCATCGGTGACATTCAACAGCAGTTCTTCTTTGCGCCGAAGACCAAACCGGGTGCGCTCGTCTGGGGCGCAGGCCCTCTCTTTCAAGTCCCCAGCGCTTCGCCCGACACGCTCGGCAGCGGAAAGTGGTCCGCCGGCCCCGCGCTAGTCGGATTAGTGCTGCCCGGGCCCTGGGTCATCGGCATGCTGGTTACGCAGCTTTGGTCCTTCGCCGGGCAGTCCAATCGGCCTGACGTGAACTCCGGGTTGTTTCAACCTTTTATTAACTACAATGTCAAAGGTGGCTGGTCAATAACGACGGCGCCGATTATCACGGTAAATTATAGCGCGCCGGGAAATCAAAAGTGGGCCGTCCCGCTCGGGGGCGGCGGTGGCAAGACGTTTAAACTCGGCGACCAAACGATGCAGATCAACATGTTCTACTACACGTTCATCCAAAAGCCGCTCTCTTCGCCGCAGACGAACTTGCGAATTGTTTGGAGCTTGCTGTTCCCGGTGAAACGCGGAATCGACCTCCAAGAACTACTCCAAGAGAACGCAGGCGCAAAATAGCGGGTTGCCCCACCCATCCTCGCAAGCGCGCATCGCGTTGGGCGGAACGGCAGGGCGAATGCTCACGGCCGCGCCGAAGGAACGCTGTGCAGGCACAAGCGGAAAACCAGACCGCCTGCGTGCGACGTAATCGCGGCCAGAAATAGTTGGCTCATCATGGCCAACAAAATGCGCTTGCCATGTTTAAGCCAAGGTCATCCCAAGCTTTGCGCTTAACGAGATAATGCGGGTGAAAACGTTCCGATGCTCTATCGCGGGAGGTTGATTTTGATGGAACGGCGGAGTTTTTTGTTTGCACTCGGGACCTCCGCGCTGGCAGTGCCGCTACTCGGCGAATCCGCCGTCGACACGACGCTCGAGCCGCTGGATCGCGCCCTCGTGCTGAGCGGCGGTGGGGCGCGCGGCGCATACCAAGCCGGGATTGTCGGGGCCCTCGCCGCGATCGGCCACGTTAATGACGGTTCGCCGCTGGTACCTTACGAAATCGTCTGCGGAACGTCGATCGGAGCGCTCAACGGGTGGTTCGTTGCAACCGGCCAATATACGAAGCTCCGCGAACTCTGGTACGGCATCAGCGATCAGAATCTCATGCACCCGAAGCCGCAGTACGCCGCTCTGCGCGATCCCGAGAGCGGGATACTAAATCGCGCCGCGGCGGCCTTCAGCTTAATGAATCTGACGAGAAACGAGACAGCACTCTTGCAGAGCGCACCGGTCTACGATTGGATCTCTCGGAACATCGACCCGACGACGCCGCTTCTGATGCCGCTGGTCTTCGCTGTGACCAATCTCACGCTCCAGCGCCCCGAATACTTTTATGTGCGGCCGCAAAATCGACACGTAGACGTACCGCTGCAAGTTGTCCGCTCGCTACAAATTTCTTTGGGCCCGCACACCGTCGTGCGTGAGGCGACTCCGGATCTGTTGCACCGTGCGATCTTTGCTTCGGCAGCCCTTCCGCTGGTATTAGATCCGGTGGAGATTCCGAATCCCGACGGTACCGTCAATGAGTATTGCGATGGCGGAGTCGCGAGCAACTCCCCGGTCGGCATCGCGCACGGGGTTTCGAAAGGTGCCGACGTCATTTTGTTGGACCCGCCGTTCGAGCCCAACACCCGCTACACGGATGCCGTAGAGATCACCCTCGGCGTGTTCGGTACGATGCAGCGAAAGATTCTCGAGAACGAGATGCGCAACGCCTACTTTCAGTCGCTTGGAAAGCGTGCGTTTACGAGTCTAGAGCCGAGGGAAATTGCGCGGGCAGCGCAAAGCAATCCGGTGTTCGCGAAGGTCCTGCAAACAATTCCAATAACCGAATTGCGATATGCGAGACCGGATAAAGTTCTTCCGGTGAGCGTCGTAGGATTTAACGACGGGGCCGGTATCGA
>JBARKF010000010.1:0-12100 GCA_049800655.1 Candidatus Cybelea sp.
CTCCCACCGAGGGTACCGCGGGCGTCACCGCCGAGTCCGCCGCGTCCCTTTCCCCCCATGCCGCCTGCGCCGCCTGGGCTGTATCCGCAACTCGTGCTGATACAGGCGCCGGAATCTCCCCCGCCACCACCACCGGCTCCCACGATAACGCGGTCCGCTAGTTGATCGCCTCCCTGGCGTACATCGGAGGCGCCGCCGCCATAGCCATTGCCGTCATTGTAGGTGCTGCTGGCGCCGCCACCATTGAAGCCACCATCGCTGCCGCTCCCGCCAACCAAGATCACCAAGGTTTCTCGAGGGGTCACCGGTATCGTGGCCCGCACGCGACTCGCCAGGCCGCCCGGCGACCCATACTTGCTGTACCTATGGTCGTAGCCCGGTGCGCCGCTCGCGCCGTCAACCGTGACGACGATCTGTGTTACGCCGGCCGGCACCTTGAACTTCTGTTCACTCCCGGTATACGTGAACGTCTGCTTAGACGCGATGCCGCCGCGTTGCCCGAGCGGCGCAAGACCGGCGGCGCCCTGCGCGCCTCCGCAGCCCGCCAACAACGCAACAACCACGCCTCCGTTAAAAGCGCAGCGCAGACAACTGAGGCTCTTCATGTTCTCTCCTCGGCGCCATAGCGATTCGACGCGAGTTCATCGTACTCCAAAAAGTGACCCAGGTCTATAACGAACCCGACTGATGGGCACGCTGAGACATCGGGTCGTCAACGTGCAATAAGTTACGCAAGCCGTTACGCTACGAAAACGAGCCCACCGAAGCGGGCTCGTTTCTTTCAGACGGATCCGGTGCCGGCGTCTATTTTTTGCCGACGCTAACCGCTTGACCGAACGCACTCGATGGTACCGGACTAGCTGCCGCAATCGGTTGGCCGCCGGCCGGGTATTTCCAAGCATCGACGCGATTACTGCATGAGAGGTTGCCGCCGATGACGACCTGGCCCTGCTTCGTATTTACCGGCGTGTTTTTCCGTCCGAGAATGAAGGGTTGGACGACGTCGACTTGGCTGCCGTTACAGTTGTCTAGTAAAGGAGTGCTGCCGACGACGGTGAGGTTCCCTGAACCCTTTTCGCTCATCTGATAGATCGTCGTCGCGGGACTCGAGGGATTCCCGCCGGCATCCTGATCGGTCAAAGTGATGTACTTTCCATCCCACATGACGCTGCCGGGGTAGTGGATGGTTTGGTTGACGGAAGCCGGCTCTAGCGACGAGCCACCGGCTGGAAGTTCGGCCACGCCAACGGCGCCGTTGTAGGTTTGATCTTCGACGAAAAGATTACCCTTGTTGTCGTAGCCGGGCGGCCAAAAATAGTAATCTTCCTGATTCGAGTATTCCGTTGGAGTTCCGGAGGCATGCTGGAATACTTGGATATCCCCGATGCCGCTCGCGCCGGAGAAGTTCGCGACCGCGAGATCGCCGTTTGGCGAAACCGCACATCCGATGCTATATCCATTCGTCTTTAGCATGCCTATCGGCTTCGTTCCGCCGTGCGCGTACTCAACGACGGATTCACCCGAGAAGTTCGTGATCCAAGCGTTGCCTCTTGCATCAACACACTCACCGTAGGGCTCGCTAAAGCCCGTCAGCGTAAACAACGCTGCTGCGTATTCGTCGACCACATTCTCAGCTTCGTCCGAGAGATACATCACACCGTTGGGGCAGGCACCACATAGATCCGGTTCGTCGAAATATATGCACGCAGGCCACGGCTCGCAGATGTGATTGGGCACAATGCGCACTTTACCGCCTTCTGCGTGTTGCGACGGTGCGATCTTGGCCAGCGTGGTCATAGCCAGGAGGCGAGCCGCCGACATGCTAACGGCCCCGCGACCGTTCGCCGCGGCGGAGGATGGCGGGGCAAAGGCCGGTGAGCTCCCGTTGCTGGTGCAACCAGCGATGATCGATGCAGCAAGCGCGACGACGACGGCCGAGGGGAATAAACTCGAGATTTTCATTGTTAGGCTCCATTCTGTGACTTAGGGTTGAAGTGGCGATGCGCATCGCTCGCGTCAACCATAGCGGAGCCGGGCTGCGGTCAACCAGCCACGCTTTCTACACTTAGGGTCCACAGTTTAGGAGAGACTCCATGGCCTGATCTTCGGACCAGGCGCCGCCTTCGGCCGCGAGTCTGGTTATCTCATCCTCGGTCAGCGTTACGCGCAGCGCTGCCAGCAGCTTGTCGTAGCCCCATTGCTCCGTGGGTTCGCGCTTCAGCCCAAGCTGGTGGTATCGTGCGTCGACGTAGCCCAACAAATGAGCACCGCGTCGGATATCGCCGCCGAGTGCGGCAAGCAGGGCGAGATGCTGGAGCGCAACGGCGAGATACACTTCGTGTCCTACCTGTCGAGCAAGACGCAGCGCCTCGAGCGCCGACTCGCGGGCTGCAGCGATGTCCCCGAGCGCTATGCAGTAGGCAGCGGCGTTGTTGTGCCAACTCGCCTTAAGGCGATGTTTCCGCAGCGCAGTGAGCTCCAGCGCCTCGCGCGTCAGGGACAACGCCTGCGCCGGGTCACCCGCCGCAAAGGCTAACTCCGCCAAATTGCCCTGAAGCCGAGCAGCTCCAAGCTCGTCTCCACGCGCCTTCATTCCCACCAGCGCCTGCCCGAACAACTCGCGCCCAGCACGGAGATTGCCTCGACTCACTTCGATAATCGCAAGCAGGTTGAGGCAGTCTCCCACGTTCCAGGCGTCGTTGCTCGCGCGCGACACCGCAAGGGCCTGAGCGATCACCTCGCGCGCCTCATCAATCCGCCCCATCTGGTAAAGAGCGAACCCACATAGTCGCTGAGCCCGAGCCGCACCGCGGAGATCGCCGGCCGATTTGTACAGCTGCATGGCCAGCTCAGCGTTTTGAAGTTTGCGCTTTCCGTCGAAAAGGCCGCTCAGCGCCAGCTGCAGGCGCGCCGCATTTGCCGGCTGCTTGGCTCGGCTAACGCGCGGAAGTGCAAGTTCGATCCAATAACGGCCTTCGGCGACAAGACCCGCGTCCGACCAAAGCGCTCCCAACGCGCCGGCGATCGCGCCGCCCAGCAGCGCGTCATTGTCTCGCGTCAGCGCCCATTCCAGCGCCGCGCGGTAGTTGTCGAGCTCCAGCTCCATTTCGGCAAGCCACGCAAACCTCGAGCCCGAGCCGCGCCGTTCGTCGGCGGCTTCGGCCTGTTCGCGAAAGTATTCGCCGTGGCAACGGGCCAAGCGTTCGCGCTGGCCCGTCGCGATCAGTTTCTCTAGCGCATATGCGGCCGTGGATTCGAGCAGCCGATAACGCTCCTGCTCGCCCCTCGTGTCAGCAACAACGAGCGATTTGTCGGTCAATGACGTGAGTAGGTCGAAGATATCGATTCCATCGAGACCCTCACCGCTGCAGACCGCCGTAACGGTATCCAAACCAAAGCCGCCGGCGAAGATGCCTACCCGCGCGAACAAGAGTCTTTCGTGCGGCGCGAGCAGATCGTAGCTCCAGTCGATCAGCGCGGTCAGCGTCTTCTGACGTGGCAACGCGCTGCGACTTCCGCCGGTAAGAAATTGAAAACGTTCGTTGAGTCGCTGCGCGAGATTGGAGATCGAGAGCATCGTCACGCGCGCGGCCGCTAACTCGATGGCCAGCGGAATGCCGTCGAGCCGTCGGCAGATCTCCGCGACGACTGCTGCATTGTTATCGGTAAGAACAAAGCGCGTGTCGGCGGCCGTGGCGCGATCGGCGAAGAGCGCGATGGCGCCGTAGCGCAGCGCGTCATCCGTCTTCAAACCGGCAGCTTCGGGCGGCACGGCCAGCGGCGCGACCTGGTGGACCGCTTCTCCGGAAATATTTAGTGCCTGGCGCGACGTTGCTAAAATGCGAACGTCTCGAGCCGTTGACAGGATTGCGTCCGCAAGCGCAGCCGTCGTCTCGAGAACGTGCTCGGAGTTGTCGAAGATGAGTACGAGGCGCTTGCGTTTGAGCCAGGCAGGAATTGCCTCGTCGACGCTGTGTCCTTGTTGTTGGCTCATGCCCAGAGCTTGGGCGGTGACGCTGGCGACCAACTGGGGGTCGGTGATCGGAGCGAAGTCGACGAACCAAACCCCGTCGGGATAGCGATCGAGCAGTTCGGCTCCGACCTGGATCGCAAGACGCGTCTTGCCCACTCCGCCGGAACCAACGAGCGTGAGCAGAGGGTGACGATCTAGCAGCGCCGTGACTTCGGCTAAGTCGTCGTCGCGGCCGACGAATGTGGTGCGCGCGATGGGAAGATTATTTGGGTGCGCGGGAAACTCGCCGGGTACAGCGACCTCGATCGCGCTCGGCCCGCGACGGCGCGCTTGATCCGCAGCCGAGACCAGCTCGTCGTAGGCCGCACCGGTGACGCCCAGCGCATCGACAATGAGCGCAAATGTGTCGCGGTAAGGAGCGCGGCGATCACCGCGTTCGTAAGCCCCGACAGCTTTAGCGCTGATGCGGGCGCGCTCGGCAAGCTGTTCTTGTGAGAGTCCAGCCTGCAGCCGTAATCGTTTGAGCACGGTCCCAAACTCGGCGACGGATGCGTTAGTCAAGCGCTGCGGACGAGGCAAAGAGGCCCACCTTGAAAACCGCGAGACGGCGGTCTGTTAGCGCTCAGACTACCCCGACGTTAACCTCCGCTCCTGGCGCAAGCCCAAGCGTTAGCATTTATTGGTGACGAACTTTCCGAGATCCTGGACTGCGCGGCATTCACGTTTTCTTTATGTCTTCGGTGTGTGATGTTCTTGGCTAGTCGGCGTACCCAAGTCGCCTTCAGGCCTTTCGGAAGGACACGCTATGTCTCAATATCTTGTCGGGGCAACCCACTCTTCACTCTTGACCGTCGCTCTCGGTTCCGGCGTAGCGCTGCTCGCCGCGTGCTCGAGCAACGCTCTATCGGGCTCTCCGTCGGCGCTGTCCAGCACCACCCAAGTCCAAACTCAGTCAGGTCTGAGCGACTTGGCTCGGCCGGGCCTCGCCGAGCTGAGCGTTGCCGACCGCGGATTGAACGAAGTTTTAGAGTTCAACGAGACGTACAAATCGACGGGCACGATCAGCGACAGCGGCCCGGACGGCGACTGGATCGACGCGAAGGGCAACCTCTATGTTACCAATTTCTCGCGCGGCAACGTCACGGTCAACGAGTACAATAAGGCCGATGTGCTGATCTTCACCTATAGCAATGGCCTCACCGAGCCGGTCGCCGTCACGACCGACACCAAGGGAAACGTCATCGTCGCCAACTACCTCGGGTACCACGGGCGCGTCGGAACCGTCGTCGTTTATCCGCAGGGCAAGAACACCGCCTCGGTGACCTGCAATACCGGCCTAGCAAATGAAGGGGTCGCGGTGGACAGCAAAGGCGACCTCTTCGTGACCGGCTACTCTGCTGGCTCAGGTGAGATCATCGAGTACAAGGGCGGTCTGACGAGCCAGTGCTCTGCGACCACCTTGGCGCCGACGCTCAGTAACCCCGCAGGCATCCAAGTGGACAAGAAAGATGATCTCGTGGTGTGCGACCAGCCCACCGCCGTGGATATCATCCCCCCGCCGTATACCTCAATCAGCAAGACGATCACGGTCTCCGGCGGCTCGGATTACCTCCACGATGCGCTGAGCGGCGACAACAAACTGCTCTTCATCGCCGACCCGAATGCGGGAGTGGTAGACGTGGTGGACTATCCCTCGGGAACGCTCGTCAAGCAACTGAACTCCAGCAACGGCCTGTCGAGTCCTTTCGGCGTCGCGACCTATCCGTTCGCCAAGTAACGCGATCCTCGACTCATCGTCTCAAAGGCACTCAAACGCGGGCCAATTTTCAGCCGGCGTTCGGCGATGTTCACCAGCTCATGCAGGCCCTGCAAGTCCGATCAGGTTCCCCTCGGGAAACGAAACGAAGGCGGCTGGGTCTTTGCGCGTCCAGACGGCTCTCCGTGGGAGCCGGCCGCGTTTTCGCTTGCGTTCGCCCGGTTCGTCAAAAGCGCGAAGCTTCCACACGTCCGGTTCCACGATCTCCGCCATCCGTTCGCGACGCTGGCGCTTGCATCGGGCGTCGACTTGCAGACCGTCTCGCGCTCCCTTGGACATGAATCGACGGCGATCACATCGCGCATTTATCTGCACGCAATTGAGAGTCTCAACGAGGGCGCGGCGGCTCGTATCTACGCGCCACAACCGTGCCATCCGACTGCGCTGCCAATCAAAAACGCTCGTATATTTAAGCGAATCGGTGTCCCGGCCGCTCTCCCGTCGAATACCGGATAGTCCTTTCCTGTACGGGATTTCGCGTTTTTTGAGCCTCTTCTAGTTCCCTCGGATCCCGGCGAGTTTTGTGTTATCCAAACAGCCGCTAGAGGAGCAGGCGCTCTGCTTTCCATGGTCGACCGATAAGCGCCGTCCGGCCCGAAGGCGCGAAGTGCGCGTAGGCCGGACGGCGGTCAGCGGACTAGTCTGGAGCGTAGGTTACCCCGACGACATCGAGCGACTGGGAGAGGCCAGTGTTGAAGCTGCCGACGTAGTTTACAACCGTTGGCGTATACGAGTACAGATCGATCTGTCCGTGCTGGTAGTCGGCAACCGCTAACATGTCGCGCCTCTTGTTGAGATGGCCATAGACCGACGTGCCGGCCATCGAAAAGGGGCCGCCAGCGAGCTTGCATCGTGGGCTGCAGCCGCTGTAGACGTACAACTGAGCGCTGGCACCGCTGAAAGAGAGAAGGTTACCGGCTGCATCGAAGTCGAGACCACCGAACGCCGGATTGATGAAGCCTTTGGCGGTTTCACCGTGCCCCTTACAGCCCTTGAAATACGTTAAGTTGGCGTGACCGTTCGCGTCTTCGGCCGAGGCCCAGCAGTCGCCGCCCTGTGACATAGCGACGCCCACTACTTCGTACATGTTTGGGTTCGTCAAGTTCTGCGTACAGCCGCCTTTGAGCGAGCAGAGCGAGATACTTCCATTGGTACGTTGCGGGCCGAAGATGTTCGCGATCGCGATCGTATCGCTCGCAGCGTTCGCGCTCACCGCATCAGCGGGCTGGCCGTACGGATCGGGCACGGCTCCTAAGACGGCGCCGCAGTGCGGACCAAAAACCCGCAGCTCGCGGCCCCCACCATCGGGCTCGATGACATCGCCTTTGGCGTCGGATGCGAGATCGTTGACGGACGAGACGCCCGTGATGGCGCACACTGCAGGTCCTTTGCCGCTGCGCCGAAATGCGTAAACGGTGTTACCGTAGAACTCACTCACATATAGGCCCGCTTTGGCTGCACGAGAGCGGCTGCGCTCGAAGAGAGAGACCGGCCCGACACCGGGCGCGCGTCCCGTCGGCGCCAATCCCGACGTAGGCCCGCTGCAACCGGCGGCAAGTATTGCTGCCGAAACAGCCACCAGGCATGAGAAGCGTTGCGCCTGCGTCAAACTACGGGAGGGGGCCGCCGGTCCGTTGTAAAGCCGGCGGCGTGCCGGGCGCATCGGGGTGCGCAACGTCTTCACGTTTTGGCTTTGCTGATCGCGGTGCCGATAGGAACCTCGAATCCGCTGATGATCTTCTCCTGCTCGCCACCGCCGGGATACGGCCAGTACATCACCTGACCGCTCGTCGCGTTTGGACCTACCACGGTGTTGCCTTTGATGAAGAACTGGACGACATCGCTCGAACCCTGCGTCTCTGTTTGGCCGGCTTTCGTGCCGACCTTACCCGTCACCGTAAACTGGTAAATCACCGGAGCTTCTTGATCGGCGACCGCGACGTACTTGCCGTCCCATTGAACGCCGCCCGGTGCCCCAATCGTTTGGTTCAGGGTGACGTCGCGCAAGTTTTTTCCGCCCTTGGGCAGCTCGGCGAACGCGAATGCAAACGTCGTGGGCTGCGTGCCGTCGATGAATAGGTTGCCGGCGGCGTCGTAGCCGCAGAAATAGTCGGCGATCATCTGCGGATCGGTGTACTTCTTCGGCGTGCCGCGAGCGCGGCGGTAGATCGAAACGCTTCCGTTGGTGTACGAATCGTCAAAAATGTTCGTCGCCGCCAGGTCGCCGCTCACCGGGCTGATGGCACACCCGATCGGGTGTTCGCCGGAATCGTCGAGCGTCGCGATCGGTGTCGTGCCGCCGTGCGCGTATTCCAGGATTTGCGACGCACCCGAATTCGTGATGAAGACGTTCTGCGCCTTATCCACGCACATGCCTTGCGGCGTATCAAATCCCGTCAGCGACCCGACGAGCTTGCCGCGCGGATAGGAGAACACCTTAACGACGTCCGCGGCCGAATCGGAAGCATAGAGAAGGGCGCCGCTCTTCGCGTTAGGAGCAATCCACGAGGCGCCGGCGGCAAGCGAACGCGCCGCGCTCGACGCAGCGGGCAGGGATTGGAACGAATTCCGGGCACAGGCCGCCAGCAGTGCGGCGGCCGTGAGCGCGCCGACGCCGCGCACGAACGAGTCTGAATTTTTCATACGAACAAAAAGTAATCGGCTGGTCCGCTTAGTGTCAAGACGGGCGTGAGAATAGGTGCGCCAAGTGAGAAAACGGACCGTCTATACGGCGAGCTCGATACCGATCTCGCGCGCAAGGCGTGCGTAACGCCGCTCGCCGGTGATGGCGGCGGCAACTTGGTAGGCGTGCCCGAGCGAGAGGAGGCTCCCGCCGCGATGCACGGTGTCGATTGCGGCTCGAATTTGTTCGTACGCGAGCGTCTTGCGCCCGATCGTATTGGCGCTGGAGGCGATCACGCGCTGGAGGCCGCCGCAAATTCGCGTGAAACCCGCGGCGCGCGCGAGCCGTTCGGATGCCGTCGCAACGAGGATACTCCGTTCGGGCTGCCCGATCTTTGCCAGATAGATCGCCTCGAACGCTTTGCAGAACAGCCAGTTGTAGCTGCCCTCTGCGAAGGCATCGCCCAGCGCCGGCAGCATCGCTCCGGCGAGACGCCAGCGCGGACCGCCGATAAGGGCGTCGGTCATTTCCAGTCGTGTCATCGCAGCGAGGCGCCGGCCGCCAAAATCTGCGGCCAAACGCAGCGCGCTCTGCGAATACAGCATCGCCGTCTTGCCTTCGCCCAAAGCGACGTGAACGGACATGAGATTCAGTAGCGAGCGGACCTCGTTTTCGATCGAGCCGCTTCGGCGCGCGAGCTCCAGGGCGGAATGAAAGCTGTCGAGCCGCCTAGCCACCTTGGGGCGCTCGTGCACGTCAGGCGCAACCCACTGCAGCCGCGAAAGGGTGCGTGCGACGAAGCTTTTTTGCGAAAAGGAATCCGGCAGCGAGCGCGCTCGTTCGGCGGCGAGTGCTACGAGGGTTTTGGCGCGCTCGAAATCGCCGATCGCCTCGTGCTGTGCGGCGCCTTCGCCGAAAAGGTCGACTACGACCGCTTGCGACGCGGCATCGCGGAGTGAGTCCTCCATCGAAGCCCGCCGGATCGCATCCTCTAAGATGGGTAGACCCTTACCGGATTCGGGTTCGTCGAAAGCGATCCGAGCCGCCCAGAGCTCGATTTGAACTTCGCCCACGAGGGCGTCGCAGTGCGCCATTTCCTTGCGCCCCGCCTCCAGCGCCGCTTGCGCCTGAGTGAGCCGTGCCCGCGCATGCGTGAGATCGCCGCGCTCGCGTTCCACGGAAGCCAGTAGGCAGAGCGCCCGGATTCGCGCCAAAGTCGAGGGCGCGTGCAATGCGACGTCGTCGCAGATCCGTTTTGCGCCGGCAAACTCTCCGAGCCCGGCGCGCCGCTCCGCAAGCTCCAGCCGTACGGACGCAAGATCGGTCGAGTCGTAAACGAGGCGCGCCGAGTTGTACGAGATGATACGAGCGATGCGAAGGCAGAGTCGCTGTTTTGCACGGTAATACTGTTGGACCGAAAGGCCGAGCGCGCTCGCGGCAACTCGATACGGTGCGTCTCGCGTGCATATCTGTTCGAGGACGCCAGCATTGCGTTGCGCGCGGCGATGCAGTCCGGCGTCTCGGTCCTTACGCTCGCAATGCTCAGCAGCTTGCCGGACGGCGCGGCGTATCGCCACCATGGCGTCGACATCGGTGAAGCGCTCGAAATAGTGCGCGACGATTGGATTCCGGCGCAGCTCCGCCGGCTCGTCGAGGTGGCGAAACAGATGCCTAGCGCCGACCTCGATGGATTCAGATGGATTCGCGCGCGGCATGACATTTCGTCACTTTTAGGCGGACGCTCGGCGAGCCTGCTCGTGGGGACGTCGCACTCTTCGATCGGCGTGGCGAACGACTATCTGCACCGTGTCGGCCCACTCATTCGCGAACACGACGGCTTCATCGACAAGTATATCGGCGACGCTATAATGGGACTCTTCCCTGGAAAAGCCGACGACGCGCTGAACGCCGCCATCGCCCTCCAGAGGGAGATTCGCGTGTTCAACCTCCATTGCGAGAAGGACGGAAAGCCGACGATCGCGGCAGGTGTCGGCATCCACACGGGCGACTTGATGCTCGGTACCATTGGCGAGCGAGGTCGAATGGAGACGACCGTCATCGCCGATGCAGTAAACGCTGCCTCTCGTCTGGAGACCGCGACCAAAACGTTCGCTGCTCCATTCTGCTCAGCCGTGAAACGAAGGACGCTTTGGCGGAGCCAGATAGGTTCTCGCTACGACGACTTGGGATGCTTCAAATTAAAGGCAAGTGCGAGAAACTGGAGGCCTTCGAATGCTACGACGGCGATCCCGCGGACGTAGTCGAACACAAGCAAAGTACAGCGCAAAAATTCGCACATGCTCTAGCGGCATTGGAAGCTGGTGGTTTCACCGAGGCGCAAGAGTGGTTCTCTCCAATCGCTGAAGCTTGCGCCTCAGATGGCCCTGCCGCCTTCTACCTGCAGCACGCGCGTGCATGACATTCCGTTCGCGAACAATCTGAGCTACTTCACTGGAGATTTCACAAGTTTTCGGGAGATCATTGACCGATTTTGACTGTCAGACTCGTAGAATCGCGCTGCATACTTGTCGAAGATATCGGAAAGCATCTACGATTGTTGGCGCGACAGGGATGCACGACGGCAATGGAAACGATTGGCTTCACCATGCCGGCTGGATCGTATTGAAATTCGCGATGCCGAAATGGCGCTGATGCTTAAAGCAGTGGCGAATCTGAGCGTCCAGAGGCGAACGATATGAATACGAGCTTGCGCGCTAGCGGGTGAGCTCGAAGGCATTCCCACAACCCGCGGCTTGCAGGCAGTGATGGCCGCCGCCGCCGGATGACGTCGTGCCGAAAAGATTGCCCGCGCCGTCCAAAGTGACAGGAGCGACCGGTGCGCTCCCGTCCTTGCCGTCGAAGCTCCACAGGACCTTCTCGCTGTAACCGCCGGCCCTCAGTTCGAAGACGGTTCCCGAATTCGGCGTGCTGCCAAACGTCGTGCCGTAGATGTTGCTTGAGCCGTCAAACGTAATTCCTGCGTACGGATAGCCGCCGTCCGCACCGCCCTTGAAAGCGTAGAGCGTTTCAAGCTTCCACGATCCGGTTTTTGAGGGTCGCAATCGGTAAACCGTGCCCTGCTTCTTGGCTCCCCCACCCTGGGTCGTGCCGTAGATGTTCCCAGCCTTATCGAGCACAGGTGCTCCCAACGGATACGTCGCGACGTTTTCGAAGCTGTACAGGATCTTTGGGCGCCAGCCACTGCTCGTTCGCTCGAGCTCGAACACGATCGCCGGTTCGATGAGCCCGCATGAAAGGCCGAAAATGTTGCCGTTGGGATCCAAGACCAATCCGCCGCTTACGCCGTTGGCGGCGGGCATACCCAGATCGTAAATGATCTTGTACGGCCAGCCGCCCTTCGACGGACTAATCTCGTAGACGCCTTCGGTAAGGCCCCCGCCGTAGTGATACACGGTATCGGTGCCGTACAGATTAGCGGCCCCGTCCATGATCAGACTATTGAACGGATACGCATCTCCGTTTCCAAAGTTGTGCAGCACCGTTTCAACCCAACCGTGTGCCGTCCCGTGGAACCGGAACGCGACGCCGAGTCCGTTCAGCCCCCCCTCTGGGGTCGTTCCGTACAAGTCTCGGTGCTTGTCGACAATGAGCGGCGTGAACGCGGGAAATCCTCCGTCCAAGTAATTCTTGAACGCGTGGACGACGGTTTCGGTCCAACGACCGTTGC
>JBARKF010000011.1:0-6446 GCA_049800655.1 Candidatus Cybelea sp.
ACGGTCACGCCATTCCCGGATTTCTACGGAACGCCCAGCCTTGCGATCGGTGACGTCGACGCTGACGGAGTCTACGATCTCATCGTCGGTGCGGGCAAGGGACACTCGCCCGAAGTCGTGGTTTACTCAGGCGCACCAAGCGGCGGCAAGCCGTTCTCAACTGAGCTCGCGCGCTTCCAAGCATTCGACACGGCGCAGAGGGGCGGCGTGAGCGTTGCGTCCACGCAAATCGACGGCAGACCGGCGGATAACATCATCGTCGGCTCCGGCGCCGGCACGACCGATCGAGTTCGGATCTTCAGCAGCGAACTTCCGGCTCTCGGCACGGCACCGGCAACGTTCGCGACGTTCGCACCGTACGGAAGCGATACATCGGGCGTCAGCCTGGCCGCCGGATTCGTCGATTTTTTGACCGGGCGCAACAGCATCGTGACCGCACCCGGCACGGGCGCCCAGGTCAAGGTGTTTTCGTATTCGCTGATGACGCCGATCGGTGCTCCGCCGGCATGGCCGAACAATTCGGGGAACGCCCATATGGACGCGTCGTTTGCGCCGTTCGGTGCAAGCTATCGCGGTCCGATCTCGATCGCTACCGGGTGGCTAGCAGGTTCGTACGGCGGTGCCGAAGCAATCGCCGCCAGTCAGCTCTCCGGCGCGGGAACCGTAAAGGTGCTCTCGACCGGAACGGCGCTCCAGGGCAATCCACCGATGTACTTGCGCAGCGCGATGATGCGCGAAATGACCTCCAACTTCGGCGAGATCGCGTCGTTCGAACCATTCGTCGGCGCATCGGGCGTCCGTGTCGCAACGACGTCGACCACGATCGGTGCCGATTTGCTCGCAAGCGGCGTTCGCGGCGGCAAGCTGCAAATCGAGAAGTTGCGCCTCGCGCGCTCGAACCCGAAAGCTCGGTTTCTCACCGCGACGCGCGTTCACGCGGTCTGGTCCGGAACGGGAGCGGTTCCGGCCGTGCTCGGCGGCGACTAGGCTTCCCAACAGCATGGCGGACGACGTTGCGACCTTGCTGCTCTGCGCGCGAGTGCGGCCTGAGTGTGTCGACGAATTCAGGCAGTGGCACGTGCGGTGGCAGACCGCCGTCCTAGCGTCTCCCGGTACGCTCAGCTTCGAGTTCTGGCCGCCGGCACCGCCTGATCAAGAAGAGGCCGTCGCACTGTCTCGCTTCGAAAACGAAGAAGCTTTGCGAACGTGGCGCCGCAGCGAGACCAACCGGCATCTCGTCGCCGAGGCGAGTTCGTTTGCCGAAGGGGGCATCGTAATGCAGCTCGTCGGTCAGGCGGCCGCCGCGTATTACGTGCAGCACGGTGTGACGTTCGTCGTTGTGACCGACATCAAGCCCGGCAAAGAAAAAGAATATCGCGCCTGGGCCGACAAAATTCAGAAGGTTCAGGAGACGTTCCCCGGTTACATCGGGTCGTTCGTCCAGCCACCTCAGCATAACGAGACCGGTTGGACGACCGTACTGCGATTCGACACCGCGCGGCACCTGAGCGCATGGCAAAACTCGCCGCAGCGCGCGGCGTTCATTGAGGAAGCATCGCCGTTGGTCGAGCGCTTTAAGGCGCAACGCGTCGACACGTCGTTTCCAGGCTGGGTTCCCAACGATCCGGCCACCGGCAAACCGCCGAACATGTGGAAAACGGCGTGCCTCGTCTTGCTCACGTTGTTTCCGGTCGTGATGCTCGAACTCAAGTTTCTCAATCCGCATCTGCGCGGGCTCCCGCCGGCGCTTGCGACCTTCACCGGCAACGCCCTCAGCGTTTTGCTGACAACGTGGCCGCTCATGCCTCTGGCGATTCGGTTTTTCCGGCCTTGGCTGTTCCCCGAGGGCCAACCGCGCGCGCTCGTGCTCGCAATGCCCTTTGTGCTGCTGGCGTGCTACGCGCTCGAGATCGCTGTACTGTGGCGGTTGCTTCCGTAGCGCCTGCGCGAAGCGCAGTCCTGAGCGAGGCGCGTCGCGCCGAGTCGAAGGGTCTAGGTTGACAGCGTGAGCTTTGAGAAGATTCGATCCTCGCTGAACGGCAAGGCTGTAAAACGCACACCGGTCGCCGCCTTGAGCGCGTTGCCGATCGCCGGGGCAACCGGGTTGATGGTGTTTTCCGCGATCGATTTTGACCCGAGCGGCCCGATTGCATCGAACGTATCGGCGAAGAAGACTTCGGTGATCGGAGCATCCGAAAACGCTGGAATCCGATAGTTTCGCAGCGTCGGATTGATCACTGCACCGGCATCGTTATACACCATTTTCTCCTGAAGGGCATAGCCGATGCCTTGCACGACGCCGCCGATGACCTGCCCGCGCAATTGGTTGGGGTTCATGACCACGCCCGCGTCGACGGCTTCGACGCTGTACAGGATGCGAATCTCGCCGGTGACGCGATGCACTGCCAGCCGAACGCCATACGTCATGAATGCCACGGTGCGCGGCGATCCATACGCTTTACGAAAGCAGGCGAGTTCTTGGCCTTGCGCTCGCGCTGCGGAGTAAAGCTCAGTCAGCAAAACGCGCCGGTCGCCACAGAGAACCGCGTCATCTTCGAGCCGGGATTGCTCGACCGGCGCCCCGGTCATTTGGGCCGCAAACGCGAGCATTTTCGCACGCAGAGCCACTGCAGCGTTTTCGACCGCTTTCGCCGGCACCATCATGCCCACGCTGGCGAACGTACCGCTGTCGTAAGGCGTCCTATCGGTATCGGCGTTGACGAACGTCACGCGCGCTGTCGGGCAGCCCATGATTTGCGCAACTACCTGCTGCTGAGCGGTAACGAGACCATTTCCGATTTCGACCGAACCGACCGTAAAGTGGTAGCCCGCATCCGGTAGCAGCGCCACTTCAGAACCGGAGCGTTGCTCGGTCGGCGGAACGCAATCGAGCATCGATAAGGCGATCCCGCTGCCTTCCAGCCAATCGTCATCCTGGGGCTTTGGCAGACCGCGACCGCTCGCCAGCGCTTTCTCAACCGCGTCGATGCATTGATCTAGACCGTAGCTGCCCATCGTGAGGTCGGAGATCTCACTCAGCGCCGATTCCATCGTGTCGTTCGGACCGATGACGTTCTTCCGGCGCATCTCGATCGGGTCGATGCCCAGGAGCGCCGCCAGCTCGTCGAGCGCGGATTCGATCGCGAACGTCGGCTGGCCGGTGCCGTAACCACGGAACCCACCACCGCATTGGAGATTGGTATAGACTGCGTAACCATCGCCCTTCTTGTTGGGGCACTTGTAGAGAGCCCACGGGCCGGACATACCGTTTGCGAGCGTTTCGCCGCCATGATTTCCGTATGCGCCGGTGTTCGAAACGATTCGGTATTGCATGGCAGTCAGCGTGCCGTCTTTTTTTGCGCCAAGTTTGACATGCGTCTTCATCGGATGCCGCGTCGTCGCTCCGATGAACTGCTCCTCGCGCGTGAATTCCCACTTGACCGGGCGCCCAGTTTTGATCGTCGCCAACAGCGGCAAATCTTCGCTCATCATGTCTTGCTTGCCGCCGAAACCGCCACCGACGCGCTCCGTGAAGACGTGCAGGTCGGCTGGGAGGACGCCGAACAGATAGCACAGCTTGCCTTTGACGATGAACGGGCCTTGGACGCTCGTGCGCACGTGCAGGCGCCCGTCTTCGGAGCGCCACGCGATCGACTGCATCGTCTCGAGGTGGACGTGCTGCTGACGCGGAGCGTCGTAGGTTTCTTCGTAGATCGCGTCGGCTTCGGCGAAACCGTTGGCGACGTTACCGACCTCGCCGTGAAGCTCGAGAAAGACGTTTCTCTCGGGGTGCAGGATGTGCGAATCGCCGCCTTTATCGTGTAAGACCGGAGCTCCGGGTTCCATCGCTTTTTCAGGGTCGAAGACGGCCGGCAGGACCTCGTAATCGACTTTGAGCCGCCGGCAACCCTCTTCGGCAGCCGCTTCATCTTCGGCGACGACGGCCGCGATGCGCTGTCCGACGAACCGCGCGACGTTGTCGAGCAGATACGTGTCGTCGGGGTCGACGCGATTATCTTCATGGATTGCCGTCGTGTAGAGACGGCGCGGCACGTCTTCCCAGGTGAACACGTCGACGACCCCCGGCACGGCCATGGCTTCGGAGCGGTCGATCGACAGAATGTTGGCGTGCGCGTGCGGCGACCGCAGCACCTTGAGGTGCAAGAGACCCTCCATCGGCGGGATGTCGCTCGTGTATCGCGCGTGGCCTGTGACGATCGCTTCGGCAAATGGGTTCGGAACGCTCGCGCCGGTGGAAGCTCCGACGTCGTCGGGCGCAACGTTCTTGACGCCGGCGAACGCGTCGCGAATCGACCCGTAGCCCGTGCAGCGGCAGAGATTGCCCTTGAGCGCGCGCGGGAGATCGCTTTTCTGCTCGTCGCTGAGCGAGGCGGCGGTCATGATCATTCCCGCCGCGCAGTAGCCGCACTGGAATGCTTGGGCATCGAGGAACGCACGCTGCATCGGATGCAGTTCGCCGCCGTTTGCCAGACCCTCGATCGTCGTGATATCCTTCCCCTCGGCGCGAAAGGCCGGATAAAGGCAGCTATGCACGGGCTTCGCGTCGACCCACACGGTGCACGCGCCGCAGTCACCGGCGTCACAGCCCTTCTTGACTCCGTACCAGCCGAGGTCGCGAAGAAAGACGCGCAGGCATTCGCCCGGGGTCGGCGTCGCCGCAAAACTCTTGCCATTAACGCGAAGGTTCACGACTCCAACTCCCGGCGAATCTGCTCCGCGTAGTAATACGTCAGATGCCGGCGATGCGCCGGCGACCCGTGAACGTCGGCGAGATAGAGGGAATCCGGGACTGCCGCATCGATGGCGTCGCGAAGTAGCTCGGAGGATGGGCTGCCGTCGAAGGCGAGTTGTACGGGTTTGACCGTCGCGGCCGTGATCGTGAGAATTAGGCCGCCATCGGGCTTACCGCGAGTACCGATGAGCAAGACCGACGAGCGCCCAAGGTGGGTAAGCTCGGAGCGACGGAACGCAAACGACTTCACCAACGCCGCTGCCGGAAGGTGGATGCTGCGCAGCAATTCGCCAGGTTGCAAGATATTCGTATGGTTTCCGGTGACGAAGTCGGCGGCGCGTACCTCGCGCGGTGTTCCGTCGCGCGGGATGAGCATATACGTGGCTTCGAGCGCCACCGTAAGCGAGATCATCGGACCCGCCGGTAGCGACATCACGATGTTCCCTCCGATCGTCGCCTCGTTCCAAATTTTGAACGACGACAAGAAGGCTCGACAGCATTCACCAACGAGCGATCCAGCTTTCCACTCCGGCGAAGGTTGGAACGCGTACAGGTTCGCAATCTTGCATGTTGCGGCGAGTTCGATGCCGTCTTGCCCGGCTGCAATTGCTTGCCAACCGAGAGCCTCCAAATCGATCAGCGTATCGGTGTGGATTTGGGGCTCGGAGAACAACCACGTTCCCCCAGCAAGCCACGCGTATCCGTCCCGCCAGTGACGGATTTCGTCGGCCGACCTCGGCTGTTTAATTTCGATTATCGTATTGAGGTTCATCGGACCTTCATCGGTGCGACCTATATTCTTCGGCACGGGACAGTCGTTTCCCAGGGCGACTTAGTCCGCTCGCGCAGATGCGCAGGCGCTTCGCCTTCGGGATATGGAACGGTTTTTGCGCTCGCGAGTTTTCTGCTCGACGAGTGTGTGTTCGTGAACTTTGGGCCCGCGTGGCCGAGAGCTCTCAACAACCCAGCCCCTGGCGCCGATAGGCGCCGGCACCGCGGAGCCCTAGGCCGAGGCGGTTTTACGCTTTCTTAATAGATTCGCGCTAGGCTTGCGCACGCAAAAGCACACCAAACATCTTAAGGAGTAATATGAACTCTGCCAGGTTATCACTTCGATCTCTACCGGCTCTCGCCATCGCCGGAATGCTGGCCGGATGTGCGGGCGGTGCGTCCGCACCCCCGACCTCTTCGAATGCGCTGCCTTTCATGGCGCAGGTACAGCCGGCGGGCGCTTCGATCGACGTCATCCCCATGACATGCAAATCCGATCACGGCGTGTCGGTCAAACCCTGCTCGATTCACCTATCCGGTTCCAATCCCGTAGAGTCAGTAACCACGAAAGGCCCAACGGGCAGGAAGTTCACGTTTAACGATAAGGTATGCGCGAAAGACGGCATCGCAACAATCTCCGGCTCCGGGAATACGTATCAGGCGGTATGGGGTAACAAGTCCGGATCTTGCACGACGCTGTTTACCGATAAAGCCAAGACCGGGAAGACGATCGGCACGGCCAAGCTGAGCGTTACCAACAAGGCCTAAGCTTAGGAACGCGATCCGCGACGCGCTACGGAGTCGAAACGCCGAGCGCGTCGAGTTGGCTGTTAATCGACTTGATGGCGGCTTCGACCGACTGACCGTTTCCGGAGCCGGCGTTCGCAGCCGCCTTGAGTTGTTTGCTCCAAGACGTTAACGC
>JBARKF010000012.1:0-8460 GCA_049800655.1 Candidatus Cybelea sp.
GCCGCGCCCCGACCGCAGCGGGCGCCGGAAATCGGTCGCGGCCAGCGCGGCGAGCAACTCGCAGGCGAGCGCGCCCTCCACGTTGTCGAGCACGCGGGGAAGATTATTCGCTGAAGTCATCCCCATGCTGACGTGATCCTCTTGACCAGCCGACGTGGGAATGGAATCGACGCTCGAGGGCCACGCGAGTCCCTTGTTGTCGTTGACGAGCGCGGCCGCAGTGTATTGCACGATCATCAGACCGGATTGCAGTCCGAGGTGCTCGGTGAGAAAGAGCGGCAAGCCGCGGTCCTCCGCGTTGAGTAAGAGGTAGAGGCGGCGCTCGGCAATCGAGGCGAGCTCTGAGATGGCCAACTTCAGGAAGTCAATCGCGAGCGCGATCGGCTCGCCGTGGAAGTTCCCGCCGGAGATAAACTCGTGGTCCTCGGGAAAGACCAGCGGGTTATCGGTAACCGAGTTCGCTTCGATCTCGGTTACGCGGCGCACGTGGGCAGTCGAGTCCCGCACGGCGCCGTGGACGACGGGGATGCAGCGAAACGAGTACGGATCCTGAACGCGATCGCATTGCGCATGCGATTGCGTGATCTCCGAGCCGGCGAGCAAGGCGCGCAGATTCGCCGCCACGCGCTCTTGGCCGGGGTGCGGACGCAAATCGTTCAAGCGACGATCGAAGACGCGCGGAGTGCCGAGGTAGGCTTCGAGCGACATCGCCCCAATGACGTCGGCGGCGGCGGCGAGCCGCTCGGCCCGCAGCACGCCCAGCGCCGCGACCGCCGTCATGACTTGCGTCCCATTAATCAGCGCCAGTCCTTCTTTGGCTCCGAGCGCGATCGGTTCGAGCTCCGCTCGCTCCAAAGCAACGGCGCTCGGAAGCCGCTCCCCGCGGTAGAACGCTTCACCTTCACCGATTAACGAGAGCGTCATGTGCGCGAGCGGCGCGAGATCGCCGCTCGCGCCAACCGAGCCCTGGCACGGAACGGCCGGCGTCACACCGCGCTCGAGCATCGCCACGATCAGATCGAGGGTCGACAGCTTGACGCCGGAGTGTCCCGCCGAGAGAGAGTTCGCGCGCAGTGTGCCGGCGGCGCGCACGACTGGAATCTCGAGCGGCGGCCCGGTTCCCGCGGCGTGGCTGCGCACGAGATTGAGCTGCAGCGCGACGGCGTCGGCGGGATCGACCGAGATATTCGCAAGGCGCCCGAAGCCGGTTGTCACGCCGTAGATCGCTTCGCCGCTCGCAAACCGCTCTTCGACGAAGTCGCGGGCGCGTGTGACGCGTTCTCTGGCGGCGGGGCTAATTCGCACCGGCGCGCCGAGGCTCACGGCTTCGATCGCTTCGAGCGTGAGATGGTGCCCATCGAGTTCGACGGAGCTCGTCAAAGCTTCGACCAATCCGGACGAGCCGGCTTTGCGAAGGGCGGACCGTTTTGAATCACAATGCTCTCGTGCTCGTGAAACACAATGGCGCGCGGATCGCTTCCATGCCACGGCTTCCCGTCAACCCAAATCGAAAGCCGCTTGCCATGCGGCGCCTGTAAACTTGCCGCCTTCGTCCAACTCAGATCCGGTCCCCAAATATCGAAGAGCTGCCCCAAATCGAACGTCCGTTTGACCGGCGACTCGATGTGGATAAATCCGTCGGCGCTATGCGTGTGAATCCAGTAGAGACACGTCCCAGTTTGTGGAATCCCGATGTTCGCCGGAACCTGAACCGCTCGACCGCGATCGTACAGCTCCAGCGACATATGAATGTGCTCGGCTGCGCCCTCTTGGCGGTCGCACGTGATGCCGTCGATCGGCAAACCGCCAAAAAAGCTCTGCGCGAGGAGGACGACCATCAAAAATGCCATCGAGTCTCCGTCTTCGCTGGACGTCGCAATCCCACCCGCGAAGACGAGCAAGCGCGCACGTTTGTGTATAACGAAAAATTGTTGTGGACAGCTTGTGAATTCCGTAAGCAACTGCTTGTCGTTTCCGGCAGCACCATGTTACCATTCATAAGCTTCGAATTGAATGTCGAAGTGCGACGAACGTATCGTTCGCGACCAATGCAAAACGCGAAACATTGCGCAGAGCAGTGATCCGTAGCAACGGTCAAACCGCCAAGCCGGCGTCAGTGGGGTTTCCGCATGGTAGCCAAACAGGCGAGGTAGGTGAGTGAATACGTCGGAGCCCGTCGCGGCATCGCCACGGCGGGTTTCGTAATTTTGTCGCTCGGCTGTTCGCTGCGCCGTTACGGATACTTGGCGGCGATGTCGCGGGCTAAGTCGCCGGCGCGCGTGCGGGCGGATGGCGGAGCGATGATCTCGGCTTGAGCGCCCCAGCCGAGAACCCAACGCACCAGTTCGTCGACGTCCGCAACGCGATAGGTGATTTCGGTCGATCCATCGCGGCGACGCGTCACTTTGCGCTCGGCAACCACACGCGCGGCGATCGCCGCCTTAGCGACCCGCGGAGCGAAACGGACGCGAACTTCGCTCGTCTCGTCGGAGTGCAGGACGCCGCTGATCGAGGCCGCCGCATAACTCTCGACGTTGAAGCCGGCCGGGCGCACGAAGGTCCGCGCGAGCACCACGGGTTCGCTGATGTTATCCACAGCGAACGTGCGTTTGTCGCGCCGCGAGTGATCGTACGCGACGCAGTAGACTCGGCCGGCGTTGATAATGAATCCGTAGGGATCGATGGTCCGTTTGCTGCGCCTTCCTTCTTTATCAGAGTAGGTGAAGCGAACGCTCCGCGTGCTGCGCTCGGCCGCGGAAAGCCGCGCGAACGCACGCTCGCCTTTGCGGTCGAGCTGGATCTCCGAGAGCTGAAACGCGACCGGCGAACCGGCCTCGACGCGCGCCCGCGCGCCTGCGCCTGAACTGCCGATGAGTTTTTCGGCGACCTCATCGATCGAAGTACCGATCGTGCCGCCGATGCTCGTACCGAGCGATCGGAGCGCGACCAGCCCGAAGAGCTCGCCGCTGGAGAGATCCAAGCGCTTTAAACTATACCCGCCGGCAAAGCGATAGACGTTGGCAGCACGATCGAAGTAGAGTGGAAACCCCGCGTCGGTTAGGATCGCCAGGTACCGGCGAAGCGTTCGCGTGCTCGGACGGCGTCCCGCCTCGGAGATGCGATCCTTGAGATCCTCAAACGAATGCCGGCCCTGATCGATTGCGTTGAGCAGTCGCACGAGCAGGACCACCCTCGACTCGCCTTCCGGCGCGCTCATTCCGTTGCGGATTGTGGCTTTGGGAAGCAGCCGTCGGGCGCGAAGACGCCCGGCGCATTCGGCTGCGGCGGCGTCGCCGTGATGCCGATCTGTGCCGGATAAAAGGAACCCCCGTCGGTCATCGTCCGAATTTGCGTCCGAAACGTTTGACCGGGGGCAAGATCGAACGACGTAATCTGATAGGGAACCGAGAGACGCACGCAACCGACATCGGCGAGACTCCCGTCGATCAGGAAACTTCCGCGCGCCGGGCCGGCCAGCGGCTTGAAGTACAGATAGGCCGTTGCCGGCGATGCGCCGGGATTGCTGAGCGTGAGGTCGATCGTGTGCACGACGCCGTAATCACCGTAGTCGTGTCCGGGCGCCGACGGGTCGACGCTGCGCGGCGTAGGATCGGTATCGCCAAGCACGAGCGTCGCGTCGGCGCCGCCGGCCGTATAGGTGAGCGCGTCGGAGCCGTAATCGCCGATCAGAAATGCTCCGGTGCGATGGTGCCCATCGCCGGGGAGCACCGGCGCGCTGAGCAGCGTCAGCGGATCGGCACCGGAGGAGACCGTCAGCACCGTCACGACGACGGGACCGCCCGAGAGTACCCGCAGATCAACGGTTCCCGAGACGAGCTGGCGCGAGGTCATCGGAAGGTCGGCAAGTACGTACGGCTCGTCCTGCGCGAGGTTCACCACGATGCCCTCACCGTGCGCCTTTGTCGTTAAGAAGTTCTTGGTTAGCGTTTGGCCGACGTGCATTACGTCCATGTTCGGTCCGGCGGTCGCTTGCACGAGCTGCACCGACGTGGGATCTTGCGAGTTGCCGGAGAGCACGACGACGAGCGAGCGCGGCTCGGCGGTGTCGTCGTGATAGTAGTAGAGCCGCGCCGGTTGCGCGCTCGTCACCGTGCCGCGGAAGAGAACGCCGTCTTGACCGACGTGTTCGGGATCGTCGTCGTAGAAGAGGAGGCCCGGAGCGAACGGCGCGAGCGAGACGTTTTGGACGTTCACGGTCGTCGTCGCGGACTGGTCGAAGTACTGACCGTTTCCCGCGATCGTGACCGGGACGACGAACTGCGCGGTCTGCCCTGGCGCGAGCGGCACCGGCGCTGGGCTCACCGCTCCAATGGTCGTCTGCGCGCCGGGTAGCGCTTTGGTCAGACGCTGGACCCAACTCGTCACCTGTTGCGCGAGCCAGGTCGAATCGGCCGGGTCGCCGGTCACCGTCAGCGAGGTGTTGGGCACGATCGTTCCCGCATTGAAGGCGACTCGAATCGCGACGTCGGCTTGCGAGCCGTTCGCGTCGACGAGATGCAGCACGTCGGACCCGGTCGCCTGCGTAGCAGTAACCGTCACCGTCGTCGCGTCTGGGCTGATGCCGACCGTGACCAGCTTGCGGTCGAGCGTCGCCTGCAACGGGGGCGCCGCCCCGCTGACGGTAATCGTTTGCTGTTGTGCCGGGTTGAGGCTCAGGCTCGTCGCCGAAAGCGAAAGTGCGCTCGGAGTAGCCTGCGCGAGGACGATTCCTAAGAGCAGAGCGTGCACCCGAGGCTAACCCGAAGCGCCTTGCGCTGTTACGTTACGGCCGTTTCGGCGGCCGGAGCCGCGGGCGGCTCGACCGAGGGAATCTTCGAGTACTTGAGCTTCTCGGGATCGTCGGGATCGACGTCGGCGAGGATGTGATCGCCCGAGCCGAAGGTGCCGCGCAGCATCTCTTCGGCGACCTCGTCTTCGACCAGTCGCTGAATCGCACGGCGGAGCGGTCGCGCCCCAAACTGCGGATCCCAGCCCTTTCGCGCGAGCAGCGATTTCGCGGCCTCGGTAATCTTCAGCTCCATTTCCTGCGCACGTACCTCGCGGGCGACCTTCTCAAGTTCAAGCGAAACGATCGCTTCGATTTGCGCGCGCGTGAGCTGATGGAAGACGATCACTTCATCGACGCGATTGAGGAACTCGGGCCGGAACGTTTGCTTGACCTCTTCAAGCACCCGATTCTTCATGCGTTCGTAGGCTTTGACTTCGTCCTCGGCCGAAAGCTTCTGCGGACGGAAGCCGATGTCGGTGGACGTCGTCATCCCGGTCGCACCGACGTTGCTCGTCATGATAATAACCGTGTTCTTGAAATCGACTTGGCGACCCTGAGAGTCGGTCAGACGGCCATCCTCGAGCACCTGGAGCAGCAGGTTGAAGACGTCGGGATGGGCCTTTTCAATTTCGTCGAGCAGCACGACCGCATATGGCCGGCGACGTACCGCTTCGGTGAGTTGGCCGCCCTCTTCGTAACCAACGTATCCGGGAGGTGCGCCGACGAGCCGGCTGACCGAATACTTCTCCATGTACTCGGACATGTCGATGCGAATCATCGACTCTTCGTCGTCGAAGAGGAACGCAGCGACGCTGCGCGCGACTTCCGTCTTGCCGACGCCGGTCGGCCCGAGGAAGATGAACGAGCCGATCGGGCGGCTCGGATTTTTGAGCCCGGCACGCGAGCGGCGAATGGCCCGCGTGAGGACGTTGATCGCCTCTTCTTGGCCAACGACGCGTTGATGGAGCAACTCGCCCATCTTTAGAAGCTTTTCGGTCTCGGCTTGCGCGAGCCGGCTTACCGGAATCCTCGTCCATGCGGCAACGATCTCGGCGACGTTCTCTGCGGTGACGCGCAGCACGCGATCGCTTTGCGCCTTGCGGTCGCGCCATTCTTGCTCGAGATGCGCCTTTTCGAGACGCAGCTTCTCTTCGCGGTCGCGAATCGTCGCGGCCTTGTCGAACTCTTGGCTCTTGACGACCGCCTCTTTCTCGGCGATGAGTTTGCGCAGTTGGGCGTCGGCTTCGCGAATCGCGGGCGGCGGAAGCGTCGCTTGCAGGCGAACGCGCGAGCTGGCCTCGTCGATCAGATCGACGGCCTTGTCGGGCAAGAAGCGGTCGGTAATGTAGCGGTCGCCAAGCTTTGCGGCCGAAGCCAGCGCTTCGTCAGTAATTTGCACCTTGTGGTGCGCCTCATAACGATCGCGCAAACCTTTGAGAATTTCGATAGTTTCCTCGACGGTCGGCTCTCCAACCATGACAGGCTGGAAGCGGCGCTCGAGCGCCGAGTCCTTCTCAATGTGCTTGCGAAATTCGTTGAGCGTCGTTGCGCCGATGCATTGCAGCTCCCCGCGCGCGAGTGCCGGCTTGATGATGTTGCTGGCATCGATCGCACCTTCGGCGGCGCCCGCACCGACGAGCGTGTGCAGTTCGTCGATAAAGAGAATGATCTCGCCGGCTGCACCACGGATCTCGTCCATCACGCGCTTCATGCGCTCTTCGAACTCGCCGCGGTACTTCGTTCCAGCGACGAGCCCGGCGAGATCGAGCGTAATCACCCGCCGGTCGCGCAATGGTTCGGGAATGTCGCCTTTGATGACACGCTGCGCTAACCCCTCGGCGATCGCCGTCTTGCCGACGCCCGGCTCGCCAATAAGGGCTGGATTGTTCTTCGTGCGGCGCGAGAGAATTTGTATGACGCGTTCGATCTCGGTGTTGCGCCCAATGACCGGATCGAGCTTATTGTCGCGCGCGAGCGTCGTGAGATCGCGACCGTAGGCGTCGAGCGTCGGGGTCTTGCTCTTGCCCTTTGGCGTGGCCGGCTGACCCTCGGCGCCGAGTAAGGATGTGGTCTGCACCCGCACCTTCGCGGGGTCGACGCCCAGGTTGGTTAGGACTCGAGCGGCGACGCCCTCGCCCTCGCGTATTAAGCCAAGAAGCAAGTGCTCGGTCCCGATGTAGTTGTGGTTGAGTTGGCGTGCCTCTTCAAACGCGAGCTCGATCACCCGCTTGGCCCGCGGGGTAAACACCATCTCCTGCTGCACGGTCTGCCCGCCCCGGCCGACGATCGCTTCGACCTCTTGACGGACCTTCGAAAGGTTGACACCGAGTGACTCGAGGACTTTGGCCGCCAGGCTTTCGCCCTCGGAGATAATGCCAAGCAGAATATGCTCGGTTCCAATATAGTTGTTTCCGAGGCGCTGCGCTTCTTCTTGAGCGAGCACGATGCTGCGCCGCGCTCGCTCGGTGAAGGGCTCCCACATCGACATCGCTCTGGCTCTTCCTTTCCTCTACCTATTAATACCTACAAACTACTACAATCGTTCCCATCCCGGAGCAGTTGCGTGGATTTTGCCGCGTGGCCGCCTGGCTTGCCCCGTCAAACCAGAGGTTTGCCCCCGGTCGCGACAAACCCCTAGTGGCATGCCAACCGTCGAACAAGTTCGCGAAGCGCTCGTCGAGGTGAAAGACCCCGAACTGAATCTGGGAATCCTCGAGCTCGGTTTGGTCTACGACGTCTCGACCGAGGGCGAAAACGGAGAGAACGTCACCGTCCTGATGACGCTTACCTCGCCGATGTGTCCGGTCGGACCAATGTTCAAGAAGTCCGTCGAAGATCACGTGCTTGCGATCGACGGCGTCAAGACCGCCAACGTCGAGATCACTTTCACGCCGCCCTGGGATCCCGCCAGCATGGCTTCGGACGACGTTAAAGCTATGTTAGGAATTTGGTGAGGTTGCCTTCGTCGCGTTGACGGTGCCATAGTATGCTGCGGCGAGAGCGCTCGTCGCGGCACCTCCATGTGCCGCTCCTGCTCTTGCGCTTTTTCGGGCTAACAAAGTTTTGAAGCAGCCATCCATGGCTGGCCCGAAAAAGTCGCAAAGTCTCGCCGCAGCATACTATGGCACCGTCAACGCGCCATTGTGGGGTAACGTATACGTCAGCGTCCGCTGACGCAAACGCGACGGCTCAGCGGGACGTGTAGGACGGTGCCTTCGGGTAGATGCGGGTTGGGACGTCGCCGAAGGCAGGGTCGCCGGTCTGCCAGAGCAAGAACGAATACTCATCGGTGAGGAGCTGCTCGCTTTGCGCTCGCGAGGCGGCCATGAATCCATGGCCGGCGTCGTAATCGACGCGCAGCAAGATCGGGCGGCCGCTCGTCGTCGAGCGCGATAGGCGGGCCGCGAACTTCGCGAGCTCCCACGATGAAACGCGCGGGTCGTTGTATCCGGTGATGAGCATGACGGCCGGGTAGGCGGTTCCTGGAACGACGTGCTCGTACGCATCCATGGCGTAGAGCGCCTTAAATCCGACCTTGTTCTTAACGGTACCGAACTCCGGAATGTTTGGGGGGCCGTTCGGCGAGAACTCCATGCGCATCGCGTTGCTTGCGCCGACGACGTCGAGTGCGGCGGCAAAGAGATGCGGCTGCGAGGTTATCGCGCGCCCGA
>JBARKF010000013.1:0-11347 GCA_049800655.1 Candidatus Cybelea sp.
GCCTGCTCACGGGCGGTTTCGCAAAATCGCTATCGGGTTTTGGCAGAGTCCTTTAATCAATTGAAGGTGTACGACGTTGGTAAAACCGACGTCTACGCGGATTGGGTCAGAAATTGCGCAACCTGAGTCGGTTTTAGCTTCTAGACCGTAGGCGCCCGGGGCAAGGTCCGTAAAATGGAACGCACCGTCCGACCCGGATACGGTCTTTTCTACGGTCTGATTATCATAAAGTGCAATGACCGATATTGGTATCCCCGAGACCAGCTCGCTATGGTAATCGACGATCGTCCCCGTGATTTCTGGGGTCGGCGATAAAGCAGCCAGCGTCAGAATCAAGCAGATCAGGTTCATCTTTACCCCTCCCCTGTAATCAAAAGCGTCCCTATGATAACACGCTGAGCGCACAATCGCTCCACGGTACGCTTCGATCCATCTCGGACAAAAAGGCTGCGCGTTTTGTCGAGCGCGCGAACAGATCGAATCCCGCGGCGGAAAACGAATTCAGCCGTCCTTCGACTGCGCTTCCCTTCGACTCGCTGCGCTCGCTCAGGACGCTCCGCTCAGGATGACAATGCTGAGCTATCTCTTGCGCGGGTCCTTCGACTACGCGCCCTTCGACTCGCTGCGCTCGCTCAGGACGCTCCACTCAGGATGGACAGCGCTATTAGTATAGAGCGTTTACCGAAGCAGAAGTGTTGGCCAGCCGTCGGCCGGCTTGAACGTCTAGGGCCAGAATGCCAACTGGCCCTAGTTTTCCTGTGAGGAGACTATTTCTTCGCTGCCACCACGCCGAGCGGCTCGTCGAAGCTGCCCGTAAACGTCGCAAGGGGTGCACCGCCGGCCGGATATTTGTAAACCTCGCCGGCGCCGCCCGCGTCGCCGCAATACAGCAGGCCCTTAACGATCCACGTTTGCGCGCAGTCGCTGTTCCCGGTGTACTGTATGGTGTTCTTCAACGTCGCCGTCGTTCCACTAACCGTGTACTGATACGTCTCACTCGTCTCCTGATCGAACACCGTGAGATAGGTGCCATCCCACTGTACCGAGCCAGGAAATTCCGGAGAGTTGCTCGTTTTAATCCTAACGAATTTGCTGCTGCCTTTCGGAAGCTCGACGAGCCCGTAGGCATAACTCGCGGTGAAACCGTCGGCAAAGAGATTGCCACTGGGATCGTAGCCGTTGAAGTACTCTCTGTCCAACGGCGTAGTGTACACTTTACCCGAGCCGGTCGCATTCTTGAAGATCACGACCTGACCGCCGGGACCGTACGAATTGCCCAATAGGACTCCGACTGCAAGATCGCCGCTCGTATTCATACCGCAGCTGGATGTGACCGTGTAGGGAAGAGGCAGCGTCCTGAGCAGCTTCTTTGGAACCTGGTATTCCTGAATTCCGCCGATGCTCAGGCGCCCGGGGTTCCAGAAAATCTTCTTGCCATAGCCGTACAAAACGTTGGTGCACCCTTGGCCGCCGATGCCATTGAGTTCGCCGATCATCTTGGTGCTTTTTGGATAGTCGAAAATGCCGGCGAACGAGCCGTAGAAGTTGATGACGTACTCGTAGTTCTTCGACTTCGATTTATCGGGTACAAGCTCAGCGTAACGCGGTAGCGGATTCATCCGCTCCGCCGTTACCGGCCTCCCATTGAGGAACAGCGTCCTACCGACGTAGGTCGCGTTGAGCGTAGCGGCAGACGGCGCCACCGTCGAGCCGCTTCCGCAAGCCGTGACGGTTGCGAGTGCGACGACAGCGCCGGCGCACTTAAGTAAACCAGGGGTGTTCATTAACGTTACTCCTTTGAAGTAGAAATCCGGAGGTTCGACCGGCCTTGAGGTCGGGCCTCCATAAGGATTCTGCTCCGTTAGCGGATCATCAGAATGGCGCGCTTGGAGTGACGGCTAGCCCCATTGGTCTAAGATCGCGTTCGCGCAAGGTCCATAGCCGTTTGCCGCTGGCATAATCCAGGGCCACAACCGTGTCTGGTCGCCCGGGCCCAGAACACCCAGACGAACTCAGCGGCTTTACACCGGGAATAAAGCACGGATCGGACACGTAAATTCTATTCTCGCGCTGGTCGAAAGCAAACATGAACGGATGCGATTGCCCTGTCTTGATGACACGCGACGGCGGCTTATTCTTGCCGGTGAAGACGTCGATCTCGCCACCTTCGCTATTAGCCACCAGGAGCGCGCCGTGCTCATCCACCGCTACGCCGGAAACAAAGTAAACGGTGTTGGGGGGAAGCAGGTTGACGCCATCCTTCGCACCCGGCCGATAACGCTTTACCTGGCCCGCATAACTCCCGTTCCAGTTGTAACCCACATAGAGATTGTTCTGCGCGTCGAGGGTCAGGCAGTAGGGAGCACCGCCCGGGAAGAACGAGCGAGACGGTTTCGTTTTGCCCGGCGGATAGACCAGCACGCGGCCTCGCGTATGTGGTCCTCCGCAAGCGTCGGCAATGTAGACCGTGCCGTCGATGGCAGCAATCACGTCGAACGCACACAAGGCCCCCGTATAAATCCGAATTGGTTTGTGGCCGCCCTTCGCGTACATCTCGACGCTCTCGCGGCCGCTCATGTGTCCGTTGGTGACGTAAAGATTGTCGTGCGCGTCCACGAAGATTCCATCGGGCGTGAAGACGCCGTCGCGGATCCGGTCTACGGGGCCTTTCGAGGGGTCATCCCGCAGAAAAATGTCGATTCCGCCCCCCGAGCCGAAGCCCCAGTTGGCCACGTAGAGGCGCGAGGCGTCCTTGCTCGCCCCGGCGGGACCACGCGCAGTATACGCGCTCATCGGCGAGCCTGCCGGCGACAGCGGAACCGCCGCCCACCGTGCGCACCCCGCTAACAGTAAAGCCAGGAAAGCGCCCGCCACGACGCTATCAACGAGCGCACGCAGGTGCCGTCCGAGCCGTACCATGGCCTCAACGGATTCGACACCGAGACCGGTTGCCCTCACGTGCGCTTCAACGGCGCGAATCGGATAGGAGCGACGGCCTTTTGAACTAATGGATTTTCTTATGAACACGCTGGAACTTCGCGGCAGTCGCGTGAAGGTTGCCTTTACGGTCAACGGAAGGCCGGTCGAGCTGGTGGTCGACCCGCGCGCGACCCTGCTCGATACGCTGCGAGACTCGCTGGGTCTAACCGGGACGAAGAAGGGCTGCGACCACGGCCAATGTGGCGCTTGCACCGTACACGTCGACGGGCGTCGCGTCAACTCGTGCCTTTCATTTGCGGCCATGCACGAGGGCTCAACGATCGACACCATTGAAGGCCTGGGGACGCCGGACAACTTACATCCGGTCCAAGCAGCGTTCCTCGAACGCGACGGATTCCAGTGCGGTTACTGTACGCCGGGGCAGATCATGTCGGCGGTCGCGCTATTAACCGAGCCCTGCGGGCAATCGGACGCCGACGTGGCTGAATGTATGAGTGGCAACATCTGCCGCTGCGGTGCCTATCAGAATATCGTCGCGGCGATCCAGTCGGTGCGCAAAGCGCGAGGATGAACTCTTTTACTTTCAGCCGTGCCCGCAGCGTAGCGGATGCCCTAGGGCAATGGCACGACGACGTCCGGTTTCTCGCCGGAGGCACGACGCTGATCGATTTGATGAAACTCGACGTCGAGCGCCCCGCGGAGATCATCGATATCAACGCGCTTCCGCTGGCCGAGCTGGCGCGAACGCCGGATGGCGGCCTAAGTATCGGCGCGCTCGCGCGAAACTCCGACGTCGCCCATCATCCCGACGTCGTGCGCGACTATCCGCTGCTCTCGCAAGCGCTGCGGTCGGGAGCGTCGGTGCAGTTGCGAAACATGGCGTCGACCGGTGGTAATCTTTTGCAGCGCACGCGCTGCGTCTATTTTCGCGATCCGGCGATGGCTTGCAACAAGCGGTCGCCGGGGACCGGCTGCGCCGCGATCGGAGGATTCAATCGTAACCTCGCGATTCTCGGTACGAGCGCGCACTGCATTGCGACGAATCCCTCCGATCAGAACGTCGCCCTTACCGCGCTCGAAGCGACGATTCATCTCACCGGGTCAAACGGCGAGCGCAGCGTGCCGATCGGCGACTTCTATCTCGTACCGGGAGAAACGCCGGAACGTGAGACGGTCCTCGAGCCGGGCGAGCTGGTGACGTCGGTAAGCCTGCCGCCGCCGGCGGCCGGCGCGAGATCGATCTACCTCAAGCTGCGCGATCGAGCATCGTACGAGTTTGCGCTTGCGTCCGCCGCGGTCGTGGCGACCGTCAGCGACGGTACGATGCAACGCGTACGCATCGCGATGGGCGGAATTGCCACCAAACCGTGGCGCAACCTCGACGTGGAAATGGCACTCCAAGGGCAACCGGCGACGCACGAGCGCTTTACCGAAGCCGCGCGGATTCTTCTGAGCGATGCGAAACCCCAGTCAGAGAACGGCTTCAAAGTCGAGCTAGCGAAGCGCTGTCTCGTTCAGGCTTTGAGCATGGCCACGGCGGCGGAGTAGGCGATGGCTACGAAGATCGTCGGTCAATCTCTGGCGCGCGTCGACGGGCCGCTCAAGGTAACCGGAGCTGCGCCGTATACTGCCGATCACACTTGGGAGAACGTGGCCTATGCGGTGGCCGTCGGCAGTACCATTGCCAACGGCAGCATTGCCGCACTGAATATCTCGAAGGCTCGGGAGACGCCGGGCGTCATCGAGATCTATCATCGTGGAAACGTCGGGGCGCTCTACAAGCCCTCGCCGGAGGCCGGTGCAATCGACGAAGCACGGCCCCCGTTCGCCGACGACGTCATTCGCTATTACGGGCAATACGTGGCGCTGGTCGTCGCCGAGACGTTCGAAGATGCAACGGCGGCCGCCGCGCTCATCGAGGTAGCGTACGCGGACGTGGCCGCTCCCAACGTCGAACTCGAGCTCGTCGGAGAGAACGAGCCAACCGAGGCCAGCCGGCGTGGCGATCCTGAAGCTGCCTACGACGCATCGCCCGTCAAAATCGATCGCACCTACGTAACCCCGGCCGAAACGCACAACCCGATCGAGCTGCACGCGTCGCTGGCAATCTACGACGGCGACGCATTCACGCTCTACGAAACGACGCAAGCGATCGCGAACCATCGCAACGTCGTCAGCGAGATCCTCGATGTACCCCGCGAGAACGTGCGGATCGTTATGAAATTTCTTGGCTCGGGCTTTGGCGGTAAGCTCTGGCCCTGGACGCATGGGACGCTTGCCGCAGCGGCTGCGCGCAATCTCGGTCGCCCGGTGAAGCTCGTCGTGACGCGCAAGCAGATGTTCCAGAGCGTGGGTCACCGTGCGCGCACGCAGCAGCGCGTCCGGATGAGCGCGCAGCGTGACGGAACCCTTACGTCGCTGCGGCACGAAGCCGTCAACCACGCGAGCATGCTCGACGAATACGATGAAAACTGCGGCGAAGCGACGCCGTACTTCTACGGAACGCCGAACCTACTCGTAACCTCGGCACAGACTCGGCGGAACGTTGGCTCACCAACCGCGATGCGTGGGCCTGGCGCAGTCCCGGGCCTGTTCGCAACCGAATCTGCGTACGATGAACTCGCGGTCGAGCTCGGCATCGATCCCGTGCAGCTTCGTTTGCACAACGAGCCGAAGCGAGATCAGTCGCTCGACGTTCCGTTCTCCTCAAGGCATTACGCCGAATGCCTGACGTTGGGCTCGGAGAAATTCGGCTGGCCGCAGCGCTCACCCGCGGTCGGATCGATGCGCAAAGACGGCGTTACGCTCGGATGGGGAATGTCGGGGTGCTCGTGGATTGCGGGCCGCTTCGCCGCGGAGGCTCGTGTCGAGCTTCACGCTGACGGTTCGGCTCGCGTTGCGATCGGTACGCAGGACATCGGCACCGGCACGTACACGGTGCTGGCGCAGCTCGTTGCCGAAACAACCGGCATCCCCGTCGACCGCATCGTCGTCGAGTTGGGCGACACGCGCTTGCCGCCCGGACCTACCTCCGGAGGTTCGCTCGTGACCTCCTCCGTCATCCCGGCTGTCCTGGAGGCGGTGCGAGCCGCGATGAAGTCGGCGATCGGTCTCGCGACGACGGTGCCAAAGCAGCCGTTTGCGGATTGGTCGCCGGATGATCTCTCCTTTGAGAGCGGTAAAATCGTCGCGCGTAAGGGGTCGCGCAGCGAGCAGATCGACTTCCATCAAGTGCTGCGAAATGCGTCGGTGGCGATGGTCTCAGGAATTGGAAAGGCTGCGCGAACCGTCGGCGAAGAGCATCCGAAATATTCTCTCCACTCCTACGGCGTGCAGTTCGTCGAAATTGCGTGGCAGCCCGAAATCGCCAGACTCCGCGTGAATCGGGTCGTTACGGTCATCGATGCCGGCCGGATCATCAACCCGCGCACCGCGCGTAACCAGATCGAGGGCGCGGTCGTGATGGGCGTCGGGATGGCGCTCTTCGAGCAAACGCACTACGATCCGCGCTCGGGCGCACCGATTAACAGTAACTTGGCCGACTACATCGTTGCAACGAACGCCGACACGCCCCACATGGACGTCACATTCCTCGACTATCCCGATACGAAAGTGAATGAGCTAGGTGCTCGCGGCGTTGGCGAGATCGGGCTTGCCGGAGTGGCATCGGCCATTGCGTCCGCGGTCTATCACGCAACCGGCGTGCGCGTGCGCACGTTACCCATCGAGATCGAGAAGTTACTCTGCAGTCCGGCGACGCCATAGCTTGGGGCGCCAGAATTGCAGACGTTTGCCGTTTTTGCAGGCGGCAACAGCGGTCGCCGTCGAACTCAGCCTTGAACTGAAATGAAAACTGAAGAACTGCGCGGGATTCAAGCGCCGATCAAAGCACGCTATAAAGAAGAGCCGGCGGCGGCCGTTTTCACGCTCAAGGCTGAGGGAAAACTCGGCGAAGGGATAACGTGCAACGTTTCGACGGCCAAGACGCTCGTGGCGGCCGGCCTGCATCGGGCCACCGGAGGCGACGGACTGAGCGCGTGTTCGGGAGACATGTTGCTGGAGGCGCTGGTAGCGTGCGCGGGCGTCACGCTTGGGGCGGTCGCGACTGCGCTCAGCATCGAACTACGCGGCGGCCTCGTTCGTGCAGAGGGCGATTTGGATTTTCGCGGGACGCTTGGTGTCGCTAAGGACGCTCCCGTCGGTTTTTCGCAGATACGGCTTTTTTTTGAACTGGATACCGACGCTCCTCAAGAACAGCTTGAAACGCTCACGCGATTGACCGAACGCTACTGCGTCGTCTATCAGACGCTGGCTCACCCTCCCCCGCTGACGGTAGAGCGACGCTAAGGTGCCGATGTATATGGACATCCACGAAGTGCCTGGGGTGACTGCGGATGCGGTTGCGACGGCCCATCTCGCCGATCTCAAAATGCAAGGGAAGTATGGCGTCGAGTACCACAAGTATTGGCTGAACGAAGCGCAGGGGAAAATCTTCTGCCTCTGCAGCGCCCCCAACGCCGAGGCCGCGAACGCGGTCCACCGCGAAGCGCACGGTCTCGTGGCTCAGAAAATCATCGAAGTTGCTCCAGAGCTGGCCGAGACCTTTCTAGGCGGATGCGAAGTCGATTCTGCGGGGGCCGCGTTCGTTCCGCGAGCCGAGGAACGCGATAGCGGTGTTCGCACCGTCCTCTTTACCGATATCGTCAACTCAACGGAACTTATGGAACGGCTCGGCGATGATGCCTGTATCGCACTGATCGAAGTCCACGACACGATCGTGCGTGACGCGCTGAAAGCTACCGGCGGACGGGAAATCAAGCATACCGGCGATGGAATCATGGCGGCGTTCGTCTCCGCCGCCGCCGCGGTTCGCTGCGCGATTCAAATTCAGAAAGTGTTGGCCGATCATCCCGTGCGTAACGGCGATGCCCAGGTCTTCGTGCGGATCGGTGCGGCTGCTGGAGAACCGGTTGAGGCTAATCACGACTTCTTCGGCTCGACGGTCCATCTCGCAGCGCGTTTGTGCGCGCATGCCGGGTCGGAGCAATCGCTCGTCTCTAACGTCGTAGCGGAGCTATGTCTCGGAAAGGGCCTCATGTTTCGCGATCTCGGCGAGGTCGCGCTGAAGGGCTTCATTCAGCCGGTTCGCGTTCACGCCGTAAAATAACGGGCAGCAGCGCGCGTTAGGGCGGTATGACTTGCGGCCGCCGAAGCTACCGAAGCCGCCGGTGGCGGACTGGGCAGTCTGAGGCGCTGCGCGCCGCGGTGACGTCGCCGAAAGCGAACGCGGCAGCGCTGGTGGTGAGCAATGCGAAGTTTTCGTTTATTGATCGTCTGTGTCGGTGTCGCCCATTGCAGAAGCGAGCGCGGCGTTAGCGCTCTGCGTCGCGTGCGGCACGTTCTCCAAATCACTTGCCTTGCCGCCCATTGCCGTGTAAGAGGTCTTGGCTTCGTCTGCGGCTGCGACCAGCTCCGCCTCCGCCCGTGCCTGATCGTTCTGGGCCGCCTTCAAGTCGGAGACTTTACCGTGGGCCATGTAGACGCGCAGCGCGTTACCGATAGCTGCGAGAGCCAGCGCTGCGCGCGAAAGGTGTGGACCGACGCGATCGCGCCAGTCCAGGGGCATGCGATGTAAGGCGTCGGTGCCTCGGTCGAGGGACCTCTGTCCATAGGCGAGCACGCGAGCGGCTCGAATGAGATCGCCATCCACGACGGCCATACCCGTCGTCTCGGCGCAGACGGAAAACATCGTGAAATCGCTAAGCGTCGTGTTCCAGAAGAGTCGGTGGGCGGCGAGCGCCTGCGGCGGCTGCGAGCTTGAGTTCGCGGAAGAAGCGCCAAGCAACACGACCACAGCCAGCGTGCTCAGCGTTCGTCTCAGCACAGTCGAGTTCATTGCGAGCTACTTTTGTGCGAGCAACACGCTAACCTGGTGCCGGAGCGATTGCGTCCCAGTAGCGTGCGTCGTCTAGAGATGCACCTCCAGCATACGTTACACCGGCTTCGCCGTCGAAGACCAGCTCGGAGTTAAGATGCAGCTGCCAGAAAAATTGTGCAGTTCAATCCACCGCGCGAATAGCGATAGCCCAGCTCCGCGCCTTCTGCGCGAACCAGCGGCGCGTTCTGGAGTCTGAGGATCGAGCGTATCGGTTACGCCGCGTGCTTACGTAACGCAGAAAGCGTCTGGATCGTCGAGTAAAGGGGCATATTGGAGAATCCCGCTTAATAGAGATCCATGAAGAACTTGCTCAAGACCCTGGTCGCTCTCGGATGCCTCTGCGCCTTCGCCGGGCTCGCTGCGACCGCCGCGGACGCGCCTACAGTTGTTATGTCCGATCAGGCGAAATACGGTCCAGCACCGGCACCCTATCCGTCCGGGGCCATGATGGCGGTGCTGTCCGGTGATCCGGCCAAGGCCGGCTCTCAGTACACCGTTCGTCTGAAACTCGACGATGGGACGAAGATCGCGCCACATATGCACGGCGACATCGAAAATGTGACGGTTCTCAGCGGCACGCTGATGGTCGGCGTCGGCAACTCAGTCGATCCGGCGTCCATGCTGGCGCTCACGCCCGGCTCGTACGCGTCGATCCCGGCCGGAACGCCGCACTATGCCATGGCGAAAGGCGAGACCGTCGTACAGGTAAACGGCGTCGGACCTGCCTCAATGACGTTGGTGAAGTAGTCGACCCGCAAACGCGCACTCAAGACTTGGCCGCTCTGCGAGTATTTGGCCTCAGAGTTCGTACGTAAGAGCCACGCTGAAAGTGCTACCCTATCGAAAAGCTACTCGGCGCGCCGCCCACCTTGTCATCCTGAACAGAAATGTCATCCTGAGCGGAGCGCCGAAGGCGCATAGTCGAAGGATGAATTTCACGCTATCGTTGGCATTCTCCGCGGCAACGCTCGCACTCGCTGCATGCGGCGGCGGGGGCGGGTCTTCGCTAACCGGCTCGATTCCGCCGCCCGATCAGCACCACGGATCGGGAAGCACGCCGATTCAGCACGTGATCATGATCGTGCAAGAGAATCGCAGCTTCGACAATCTCTTTGCCACGTTTCCCGGCGCCAACGGTGCGACGCGCGGCCAAGAGAAGCTGAAGAAGGGCGGGAAATATTACCGCAAGTGGGTGGCGCTGAAGGCAACGCCGCTGGTGATCAAAACCTACGATTTGGCGCACTGCCGGCCTGCGTTCCTCTTGGACTACGACGGCGGCAAGATGGACGGCTTCAACATCCCCGCGGCGACGTCGTGCGGGCCCGGACCAGAGGCCGGACTCAAGCCGTACCAGTACGTCACCATGTCCGACATCGCGCCCTATTGGGACATCGCCGAGCAATGGGTGCTAGCCGATGCGATGTTCCAAACTCAAGGCAGCGGCAGTTTCACCGCGCACCAAGATTTGATTCGCGGCGGCACCTGCATTCAAGCCTGCGTGCATCTCTCGAATAAAACCGAAACGATCGTCGATAACCCAACCTATTGGCCCTGGGGCTGCGACGCGGGGAAGACAGTCTATACGAAAACGGTCAACATCCATGGTGTGGAAAAAGGGAACGGCCCCTACCCGTGTTCGAACGAGTTTCCCAACTACGGCGGTTATCAGACGCTTGGCACGCGGCTCGACAGCGCCGGGATTACGTGGAAATACTACACGCCGTGCTTTAACGCGACCCTTCAACCAGGATGCTCGCCCAGTTCTGATTGTTTGAATAATTCAGGCAAATCGTCCCTCAAGCCGAACTGTAACGGGAGCCTGTTAAATGCGTTCGATGTGATCTGGCCGGTCCGCAACGGTCCGGAATGGGGCACCAACGTTTCCTGGCCTGAGACCAACATCTTCAACGACATTTCGAACAATGCGCTGCCGGCGGTCTCGTGGGTCATTCCCGACGATGCCGACTCCGATCATCCTAACCAGCCCTGCGGGTGCGACGACGGGCCGTCGTGGGTCGCAAGCGTGGTCAACGCCGTCGGCCAGAGCAGCTATTGGAACTCGAGCGTGATCGTCGTCGTTTGGGACGACTGGGGCGGCTTCTACGACAACGCGGTGCCGCCCAAGCAAGATAAGGAAGGTGGCCTCGGCTTCCGCGTGCCGATGCTGGTGATCTCACCCTACGCGATCGCGGGTACCAGCCGCCAGGGCGGCTACATCTCGCACACGCAGTACGAGTTCGGCAGCATCCTCAAATACATCGAAGGAAATTGGAATCTTCCAACGCTTGGCACGACCGATCAGCGGGCTACGTCGATCGACCACATGCTGAACTACAGTCAAACGCCGCGGCAATTCAAGATGATCCCATCGCAGCGCTCCGCCAAGTTCTTTTTATCGCGACCGCACGTCGTGCAACATGGCGACCCCGACTAACCCTGTCATCCTTGAGTCCTTCGCCCTTCGCCCTT
>JBARKF010000014.1:0-4242 GCA_049800655.1 Candidatus Cybelea sp.
TGGAGCGGGCGGCGGGAATCGGACCCGCGACTCCTGCTTGGAAGGCAGGGGCATTACCACTATGCAACGCCCGCGAACACTGGGCAGGGCTGGATTTGAACCAGCGTAGCGCTTTCGCGCGCCAGATTTACAGTCTGGTGCCATTAACCACTCGGCCACCTACCCACGACTCCACCCCTTGGCATGGGGGGCTCACCAGGGTACGATAGTAGGGCTATGGGCTCCTCGGCGGTGACGCCGGTTATCCGGCAGAGGTCTCCTCATGAGCCTCTCATGTGCCCTCCCAAACGGGTAACTTACCATGGAGACCATAGCTAACTCGCCTACCTAATTTTGGAGTCCTGCACGAGATGGCTCGTCTGGCGACCTTCGCGGTTGCCGCCCTTCTAGGGCTAGCTCTCGCCGGCTGCAGCGGCGGCACCCTCGGCCAAACCGGGGTTTCTTTGCCGTCCGCCGACGGCGTGCAGACCGTAAGCGACGCCGCTGACGCGCTCGACGCCCACCGTAGCTCCGCCACCCAAAGCGCCAGGACGGCGATCGCCGTCACCGATGCCCTTGGCTCGTACGTTCGCGACGTCAGCGCCCAGCAGCGCGCGCTGGCCGGAGTTCGGCACTCGACAGCCGCCCGCAATAAGCAGGTCGTCTCGCGATCGGTAACGGTGATGCGCTTAGGGGCCGGCTACGTCACTGGGTTCTGTCAGGGTTCGGCAGGCTATATCGCGAGAGGGATTCCATCGCTTGACGAGGCCTTCGGCTGGGAGAGCGGCGCCTTCTCCGGCGGCTCGCGAACCACCGATGGCCATGGATCCGCGACGTGGCTGGCAAACGCCAGCGGCGCCGTAGTGCAAGGCCCGATTGGCGCGCTTTCGATCGGACGCGGCGGGTCGGGCGTCACCTGCCCGATGATGGTTCCTCCGTTTGTCTTACGGGGCGGCACCTCCGCGAGTGCCTTCTCAATTCCGATCGCGATATCGTTCCGTCGCGGAACGCTGGAAAGTCTGAACGTCGCCGGCGGACGCTTCTCCAGCGGCGAAAGCCTCTACGCCGCCTCCGAAACGAATCGGCGTCGCTTCGCGCTCAACGGGACAATCATCAAGGATCGCACGCCACTCGCGACCTTCCGCACCGACGCCGTCGGCGACGGCATAATGACCGTCACCAGCACCGGCGCGCAATACGTCATTCGCGACTGGATCGTTGCCGGCACGTAAGCGTCCGCAAGCGCTACTCAGGCGCGATGCACGCGGCGCGGCGAGCTGAAACAAGGGTCACGTGTTTGGCCGTTACCGTATGTTTGGCCGCGTTCACAGTCACCGTTGCTTTGCCTTCGCCCGTGAGCATAATGACTTGCGCGTTCGGATTCGCGTCATCGATGTCGGATTCGACCCCGGGCGCCGGCGCGATGCGGAGGTGACTGAGCGAAAATGACATCGAGGCCATCGTGCCCGCCGGACAGGCCGCGAACGCATCTCTGAAACTGATGTTCGATGCCTGCACCGTAACGGTCGCCGGAGTCCCGGTAGCGCCGAGCGCGACGAGCGGCAATAGCAGGGCAAAGGATCGTATATCAATCTTCATGGGGTGCGCTTCGACTCCACCGCAGGCGACGCCTCGGAGCACCGACTCAGTGACAGCGTTTGGGCTTGGGCTCGAGCTTCCCCTGATCGCCGGGCGTGGCGATCGCGTATGGCGCGCGCGCAAACGTCACTTCTCGAGAGCCATCGATGGTCGCACACGCCAGCAGCGTGCCGTTCTCCGAAAGCGGCACGCCGTTCCAAGTCATCCAATCGACGTTGGGCGTGGCGCCGAGCGGCCGCGTTAGATCGTAGGTTCTTCCATCCTGGTCGGTTGCGTCCACGCGCGTCATGTGGACGTTCCCAAAATCGTCGAGCGTGTTCGGCAGCGACGACTTGTAGGAGCTGTAAAAGGTCGCTTCGACGATCCACTCGACGGTGTTGCCGAAGAGCGTCGCGGGCCGCGCAAACGGCGTGCCACAATCGACACAGCCGGAGTGAAACGTGCGCGGCGGCAGGTAGAAACCGCTGGTTTCGTCGACGAGCCAGAGCGTCGCTTGTTGCCAGGCACGCGGCCCACTCGTGTCGGCCGCAATTCGCACGTAGATCTTGTCGCCGGGGCGCAGCGTGAGGTTTCGATGGTGCGGTGTCACCGGGATGTTCTTTACGCCTGCCCACTCAATCCAAAAATACGACGATGTCTTATACTTCTCGAGCGGTCCACCATGGTAACACGGAACGTCCGATTCCGAACCGGCCTGCAAGATATCGGTGGAGTCGTAGGTGTGCCACTTGCCGTCGCGCTTAAAGTGTGCCTTAAAGGTGCCGCTCCAGCCGTCGAGAGCGATCCAAAGCGAAGATCCATCAGCCGGTTCGTCGCGGTTGGAGCAGTTAATCGTCGGTTTTGCGAATGGCACGACCCACTCGCCCTCGACGGCGCAGAAGCGGTGCGCCGGAATCTTCATCGACACTTGGCCGGGTGCGAAAAGCACGGGCCCCGCCCAATCCGGCTGGTAGATGCGTTTCGGCGCAGTCACTGCCGGAACAAGAGTGGACGATGAGCCTTCACAAGCGGTTGCTGGCGTCTCACGCGGCTCGGCCGGAGCGAAGCCGCCGCCGGCGTTGCAGCCGACAAGGGAAGCGGCGAACCCGGCGGCGAGAAAGACCGGTACCGATATGCTGCTGACGCCGGAACTCAACGAAGCCATCCGCCTTTCCGAGATCGCCGGTATTTGCAGCGGAATCGCGACCGTGCAACGGCTCTACCCCAGCGCGTCCGCCGAGAGCATCGAAATTGCCGGAGGACTCGCCGCCTTTACCGGAATCGATTCTCCTCTCTCGCAAGCATACGGCATCGCTGTTTCGATGCCGTTAGCGGAAGATGAAATCGCGCGCATCACGGAGTTCTATGAGTCGCGAGGTGCAACGCCTCGGATTTTCGTCACACCGTTTAGCGATTCGGGGCTCGCTCGTGGTTTAGCCGCGGCGGGTTACGCGCCGAGCGAATACGAGAACGTTCTCGCGAGCGATGACCTCGCCTCGCATGCGCGGCGCGACGAGCGAATCGGCGCAGCAACGGATCTGGCCGCGTGGTCGCGCGCATCGGCTCAGGGGTTCATGAATGGCGCCGCTGCTCTGGGAGACGAGGTCATCGCCGGGATTCTGTCATCGTCGAAGGGTGTGATCGCGCTCGAAGGACGCCAAGGAGCGGCAATCGTGGCAACCGCTGCAATGGACGTTCGGGGAGAGTGCGCGGCCTTTTTTGCGGGCTCGACGCTGCCGGAACATCGCGGGCGCGGATGGCACCGCGCGATGATCGCCGACCGCATCGCTCGTGCCCGCGACGCCGGCGCGCGCTTGCTGCGCGCGACCGCTCGGCCGGCGAGCAGTTCCGAGCGCAACTTTCTTCGCTGCGGTTTTCGCACGCTCTACACGCGCGCACTTTGGGAGCGCAGAGTCTAGCGCTTTGAGTGCCAGCCGCCCGTGACGGAAAGGTATCCGAGCCTCTGCTGCAACAGAAATCGTCATCGCCGACGTAGCGAAGCGGTCCAACGCACCTGACTTGTAATCAGGCCTCGAGAGAGATCGTGGGTTCGAATCCCACCGTCGGCTCCATCACTCATCGTCCAATGAAAGTTGGTTGTACCGTGTCGCGCGTCGTTCATTTTGAGATTCACGCAGCCGATCCCGAATCCGCCGCTAAATTCTACTCCGCCGTTTTCGATTGGAAAATTTCGAAGTGGGATGGGCCGTTCGATTATTGGCTCGTCGCGACCGGCGAAGGGAGCGGCATCGATGGTGGAATCGTTCGCCGCCAGGGTGCGCCTCCGGATTCGGGTGCTGCCGTCAACGCGTACGTCTGCACGGTCACCGTACCCTCGCTCAACGAGACGTACGCCGCCATTACGGCGAACGGTGGAACCGTGGCTGTCGAGAAACAAGAAGTTCCCGGCATCGGACTCCTCGCATACTTTAAGGATCCCGAGGGAAATATCTTCGGAGTTCTCCAGCCAACGTAGTTGTTTCAAGATGCAACCCGTCAATCCAAAATGGTCCCAGCGCGGCCTCGTCCTCGTCTGCGAACGCTGCTCCAAAGAACGCATACCGGAAGAGGATCCCGAGATTGCCGCGCAAATCGGCGATTTCCATCTTCGCAACTGGTTAAAAGATCGGCTGAAGGCGGATGGCCGCTGGGGCGCGATTCGCGCGATCAGCACCAGCTGCATGG
>JBARKF010000015.1:0-31624 GCA_049800655.1 Candidatus Cybelea sp.
GGATACCCAACAAAGCAGTTTGCGGCGGTACGCGTTTGATCGCGGCGACAAATGCCGTCTTTCTGCTCGTCTTGTTCGGCGAACAAGCGTCAACGCGCCACGTTACGCGAACTCGTGCGACGAACGCAGCCGGCGACCGACTAGTCGGCGAGTTAACTAGTCTGAAGCATCTCGCTCGTTTTTGCAAGAAGGTTAACCGTAGGATAATTCTAATGGACAAACACGCGGGCGCGTAGCTCGCACAAACATGCGAATCGACCACGGCCTAAGGCCGTATGCGCCGGTAAGCTAGTCACTCACAGTTTTTCGATCAGTGGAGAAATCTCATTAATGCCGATCCCATCACGGCTTGAATACGTTTCAAGCGGCATCGTGGCCCTCGCACTTCTGGCGGGTTGCTCGGGCGGAGCCGCCGGAGTTCCTTCGGCAACCACAGCCATTTCGCAGCAGTCCGTCGGTGCGCAGAGCATGTCTAGCGTCCTGCGTCCGGGCGTTCCGGAACTGCACTCCAACCGTCCGCCTACTGCTTTCGTTAGCAATGAAATCAATGCGAAGGGCGGCGCATCTATCATTGTTTCCGATGCCTCGGACAACGTGGTCGATATTTTCAACGCCAAGGGTAAGCAGACGGCGCAACTGACCGGCTTCTCGGAGCCACAGGGTCTCGCGCTCGATGCAGCCGGGAACCTTTACGTCGCCGATACGAGTAATAGTCGCATTCAGGTGTATGCCGCGGGCTTCAAGGGTACGCCGACGACCATTAACGATCCGGGCGAGTTTCCCGCCAGCGTCACGATTGACAGTAAAGGTAATCTCGGGGTGGCGAACATCCTCACGACGAGCGACGGACCCGGAAGCGTCAGCTTCTTCAATAATGGCGGCACGCTGCTGACGACGCTTTCGAACGCCAATTTCGCTAAAGTCATTTTCGACGCGTTCGATGACAAGGGCAACCTCTACATCGATGGCACGAACGCGTCCGGCGCCTTCGTCGCCGGAGAAGTCGTTGGCGGCGTCAGCGGGAAGGCGATCACGATCCTAGCCACCGGCAACTCCGTCGGGTACCCGGGTGGTATCGCGATTTCGTCGAGGCATAAAATCGTATTAGACGACCAGCAGAACCTCACGATCTTCACCTACAACGCACCCGTGAAGGGTTCGCTCGGCATGCCGATTGCGACGACGCCGCTGACGGGCGCCGGCGATCCGATAAGCTTCGCGTTCACCCGGACGAACAGGGGCATCTGGGTAGCGGACGCGGCGCGCGGACTTTCGAGCGGGTCAACGGCATCCGCGCCAGGCGAGCCGCCGCCGAAGGTGCTCGTAAGTTCGGCCGATAGGTATCGGTACCCAAAGGGCGGCGAATCGAGCAAGGATATCCTCTTCCAGCATGGGGCCCAACCGGACGGCATCGTGCTGTCCCGAGACGCGCAGCCCTAAAGACCGACATCCGCGTTGTCTTGCCGCTTACGGTTGCCTCAACTTCCGGTGACGTTAGAGTATCGAAGCGCCACGGTTTTCGGACGGCGCAGAGCCATAGGCTTCGCGCCAGAGCCTGCGCAAATGGCGGCCGTCGGCGAGACCGCAACGCGACGCCACGTCGTCGATCGTGAGGGAGCCATCGCGCAGCAGCATGCGCGCATATTCCAGGCGCAGTGCGTTAGCGTACTCCTTCACCGTGAGGCGAGTCGCGGAGCGGAAGTGGCGCGTCAGGGTTCGTGTGCTTATGCCGGCGATCTCGGCTAGCGACTCTAGGGTATACGGTTCGCCCGGGTGCTCGACCAGCCAATCTTGAACGGCGTGCACCTCGGCCACCATGTGATCGCGACCGGCAAGAAATGCGCTCAACTGCTCCTGTGAACCCGGGCGCCGGACGCTGAGCACCATTTCCCGCGCTACCGCGGCGGCCAAGCGCGGTCCAACGTCACGTTCCACAATTGCAAGGGCGAGATCGACCCCGGCCGCAACTCCAGCGCTTGTCGCGACGCGTCCATCGAACACGTACAGCCGGTTCGCCTGAACGTTCGCCTTCGGAAAAGCGCGACGCAGCTCGTCTACTCGGCGCCAATGCGTCGTCACGTTGCGACCGTCGAGCAGTCCGGCCGCTCCGAGGAAAAACGCTGCGACGCAGACCGACGCAATACGGGCCCCCGCATCGTAGGCGGAACGAGTCCAGCTGAGCGAGGGTTGCAGCCGACGGCTGCGTTGCAATGCATCGAGCCGAATCGGCGTTCCGCCGGGTACGATAACAATGTCGTTCGGTCCGACATCGTTGGGGAGCGGTTCGATACGAAAGATCTTCAGAGATTGCGCCGCTTCAATTTCGGATTCGTGAGCGACGAATGACAGCCGGTAGGGCGCCCCCGCCTCGTGCGCCTCGTAAAACACCTGAGCCGGTCCGGCTAAATCGAATGCTTCGAATCCGTCGAGAAGCAGGAACAGAACGCGCGTCCCAGGGACGAAGTCGCCGCGCGCGATCCAACGATCGCGCGCCGCATCACCGTTTTGCTGCTTACCTTTAGCGACAATACGCTTTGTTTCCATCGGATCGTTATGCGCCGGGGCGGACCGCAGCATTCATAGTGTACCTTCCAACTCCACTATAGAACTGTAAGGCTTTAGAAGTCCACCACTAACAAGTACGAACCCGGAATCGCGGCGCAATTTTTCGTTTCAGGCCGGTAACTGGTCATGCGGGCGGTCCGAAGCGCTGAATCGTCCAAGATGGGGTTGCCACTGGATTGCTCGAGCGCGTAGTGGTTGAGTGCGCCGCTAGACAGGAGATCGACCTCAACGACGCTGGTGCCTCCGTCTCCCTTCGCCTCAGCGATCTGAGGCATCTCGAAGAACGGGATTCCTGCGAGGGCCGCGTCCGTGTGCGGAGTTGTACATGACGGTTCTTCCAGAGAAGCCACGAGCATTTGCGGCGTCGTGTCGAGATTAGGAAGGAGCGTTATCGTCGCGCCGTAAGCGACGGGGGTTAGGGTGAGAAAGAGCGTAGCCATCGAGGCGACTCCCAGGACTAGTTTTAGCGATTTCATCACGGTTTCTCCAAGGTTTTTAGTTGCGACACGCAAAGCGTACGCGGCTTCGCGCACTTGCACCATGGCGGGAACGGCCGACTATCGGACCTTTTGGGACAGATCCGGGGCGAATTCGGGCCAGGCGCGACCGGGCTTGAGCCTTAAGCTAATCGTGTACAAACTAGCGTTACCCTCGCCAAGGGGCAGCAGCTCTCCGTTGAAACGCTCGCGCGTTTGCGCACTTTCAGTTGCCAGACGTCGATCCCCGGCGGTGATACATTAGAACCCTATCGTGAACCCAGGACAACGACTTGGCGCATTACCGCTAAGGCGGTGGGCCCGGTTCAGGTGGCGATCTGTACTGCGACCATTAAAAGAGGACGGATGTCAAATGCGAAAATAGGGACCGCCGTTAATACGAGTCGAGCGCTGCAGCACGCGCAAGCAAATCCTCTCGATTTTGTGCCCGACCAAATTCCCTTCGACACTCCGTATGGGCCGCCGATATCACTAGACCGGGCCCAGGCGATTATTCACGCAACGGTGGCAGAAGCGCAGAAGCGGAACTGGAAGATGAATGTAGCGGTGGTCGATTCCGGCGGCAACCTCGTCGCCTTTGCGCGAATGGACGGTGCGATGCTTGCCTCAATTCAGATCGCCGAACACAAGGCTCGGGCAGCCGCGACCTTCCGGCGCGAGACCAAGGTATTCGAGGACGGCGTCCAAATTATGCAGCTCAACTATCTGCTCGCGTTCGATGGAATCATTGCCTCGCGAGGCGGCATTCCGTTGGTCGAACAGGGGGCGATTATCGGTGCAATCGGTTGTTCGGGAGGCACGGATTCGCAGGACGAGATCGTCAGCAAGGCAGGCGCGGCAGTAGTGAATGTTGACAGGAGAACGGCATGACAACAGCAGCCCCACTTACGAAGCGACAGATTCGCCTGGCCCAGCGGTCACCCGCCTACTGGCGTGTCACGATCGACAACCCCGCCGATCAACGTGATGGGCCCGGAAATGCTCCAGCAGTTCCAGGAGGTCATCGACGCTCTCGAGGCCGATGAGCTTGTCAGGGTCGTGGTATTCGATAGCGCCGTCGATGGCTATTTCCTGAACCACTCCGATTTCACAGCCAAGGTTGAGGACCTGACCGCATTGCCGCCGGGTCGCACCGGTCTGCCGCCTTGGCCGGACTTTCAACTCGCGCCCGTAGCGACGATTACCGCTCTTGCGGTGATTTGCCGACCGTCCGAAAGCGTCAGCTGCTTGTTGGAGCGATCGACATCGATTCGCGTGACCTCGCGTCCAAACACAAATTTGGCGCCGAAAAGCCACGCCTGCTGATAAGCGCGCTGCGTGAGCTCGGCGCCACTGATGCCGCGCGGAAAACCGAGGTAGTTGCGAATTAGCGAACTCGCGCCGGCTTGTCCGCCGATCACGTGCCGCTCTATCACGAGCGTTCGTAGCCCTTCCGATCCGGCGTAAACTGCCGATGCAAGTCCTGCAGGTCCGGCGCCGATGACCGCAACGTCACAAAATAGCTCGTGCGGGTTTTCCCCCGATGGCGTCCATAATCTCGGCATCGGTGGGGTCGGCAAGGGCTGATCCGTCGAGTAGAAAGACCAGGGGAACCCGTTCGACCTCGACGCCATACCGTTCGCTCAGCCGGCGTGCCGTCGACGAAGTGCTTTCGTGAAAGCCGTACGGTACGCCGTTTCGCTTAAGCAGCTCGCGGATCTGATTCGAGAGGGGAGAACCTTCATCGCCGACGATGTTGATCAGCTCCATACCGGGCCGATGTACCTGCGTCCACTCCGCCAAGAATTCGCTTATCAATGGATATAGGTGGACCTCAGCGGGGGTCCATGGCTTGTACAAGTAGTTGTCTAACTCGCCCAGCGCGCATCCCTGAAGGATCGTCGGCGACGCTGCGTGGTCGCCCCAGGCAACGAGAAGCGCGCGTTTTGCCGAAGGCTCGAGGGAACGTACGCGAGTAAGGAATTCACTCCCGGTCATCTCCGGCATCCATTGATCCGCGATGACCAATGCGATTTCTTCGCGGTCTTTCACGACACCGCGAATTCCCTCTAAAGCGGTAGATGGGGCAAGATACGGTAAGACGCGATAGTCCGCACCGAATCGTCTCGTGAGAGCATCGAGCATAGCCGCCAGCGCGGCCGGCTCGTCATCAACGACCACGATAGCCGCTCTCTCTGCCATAGATTACCTTCCTTTCGGAGTCCGTAACGCTGATGGACCTCGCGCATCCAAAGTGTACTACCTGCGGCACGTGAAAAGGCACCGGCGATCGAGTATTTATTTGGCTTCACTTTTTCTTTACTATTGCCGTGTAATAATAATTGCTCGGAGCGTCGCTGCGTCAAATTCTTGCGTAATTTGAGGCTCAAAGTATTATGATAACGTCCGATAAAATCGAAGGACTCGCCGGGGAGCTACGCTCGCAGCTGCGCGGCGGAGTAACCGCTCAGGGCGACGACGCCTACGAAACCGCGCGCAAAGTTTATAACGGAATGATTGACCGGCGTCCGGCGCTGATTGCCGCATGCGCCGACATCGCCGACGTCATGGCGTCGGTCCGCTTCGCGCGCGAACACCAATTGCCGCTGGCGGTACGCGGGGGCGGGCATAGCGGGCCGGGCCTTGGCACGTGTGACGACGGGCTCGTTGTGGATATGTCACAATTGCGAGGCATACGAGTCGATCCCGCAACTGCATCGGTTCGCGTGGACGGGGGCTGCGTTTGGGGAGATGTCGATCACGCGACGCATGCGTTCGGGCTTGCTGTGCCGAGCGGTTTTATCTCCAGCACCGGGGTTGGCGGACTCTCGCTCGGCGGAGGAATCGGCTATCTGGCCCGGCGATACGGATTGACGATCGACAGCCTCCTCGGCGCCGACGTCGTACTCGCCGACGGAACCTTTGTCAGCACCAACGCGAACGAGCACGCGGATCTCTACTGGGCGATTCGCGGCGGCGGCGGAAACTTCGGCGTGGTGACTTCCTTCTTGTTCAAGGCACATCCGGTTGACGTCGTCTACGGTGGACCGATTTTTTGGGACCTAAAGTATGCTGCGGAGGTGCTGCCGAAGTGGCGCGATTTCATCGCGCAGGCATCCGAGGACATCAACGGCTGGTTTGCGTTCGTGACCGTGCCCCCAGGCCCGCCGTTTCCCGCCGAGCAGCATCTCAAGAAGATGTGCGCCACCGTGTGGTGCTATACCGGCCCGCTCGATGGAGGCGAAGCCGCGCTGCGCCCGGTGCGCAAGTTCGCGCCGCCGGTAATGGATTTCGCGGGCCCGATACCATTTCCGGTGCTGCAAAGCATGTTCGACCCGATCTATCCGGCCGGCTTGCAATGGTATTGGAAGGCGGACTTCTTTCGCGATCTCCCCGACGCCGCCATCGATCTACACCTAAAATATGGCGAGCGTCTTCCCAGCATGCACTCGACGATGCATCTCTATCCCATTAACGGGGCGGCACGCCGTGTCGGCCGCGACGAGACGGCCTTTAGCTTCCGCGACGCGAATTTTGCGGAGGTCATCGTCGGAGTGGACCCCGATCCCGCCAACAACACGCGGATCATGGAGTGGGCGAAGGAATATTGGCAGGCCCTGCACCCGTTCTCTGCCGGCGGCGCCTACGTCAACATGGTGATGGATGAGGGAAGCGATTACGTCAAATCCGCGTATCGAGACAATTATTTACGGCTTACCAAAATCAAAGCCAAGTACGATCCGGACAATCTCTTCCACATCAATCAAAACATCGAGCCGGCCGGCACCGGCTAGAAGCCGGCGCGGCGATGCTTGACGGGAGCGCATGATGTTGCTTTGCCTGCGTCGGCAGTTTGTGCACCGACTTGCACAAAGACGACGGTGCTCTCGGGGATAAGGCTGCGGTCCTATTCGACGAGCGCTCGAATGGAGGGAAGGCCAGTTCGCTGCAGGGAATTCGGTTCTGCCGTCGCGCCGCAGCCGCTTTTTTGGTCGTCGGCAAGCAGGTACAACCGTGCTTGAACCGATTCGAGCTTAAGCTAGAGAACCTTAAGCAACCTTACTAGCATGGGAAGAAGCAATGGCGAAATCGCCGGCGGTGGAGCTGAGGCCGGAGGTGCGCGGAATCGAGCTCGACGCCGAGAGTCGCTGCGCGCACTATCGTTCGCCACTCGATATCGTTGCCATCAAGATGAAGTGCTGCGGCGGGTATTTTGCGTGCAAGGAGTGTCACGCCGCGCTCGCCGACCACGCGCTCGAGCCGTGGCCCCGCGGCGAATGGCAACGCCGTGCCATACTCTGCGGCGCCTGCGGCTCGGAGCTGACGATCGCGCAGTATATCGAGAGCTCAAACCGGTGTCCCGCCTGCGGCGCGCCGTTCAACCCCGCCTGCCGCGAGCATCACGGTTATTACTTCGGCCCCTCGGCTGGAGCGGGTGAATTGTAGGCAGCTAAAAAACTTCCCAAAGGGCAAGCCTAGAGCCACCTTCCGGTTTTGAGAAAAGAGGTAGCGCCGCATTCACTTCAACGGTTACCCGCTTGAGCAAATCCTCGCTTATCTCGGTGTCTTCGCTTTGGCGGCGATTACCGGGATTGGGATAGTCGGTCCGGGCGACGGCGCACTCGTCGCGGCGGCGATCGCCGCCGCCGAGGGGAGACTCGACCTCGCCTACGTACTCTCCGCCGGCTTTTTCGGCGGCGTGCTCGGCATCTTCATTGGATACGCAGTGGGCAGCAAGTACGGGCGTACGCTCCTCGAATTGCCGGGTCCGTTTCTCGATTTGCGACGAAACCTTCTCGCCACGGGCGAAGCGCAGCTTGCAAAGTACGGCGCAATTGCGTCCTTCCTGATACCCTCCACCATCAGCGGTGTACTGCGCGTGCCGTTTCGGACGTTTGCTGTGTTTGCCACCTTGTCACGGGTATGGTGGACGATTTCATTCGGACTAGGCGCATATTTTCTCGGTGAGGACCTCGTCCAAACACTCCGGCGCATGATGCACCTGCACCCGTTGACGATCACGACGATACTCGCCCTGCTCGTCGTGGCCGCACGCTGGCTCTGGCTTCAGCGCCGGCGTTCGACTCGCGACCGGTCGCCTGAATCTTGAAACTTCATTAGCGGTAAGCCGGCTCGCCGGTCGGTTTCGATTTCCGCCAGTGAAGGACTCGGGGCGAAATGCAACTTCAAGACGCGAAGAATCGCCGCGATCGGCACCGCGACGAAGGCGCCGAGGATGCCGAAGAGCCCTCCGAATGCGACGATTGACAAGATGATGATCACCGGCGAAAGCTTGACGTTCGCGTTCATGATCCGCGGCACGACAAAGTCGCCGTCGATCTGCTGGATAACCGCGAATCCTATAGCGACAATCAGGGCATTCTGCCAGCCGTTATAGGCAAGGGCCAGCAGCACGGACGGGATGAATCCGGCAATCGCCCCCACGTAAGGGATCAGGTTGAAGATGCCGGCGGCGACGGCAATGACCAGCGCGAACGGGACGCCCATGATCAGCAGCCAAAGCCCGATCATCGTCCCTACGATCAAGCAGTCGAGCAGCTGGCCTCGAACGAATGCACCAATGACAGCGCTGACGTCGTGCAAGATCGCTATTGCTTGCGGCCTTCGATCTTTCGGCACGAAGCCGAGCAACCCGCGTTGCAACTCGGGATAGTCGAACAGCGCGTAGGCGGCCAGCACTGGGATAATGATGAAGATTAGCATGAGCCCGAAGCCGGAAACGATTGCGGCGAAACCTTGTTTCCCAAGCGTAACGGCAAAACGCGCCGTTAGAGAGAACAAGCGCTGCGGTAGCTGCGCCAGCTCATTGCGGATTGAAGTCGGGAGAAAGCGCCCTAGCCCGCTATTCGGATCGCTCACGGCGGTCGTCGCCCGTGCGGCAGCTCCCGGCAACGCGGCGGCGAACTGCCCAGCTTGGCTGATCAGTGGCGGCACGATGATGAGTACGAAGAGGGCGATGATCGCGACCAGTCCGACGAACGCGAGCGCAACCGCCCAATGTTTTTTCATAAAGCGCTGCAGCCACGCGATAGCCGGTGCCATCAGATAGATCAGGAAGACCGATCCTACAACGATGATCGCGATCGTAAAAAACGATCGTATAAGGTAAACGACGAACGCCGCGATCGCAAACGATAACGCGACGCACGCCAAGACGAGCAGTACCCGAATCAGTCGTTCAGCGCTCGATTCAGGCCGCATCAATTCCCTCCGTGCGCTCCGACGGATCCATCTGAAGCATGCGAGCAGCCTGGCAGCCGACCGGCTCCATTTGGTGCCATTTCGAGGGTCTGCCTGCCGCTACCCTGCCCAGCGAGCTAGGTTGCCGCAGGCATGCGGCGGGTATAGTCTTTAGGTTCAGCGGCTCGAACAGGAGTCGATCGATGGAAATAACTGGCGCTTGCACGTTCGAACGTGCTTCCTGGCGGTGCACGATGACCGCTTAGCCTACTAAGGAGGAAGAAGCCTCAATGAATCGTTCGCGATGTCTCATCGGAATAGCAATAGTACTGTTCGCGTTGTTGGCCACTCCGGTGCGCAACGTCTCAGCTCAAGGCATGGGGATGGGAAGCCCCAATGCCACCGGCAATTTCCGTGTACAAGTGACCGGCGACGTCTTCGTCAGCGGCACGGCGCGTCTTACGCAGCAAGGCACGCGGATTGTCGGAACGGGACCGGCGCAGGGCGGCGGGAACATTCAAATCAACGGACAGCTGACGAACAACAAGCTCTCCGGCACGTGGCGCTCGCCTAAGAACGAGACCGGCTGGTTCACGTTGTGGTTCACTCAGAATGGTCGGGGGTTCGACGGCGAATGGGGTTATCACGGGAGGTCGCCAAACGGCAGCGTAGTCGGAACACGCATATAGGCATAAGCGGTCCACGAAGGCCCACGCGACCGCGCGCGGGCCTTTTCGCGTCTGGATGTAGAATAGGGTTCCGATGAACGGCTCTTCGATCGCGGCTCGGCTCCACGAGTTGCTCGACGGATGGGCGCCGCTGGTGGTTTTCGTCGCCGCCGTCGTCGTCGGCTTCCTCCTTGAAAGGTTTGTCGTGCGCGCGCTCTACGAGCGCGCAAAACGGCAGGGCTGGACCGCCTGGCAACTGCTGTTCGAATCGATCCGCGGCGTCGTTCTGTTGCTGTGCGCGGCGCTGGGGATCTATCTCGACCTGTTGCTTTTTCCATTTCGATCCGAACAGGAACGATCTGCCAATCGCGCACTCATCGTAATCGTGATCTGGGCGGTAACGGTGGTCGCTGCGCGCGTTGCCGTTCGGCTCGTCGGAGGCTTAACCGGGGAAGGCGAAGCCAGTGCTAAAAAGGCTTCGCTCTTCAAGACCGTCATTTCGGCGGTCTTGTACGTGGTCGGCGCCCTGGTCGTCCTGCAATACTTGGGCATCAACATCGGTCCGATGCTGACGGCCTTGGGTGTTGGCGGTCTTGCCGTCGGTCTCGCTCTGCGCGACACCCTGGCAAACTTCTTTTCAGGGCTCGTGATCATCGCATCGCGGCGCCTGCGCGTGGGAGATTACATCCGTTTGGACGATGGACGCGAAGGTTTCGTTTCGGACATCACCTGGCTTCAGACGGTGATACGCGATCAGACCAATGCGCTCATCGTCGTTCCGAACGAAAGACTCGCGACCGGCACCTATACGAACTTAAGCCTTCCGAGCGAGCAAACGCGTGCGGAGGTTACCCTCAATGTCGCGTATGGCAACGATCCGGCGCTCGTCGAATCGGAGACACGCGAGGTCGCGGCGAGCGTCTCGGAGGAGTTTGCGCCGCATGCTGCCGCGCCGGTGGTGCGCTTCATGAACGCAAACGAGATAGGCTTGACGGTCGGCGTCTTGGTTAACGTCGCGCGCCCCTGGGAGCTTCCGCGTGCGCGGCATGAACTCTACAAGAGATTGTTGGATCGATACCGGCAGTGCGGCATCGCGCTCTCGTCTCAGCCGTGGGCGAAGAAAACCGAGGAAGTCGTGCCTCCTTCCTCGCCTACTTCGCGTTGATCGCAGCGCTGTGCCGGCGACGGGTTCGTGGATCGTCACGATCCGCCCCGCCGCCGCGCTTCTAACGCCATGGGGCGTTTCATCTTTGGAGGTGCCGCGGTGCTGTTGGGCATCGCCAGCCTCGTCTTGCACACTCAGCTAATTTCGAACTGGCAGCTACCCGGCATTGCCGCTTTCGCTGTCGTGACATCGGTCGCTCAGATCGTCGGCGGGGCGGCGATATTGTTCCGCAAGACCATTGTTCCAGGCGCAATCATCTTGGGCGTCGTGTATCTCATCATTTCGCTCACCTTTGTGCCTGGGGTCGTGGCCCAGCCCCGCGTCTACGCGAGTTGGGGAAACGTCTTCTATCAGCTGGCTCTGCTCGTGGGAGCGGTGGTCGCGTACGGATTGGCGGCACCCTCCCTGCCTTATGCGGCGACGCTGTGGAGGGGCGCCGTGATGCTGTTCGGCCTGTGCAACATCTCGTTTGCGATCGAACAGGTCGAGTTTCTCGCCCGAACGGTCAGCTTGGTGCCAAAATGGATTCCACCGAACGGGATGTTTTGGGCCATCGCCACGACGATTGCGTTTGGGCTTGCCGGCATTGCGCTTATCATCGGCTGTAAGTCGCTGCTCGCCGCGCGTCTTCTGGCATTGATGCTCATGCTGTTCGGAGTTACGATATGGATTCCAATCCTGATCGCAGACCCGAAAACGCAGGGGAACTGGAGTGAAGGCCTCGAGACGTTTGCGATAGCCGGAGTCGCATGGATGGTTGCAGATCTTCTCGGGCGTGAAAGCGTTATCAAAGCCGATCGTTGAGGGATCTAAGGTTGGGCGGCTCGCGCAGCACGCGCAACGAGCTCGGGTGCATCGAGCCGATTGCAGAGTGCTGGGAACTGCGCCGTAGGTCCGCGCCATTCTAGCTCGTCGACGTCTGCAAAGAGTGCTGCATCGGTTCGAAGCGTTGCCAGCGTCTTGAATAACAGCGCAAAACGCTGCCGGTCACCGAGCACTTCCGACGGAAAATGCTCGATCGCGCCATAGCGCGTGAGCAGAGCGGCTGCACCCTTCGGTCCGATTCCTGCGATGCCGGGATAGCCGTCGGCTGCATCACCAACGAGCGCAAGATAGTCGGGTATCAGCTCGGGATCCACCCCAAACTTAGCTCGGACACCGTCAGCATCACGAATGACTTTGCTCCTTCGGTCGATTTGTACGATGCGCTCCTCGCGCACGCATTGCGCGAGATCCTTATCCGGGGTCCAAATGCAGATTTTCTGTACGCGGGAGTCCTGCGAGGCGATTGTAGCCGCCGAGGCGAGCGCGTCATCGGCCTCGAGCTCGATCATGGCCCACACCGAAATCCCCATCGCGCGCAGCGCGTCCTCAAGCGGCTCAAACTGCGCGAGAAGCGCGGGCTCAATTCCCTCTCCGGTCTTGTAGCCATTCCAAAGATCGTTGCGAAAGGACTCGATAACGTGATCGGTGGCAACGCCTAAGTGCGTGGCTCCCTCTTCGACCATTTGCAGCACGGTTTTGAGGACTCCAACAACCGCACCGAAGCGCCGCTCATTTCCATTGGTGAAGCGACGCAGCCCATAAAAGTGGCGGAAGAGCTCGTAAGTCCCGTCGACGAGATGAACGATCACGTTGACATATTTCTACCGTAGCGCCGCCCGGCCTCGGAGACCCAAATGGTAGGGCGAAGACTGACGGCTTTGCCGCCAGGGCAGGGAAAGCTCCGTAAGAATCCACAAGATAAGCCACACGGAGGCGTTTCAATGGATATCACGACGTTTTCAACGGGATACCCGTTCCTCGACATTTTCGTGACCATGCTCTTCGTTTTTGCGTGGGTCCTCTACATATGGATCGCGATCATCGTTCTGATCGACATCTTCCGGCGCCGCGATCTCTCCGGCTGGGGAAAAGCCGGCTGGGTTATCGCCATCGTCGTGTTCTCCTGGCTCGGCGTGCTAATCTACTTGATCATCAATCACAACGGGATGAACGACCGGCGAATTGCGGACGCGAAGTCGGCGCAAGGGCAGCTCGACGATTACATTCGCTCCGTTGGCGGCGGGGGCGGCCCGGCGAGCGAAATCGCGAAGGCCAAAGGGCTTCTCGACAGCGGCGCTATCAATCAGGCGCAGTTTGACGCAATCAAGGCTAAGGTATTGGCGTAAGCGAGCCGATTTGGGCGAATCCTAGGGGAGTCTGATTAGCTGCCCGATCTTCCCGTGTCATCCTGAGCGAAGTCGAAGGACGGCTGAATGTCTGTTGCAATTCAACCTATGAAACGTGAAGAACAGCCATCCTTTGCCGCCTCGGGATTCGATCGGTTCGCGCGCTCGACAAAGCGCGCAGCCTTTCTGTCCGAGATGGATCGAATCGTACCGTGGGAGCGATTGTGCGCCGTCGTCCATCCGCATTACCCCGCCGGTGAAGGCTGCTCTCGAGAGTGTAGTGTCCCTCGAAGTCAGGATTCTCGGTTCGCCGGAGTCGAATGCAACGAAACAAACGGAGGTTTATGCCCCTTCGACTACGCGCCCTTCGTCCTTCGACTGCGCTCGCTGCGCTCGCTCCGCTCAGGATGACAACGTGCGATTGCTCCGCCAGGATGACAACGCGCGATTGCTCCGCCAGGATGACAACGTGCGATCGCTCCGCCAGGATGACACGTGCGATCGCTCCGCCAGGATGACAACGTGCGATCGCTTCGCCGAGATGACACAAAGACGATCGCTACTTCAGACGTTCCCTAGAAGAGCCCGGCGATGTCGGCTACAGCGATGACATCCGCTTGATTCGGGTAGATTCGGTTGAGGAGAAATTCGTGGATTTCGGGATCCGGATCTGCGCAGGCATCTGATACGACGAAGAGCTTGTAGTCACGGTCGGCGGCGTCGCGCACGGTCGAGAGCACGACGCCGCTCGTGCTGATCCCGGCGAGGATCAACGTCGTAATGCCCGCGTTCTCCAGCTGCCGGCGCAGGTTCGTCGTCGAAAAGGCGCCGACGCGGGTCTTGCGTACGACGATGTCGCCGTCCCGTGGCGCAATCCTGGCATCGATCTGCGTTGTCGGCGCATCGCTGTGAAACGTGTCGATCGTATGAGCGAGCCGCGAAAAACTTTTGTTCGTTGCCGGGATTGCTTTGAGGTCGTCCGGGTCGAAGGCGACGCGCACATATCCGACGCAAACGCCGTGACGCCGCGCGGCTGCAATGGCTTGCGCGGCCCGCTCGAGTAAGGCGTCGGAATCTGGAATGCGCCCGATAATGCCGGACTGATAATCCATCACTAAGAGTGCGGTCTTTTTCGGATCGATCTTGTTAGAGGGCTGATTCATGAATTCTCCTTTTGAAAGTCGTACCGCGCATCGCCGAGGCCGTTGCCGCAATCAGCGACATGATTACGGCCGCCAGAAACGCGATGATCAGGCCTTCGTGAAACGGTGCGGATATGAGATGAGGAAAAAACTGATGACCCGTGACGACGCTTAGACTCTGCGGCGAAACCGTGGCCAGGGAACCGCTCGACGCAAGCAGTTCCTCGATTGGATTGACGCCGAGTAACGCCGCAAACAGCGATGCCACCGGCGGCAACGATGCGACGTGCTGCGCGACCGCATATGGAACGCCGTGGTCTTGTAAACCTCTGGTCAGCTCGGCCGGAAGCGTCCGTGCGAGTCCGGCGATCATTAGCGAGAAGAAGACGCCGATGGAAACGGCGGTACCCGAGTTTTGGAAGGTCGAGCGCATACCCGAAGCGGCGCCGCGGTACTCCGGCGGTACGCTGTTCATAATCGAGGCGGTATTCGGCGAGCTGAACATTCCGGCGCCGATGCCGTTTACAGCGATCAGCACGGCGAACGACCAGTACGGAAAGTCAATTGGGAGCAACATCAAGCCGATGAAGCTTGCAGCGGTGACAAGCATGCCGGCCGTTGCAAAGCGCCGCGCGCCGAAACGATCGGAGAGGAAGCCGGAAGTGGGCCCGGAGATGAGAAATCCGGCGGTTAGCGGCAGCAGGTAAATGCCGGCCCATAACGGCGTTTGGCTGTAATCGTAGCCGTGCAGCGGTAACCAGATGCCTTGAAGCCAAATGATGAGCACGAACTGCAACCCACCTCGCGTCATCGAGGCGGCGAGGCTTGCCACGTTACCGCCGGCGAATGCGCGGATCTTAAATAGTCGGGGCTCGAACATCGGCTCGGCGATCCTCGTTTCGCCAACGATGCACACCACGATCAGCACGACGCCGATCGCGAGCGCGGCGAGAACCGCGGGATTCGTCCACCCCATTGCGTGATGCCCATACGGTTGCACGCCGACGGTGATTGCCGTCAAGAGCGCCGTAAGACCTGCGGCAAACGTGAGGTTGCCGAACCAATCGATGCTCTCGCGAGTTCGCGCGCTTGTTTCACGCAGGTTGTAGTACGCCCAAATCGTGCCAAGGATACCGACCGGCACGTTGATCCAAAAGATTGCTCGCCAATCGATTACTGCGAGAATCCCGCCGGCGATTAGGCCGATGAACTGTCCGGCGAGACCGGCGATTTGATTGACGCCGAGCGCGAATCCGCGCCGATCGGGGGGGAACGCGTCGGTGAGAATTGCCGCCGAGTTCGCCATGAGCATAGATCCGCCCAATGCTTGCAGCACCCGCCATCCGATGAGCCATTCGGCGCCGCGCGGACCGCTAAACGGATCGAATGAAAGCAGCAGCGAGGCGATACCGAAGACGGCGAAGCCGGCATTATAGATGTTGACGCGTCCGTAGATGTCGCCGAGGCGTCCGAGCGTCACGACGAGCACCGCTTGCACGAGCCGGTAACCCATAATCATCCAGAGCAAATAGCTAACGTTTGCGGGCGCGAGCGGATCCATCTGGATGCCGTGAAAAATTGCCGGCAGCGCGACGATGACGATGGAGCCATCGAGCGCCGACATGAACATCGCCAGCGTCGTGTTCGAGAGTGCGATCCACTTGTAGCGGCTAGAGACGTTCGGCAAGTCGCTCCACCAACGGCGCGGCTGCGGCAAGCAGTTGCAGTTCTTCCCGCCTGAAATTTTCGGCGAGCGCCTGGGCAAGGAGCCGCGTGCGTTTGCTGCGGTTTTCGCGCAGGGCTTTCGCACCGGCGGAGGTGATCGCGACGATCGAACGACGACCATCGTGCGGATCGGGTAGGCGCTGGATAAAGCGCCGCTCCTCGAGTGCGTTCAGGGTTGCGCCCATCGATTGCGGGCTGATTTGCTCTTGCTTGGCAAGTTCGGTCGCGGTGGTGGCGCCGAAAACGTCGAGCCGCTTCAGAGCGGCCGTCTCCGGTAACGTTAGACTGCCTTCAATTTGGAGCTGCCGGATGCGGCGCACCAGCAACCCGATCGAGACGCGGAGCGCCTCGGCCACCTTGTTGGGATCAGTGTTCGGCATATAGTAAGGCTAACCTACTAAGGTTAGCCTTACTATTCCTTCCCCCCGAATTCGATGGGCGCGCTGTTAGGCCTCGCGCTACTTTCCCAACACGGAAAAAGCAAGTCCGTAGATCGTGTTTGCGATAAGGTTCCAGGCGTTCTCCTTATAACCGAGTTGCGTGCAACCGCTGCCGGAACAGTAAATATCGAAGCTTGACCCGTGCTTCTGCACGTCGGCCAGCTCCGTTAGAGCCCATAGCGCTACCGCGGTGGCGTCTTTCTCGCTCGTGCCGATGACGATCCAGTACTGCATGCCCCCGGTTAGCGGGATCCCGCGTTTATCCGAACCACCGACGACGGTGCAGCACGCGACGTCTGGAAGGTTGCTCAACTGCCAGCTATGGAGCGGCTTCCCGGGGACCCCGCCGGCATCGTCGTAGAGGCTGAGAACGATGCCGTTGGTTCCCGAATAATAGAGCGCTGGTACCTCGATTCTGGTGGCGACGTGGTTCGCCTTGGGAGTGAACGCGGTGGCCAGCCACTGCTCGGTCGCGTCGGCGCAGCCCCCCTGCGGCCCGCAAATCGCATAGCCGGACCAGCCCCAGTACGGGCTATTCTTGTACTGGGTGAAGTTGTTAGCGATTTTGATCAGACCCGCGTCTTCGGTGACATCTCGCGCGACCAACCTGCCGTGGTGGCCGGTATGCAGCGAGACGAGTGGTGGATGCTCGGGGCCTGCGATGCGCGTAGCCACCGGAAGGATGCCGTTGGCGAGAGCGCTCGAATTCGCGCAGAGCAGAGCGGCTATCGCCAGCGCGACAGTGAGCGTAAGGCGACTTGTCATTGGCTGCCTCCCAGCACGGAAAAGGCGAGCCCGGTTCCGAAGCCGACACTCTCTTGGAATGGATACCACCCTGAGCCCTTCGGGCATTTGCTGGTGTACGCGCAGTAGACGGCGTCGAGGAACGGATGCAACTGGTCGGTGGCATTTTCGTCCCAGGCGGCAAGGTCCGCCGATTGTGCGTTTTGACCGTTGATGACGACCCAATATTGCTTACCACCGCGCAGCGCTAATCCACTTGGAATCTTCCCAACGATGAGCGTGCAGCAGAGCGGAATGTTGGGCGGGAACTCGGGAATTTGCGCCGTGATGAGCGTCGTGCCTGGGACGCCGTTATCGTCCTGATTGAGGTTGAGGGTAAAGCCGCCGCCGCAACCGTAGCCGTACAGCCCCGGGCAGACGGCCGCGACCTCGATGACGGTCGCGGTACCATTGGCCGAAGGAGTGAACGCTGCAGCGATCTGCGTGTCCGGAAACGTGCTGCCACCGTTACCGCCGGCAATCACGACTTCCGCCCCGCCCCAGTACTTGCCCGACGGGCGCTGTGCGAGATTATCGAAGATCTTCACCGACGTCGCATCGGAGAAGCTTCGGGAATCATCGGTCTTCACCGACATGTTTTTGCTTGAAACCTCAGCGACCGGAGACGGTGCGACGAGATGACCGCGGCATCCATGTAGCGCGATCGCGCCTGCCAAAGGCAAGGCTCCCAACGACGTTCTCCAACGTATAAACTTCCGCTTTCTTAAATCCATTGCGACCATTCTCGCATCGCGCGTTTCAACGGTCAATGTTCCTTTCTGCCAATTTGCACAAGATTTGGCAGAGCAGCGACCTCAAAGTTAAGGTTCCTTTCTGCCATTACCGCGCACTTTCGAAGCGCCGCGTAAGGGCGCTCGGGTATGCACGCGAAAGCTCGTTGTCTGGCTATCGTCGCTATATGGAAGGGCAGGTATGACGTTCAAAGTCTTACGTATCCTAGCAGGCGCAATGGCGTCGGCGGTTCTGGCCGGCTGCGCCGTCGGAGGGTCGGCGCTCGATCGACCCGCAGCGGAGTCTCTCAACATCGCATCCTATCCTCCTGGCGCTTACCGAGCGGTGCGCGGTGTGCAACTGTTGCCCCTCATCCATCCGACGCGCGGCAGCGCGTCGTACAATGCGCACGCGGCGGCCCCATTATTGTATGTCTCGAATCTCGGAGCGAAGTCCGTCGAAGTCTTTCACCAGGGCGGCCGCGCCCAGCAGCCGATCGCTACGATTACGAATGGAATTGCGTACCCCGTCGGCCTGACAACCGACAGCAGCGGCAACCTCTACGTCACCGACTCGGGCGAGTATAACGGAGAATGGGTGGTACAGCGGTACGCGCCCGGCGCAACGTCGCCCGGCAAAACCTACACGACGGACCTCTCCGAGCCGTGCAATATCGTCATTGCCAAAGACGGGACCATCTATATCGCAAACTACAACGCCGGCGCTGCCGGTTGGATCGCGGTCTATCCGAAGGGAAATGTTTCCAACGAATATCGCCTCGCCGACTCTAGCGGAGGCTCCCCGGTCTCGGTTGCGCTCGACTCCAAACAGGATCTGTATGCGATGTGGGGTCGCGGTAACCAGGGCAGCTCGGTGGTCTACGAGTATAAACCCGGCGCAAAAACGGGTAAAAATCTCAATCTCGACTTTGCCTATGGCGCCGGAATCCAGGTTGACTCGACCGGCAACCTGTTGGCCGTGCAGCAGGTTTTACCGTCCGAAATTTTAGTCTTTCCGCCCGGCAAAACCGAACCGTCGAAGTCCATCGTCTTACCGAACGGCGGAGAGCCCTACGCTATCGTGCTCAATCGTGGCAGCAAGCTTCTCTTCGCCGGCGACGCCATCGGCAATGTCGTCGACCGTTTTATCTACCCGTCGGGAAAGTTCCGGTATCCGATCGCGGGCGGCTTCTCCAACATTGGGGGAATTGCTACCCAGCCGAACGAGTTTTAACGAACTGTATACGTAACGTTGCTTTGGAGGTTACCGATGTTTGAAGCCCTTCGATTCCGCGTGCTGCTCGCTGCCGCCGTTGCAGCTGCAGCCGGCTGTTCCGGCAGCTCCGGCTCCCCAACGCCTAGCCAAGCGTCGTTGCTACCATCCTCAGGTCGCGCTGCGCCGGGCGCGCGCCGCGCGCATGGCTTGGCACTCGTCGGATCGTCGCTCGTACCGCGGCTTCCTCAACCATGGAATCTCCCGCACGCCTGGCCCGATAGGAAAAAGCAGCGGCAAACGCTGTTTGTCTGCGATCCTGAGAACAATCAGGTGTTGATGTACGATCCGAACACGCCGAATCCATCGTCGAACGGGTCGATTACCACGGGTGTCGACTATCCCGTCGGTGTGGCCGTCGATAAGAAAGGGACGCTCTACGTTGCCAACCTGATGGGAGGTAGCCCCAACAACGGTTCGATCACCGTTTATAAGGCCGGCTCGAGTTCACCGAGCCTGACGATCACCGACGGGCTTGTTAATCCCTTGTCCGTCGCGGTCGATTCCCATGGCAATCTCTTTGCTTCCAATCTTGATAGCAATTCGATCGTGGCTTACCGAGCGGGTGCGACGTCGCCCTTCGAGACGATCAGTTTCAGCCCGTACGGGCAAGCGGACGGCATCGCCACGGACGCGAACGATAACCTCTGGATTGCCAACGGTTTCATCAATGAGGTTGACGAGATTCCCGCCGGCTCGTCCACGCCGCAGGATGCCAACCTGTCCGGGCTTAACGGGCCAACCGATGTCTCCTTTGGGGAGAAGGGCGTGATGTACGTTTCCGACTTTATCGGCGGCGCCGTCAGTGTTTATAAAAGCGGTATGACCAGCCCGTGGACATTCATCTCCAAGGGAATCGAGAATCAAGGCCCAACCTATGGCGGATTCACGTCCTCGGATTACTACTTCCAAACGAATCAAACCCTCAACGTCGTCGGGTATAAGAAGGGCAAGGCGTCGCCATTCTCCACGATAACCGGTATCAAAGACCCGCGGGGGGTTGCCTCGACGCCGGCAGTCACGAAGTAGCGACGGGATGCTTTGACCGATGCTCTCCCACACACGTCTTGCTCCGGCTGCTCGTGAGCCTAGCGTGCATCCTTGCGCTATGGGAAGCGCCGGCCGCCGCCGCGCAGCGCGGAGAAACCTGGCTGGTGGTCAGCGACATTCACCTCGATCCATTCGACCGCTCTTCGCAGCCGAGCGCCCCAGGTTTTGACACGAATGTAGCCCTCTTCGAGTCGGCCGTCGCGCAAATGAAGCGCAGCGCGCCCGATCCGGATGTGATCCTGCTCCCTGGCGACTTCCTCATGCATGATTTCGCGCAACACGTGCCCAGGGCAGAAGGCACGGAAGAAGTCGCGCTGCGAACGATGCGCAAGATCGCCGAGACTTTGGGAGGTGCGTTTCCCAACGCGCAGTTTGGCATCGCTCTGGGCAACAACGACACCCCGTGCGGAGACTACGCGAGCGGCGACGGCAGCGCGTACCAATCGGAGCTGGCGCGCATCTGGGCTCCGCTGGTTGACCGGCGCGGGGCATCACCGCGGTTCGCGGCGACCTTCGGCCGAAACGGGTACTACTCGGCGGCGCTTCCGGTGCCGGGCCTGCGGCTCGTTGTACTTGATACGGTGCTCTTATCGAGTAGGTATCGCGGCAATTGCGGCCGAGGCGACGGCGCAGCGGTGGAACGGCAGATGGTATGGTTTGCGGATACGCTTGTGCGCACGCGCGCACGCAACGTCGTGATGATGCACATACCGCCGGGCTATGATGCCTTTTCGACGGAGTACGTCGGTGGTTTGGCGGCATTGCCATTCCTCAATGCGCAGGAGAATCGTCGGCTGATTGCGGCACTAAGCACGTCGCGCGATCGGGTCGCTTATGCCATAGCCGGCCATACTCATCACTTCGATCTCAGAATTGCGGGCGGCGTGCCGGTCGTCGTGTTCGGGTCCCTCTCGCCCATCTTCGGCGGCGATCCCGCATTTTACGTGCTGCGCCTATTCCCCGATGGCTCGTTGCACGACATCGAGACCCATTCGTTCGACGAAGCTCGGCAAAGCTGGTTGCCGGCGCGCGACTTCGACCGGATGTGGGGTGTTACACGAATCGACGGAGCGTCGGCGGCTGCGCTGCACGCACGGTTAGCGCGCGATCCGCAGGCGCGCGATACGTGGGATCAAGTCGCCGGCTCACGCGCGGGCTTCGCCGGCATCTCTGCGGCCTGGCAGCGCCGGATGTGGCGCGTCGCGTGGTGCGCGCAAGACCTCCGCATACCGAGCTTCGCGCGATGCGCGAATATCGAAGGCCGCGGCAGGTTTCTTCTCTTCGTCGTTTCGATCGCTGTTCTGCTGGCTGCCGCCGCAGGCGCGGCGACACTCGTCATCCGCTCCCGGGCGGCAGCCCGCTAATCGATAGATTTCTTCAGCGGCCGCTATTTGACGATGCTGACGGATTGGCCGCCCGATTGGAAGGTGAATGACTTGAAAGGCGTACCACCTTTCGGGTAGTGCCACAGACGAAAGTCTGCGCTGCAAAATTCGTTTGCGCCGGCGACGACTTTGCCTTGTTTGTCGTTGACCGGCGTATTCTTGCGACCGACGATGAACGGTTGAATGACATGAGTGTAGTCGCCGTCGCAGCCGTCGCCCAAAAGCACTTGACCATGCGATGTTAACGTGGTACCCGAGAGCGTGGCCTCGATCAGACCGGATTGAAGCCCTCCCCCGATCTGCTGATCGCCAAGAGCGATGTATTTGCCGTCCCACATCGTGGAATCCGGAGAGTAGATCGTGAAGCCGCTAGCGGTCAGCGTCGTTAGCGATTTGGACCCTTTCATCACCGCGCAGAAGGTGACGGCCTCGGATGCTTGGTTCTCGGCTACCATCACGAGGTTTCCCTTATTGTCGTAGCCGGCGTTCCAGATGTAGTGACAGTCGGACGGGTTGCTGTAAACGGTGCCTTTGCTGGAGCCCTTCGGGAAGACGGTGACGCTCCCGGCGGTGTAACTCACCCCGAGAAAATCGGTAACCGCAAGATCGTTGGCTTTGTCAACCGAACAGCCGAAAGCGTCTCCGCTCGTCGTAAACGTTTTGAGGGGCGTTGTGCCCCCGTGAGCGTACTCGTCGACGGCTCCGTTGTCAAAATTCGCGATATAGACGTCGCCTTTCGCATCGACACATTGGCCGGACGGCGACGAGAAGCCGGTTAGCATTCCCTCCTGTTCGCCGGTGGCGTAGTCGTACACGGTGACGTCGGTTCCGTTAAACGCCGAAACATAGAGCAGCTTTGATTTCCGGCTCGCCTGGGGACTCATCCAGGATCTCTCGTGCCCAGAACTCGAGCGTTGAGTCGAGAACGGCGTCATTCCGCTCCCCGTTGGGCCGCCGCATGCCGCTAGCAGCACCACGACGGCAAAAAGTCCGCAAAACGTAAACGCCAAGCGTTTCATCATTACCTTGTGCACTCCATTTGGTAGCAGTGTATGGTAAAGCCAGGGATTCTCGACATAACCAAGGAGGCCTGGTCTTGCTTACGCAGCTTGGGTTGCCCACCGAAGCGACTCGGCTCGCACGAAAGGTTCGTAAAGCACGTCGCTAGGCGGACTTTGGTGCGTACTTTTTGATTGTCGTATAGAGTTTGGCAAACAACTGCGCGATATGGCTCTCCGCTTCGACGGGACGACTGTTTGCGAAAATCGTGACGACGAGTCCCGAACTCGGATAATAAAGGTGCACCGCCCGGAAACCTAATGTCTCCCCTTGGTAGAACCAAAACCTGCCGCCAAGTTTCGAGTCGTATCGCTCGGCTACACCGAGACCGAATCCAGCGGGATCGCCGGCCGTCGGCTCGGCAAGAGGCTTCGCGGTCTTTGTCGAGATAAGGCTTATGAGTTCCGCTTTCTGCTTAGCAGGCAGCAACGTCGTGCCTGAATAGAGCGCACGTGCCCAAGTGATGAGATCTGCGGGCGTCGAGACCATCGAGCCCGCGCCCTGTGCCCACGAAAGGCTATACCCGCTGATATCCCTGCCGCGCAGCGGCTGCAGCCCCTTGTCGTCTTGCTCGTAGTATCCTGCGACGACGTCGCGAGCAACGGCCGGCGGGTAGAGGTGTGAGGTGTAGAACGTGTGCTTGAGCCCGACGCTGTTGATGATTCGGTCGATCTCCGCCGAAAAGCTCTTGCTGTCGCTCAGGGCTGCGACCACTTCCTGCGCGATGATGTACCCGGTATTAGAGTAGTAATACTTAGATCCAGGCGTGTACTTGACGTGCGGATACACCGTGCGAATGAGCGTGTGGGCCGGGATATTCGCCATCGGGTGACTCGCAACGGAGCTTTCCCACGATGGCAGATTGTCGTACGACTCAAGCCCGCCGGTCATGTTGAGCAGCCGCCGCAGCGTCAGTTTCGCATACGCCGGGTATTGAGGCAGATACTTGCCGATCGGGTCGTCGATCGAAAGCCGGCCTTTCGCCTCCAATTGCAAGATTGCCACGGCGGTGAATGCCTTCGTGTTGCTGCCGATCTGATAGAGACTCGTTGCGTTCACCGGTGTGCTGCCGCCGTACGTCGTCGTGCCGCTTGTCACGGTGATCGTCGGTTGCTCCGCGCCGTAACTGACCGCAAGCGATAGCGACGAAAGGTGCTCGATCGCCCCGCGCGTCTTGAGGTACGAAGCGAGGTCGCGCTGCAGCGCTGCATTCGGGGAGGTATTTGCGGCAGAACGGGTGCCGAATGCGAGAGCGCTCGCTACAGCAGCGAACGAAAAGAACAAGATCGCCCAGCGCTTAGAAAGTCGAACGATGGTCATTCACTATCCGGAATAAGATAATCGTCGCGGAACTGGCGCATGAAGAACTTTGGCGGATAGGGCGCCTTGATTGGAACGAACGCGAAAGGCTTTTGCGAGAAATCGAAGCAGTCGGCGGCCGGCGAGTTTGCGCGTCGGTCGGCGGCGGCCAGCTGACCGAGACCGAAGAGGTCTTCGGCGAAGCGCAGCACGCTCGCCGTTTCGTAATGAACGTGCGAGACGTGGTTGCGTATGATGTACGGGGATAGCATAATGAGCGGCACGCGGAAGCCTAAGCTGTCACGGTCCTTGTACTCCGGCGCCACCGGGTCGTACAAGCCGCCCCAATCGTCCCACTGGATGAAGATCGCCGTCGAATTCCAGAACTTGCTCTTGCCGACGGTGTTCACGAGCGCCGAGACCCACGACGGGCCGTAATCATCCGGGCAGTTGGTGTGGTCCGAGTCATCGCAGACCGGCGTGATCCACGTAAAGTTTGCGAGTTCTCCGTGGCGTACATCGGTTATGAACTTCCAATTCGGCGAGATGACGTCTTTCTTCCAATCAGGGCCATTGTAGATGTGTTTGACGGCTTGATAGCTGGACCAGGTCCCACCGGTGCCGCTCGAAGCGGTACCGTACTGACTCGCGTAAAAGCGCCAAGAGAGCTTCGCCTTATCGAGCTCATCGCCCAAAGTTTGGTAATCGAAACACGCTTTCTGGTATCCGCTGACGACGCGTTCTTTGGTGATCATTGGGACTACGGCTTGCTCGTTATCCTGGCAACCCCAAAACCCGTTGGGCAAGTCGGCGCTCCAGGCCGCTTGCGCGGCGATCACGTATTGATGCCCAACGAAGCTCTCATCGAGCTGCGACTGAAACATCCGATCGGCTAGTGCGCCTTCGTGCGCCATGTCGAAGTAGGGCTTCGACTGATAATGCGGCACGTACACGTATTGAGAGTCTTTAAAGCCGGCCTCGCTCCATTCTTTGTCGAATCCGTTCATACGACAGGCCGTGCCGGGCAGCTTGCCGGTTCCATTGCAAGCCTCGATCATCGCTGACACGGAGTGATCGATATCGTAAAACGCGCCGAGTTTGGACGGCTTGAGTTTGATCGTTTGGCCCTTCGAGTTTTTGCCTTCCGTAACCGTGTACGCGCCCGGATACCCGTAAAACAAGTTGTTGAAGCTTCGGTTCTCCTGAACGATGTAGATGATGTGCTTGATCTTGCCGGCTCCGGTGGCGTTGAGCGCGCCCAATGCGTAGCCGCTCCGCATGTAGGGCAACGACCCCGGCGAGCCGGGCGCGCCAAGCGAGCAACCTACGAGAAGGGCTCCCCCGGCGGAAATGCCGGCCGCAAAGCGCGTGAAAGCGAAAATGCTCATAATGTAAAGTCTCCGTGTCCCAAGTGCGATGACGACATAGTGATTAGCGCCGGCGGCCTGCGAGGCTCACGGTAACGCCGACCAACGTGGAGCCTGCGATCTGAATGCCGTTGGTTTGTGCACCGCCGCGCGGGTAGTTCCAAAAGCCGATTTCGGCATTTCCATTCTCGGATTGCACGATCGTGCCGCCTTGAATCCAAAACTGAAACGGCATGAAGGTGTTGGGCGCTGCGGTGAGCGCAGTCGTACCGACGATCTTCGCGACCGAGCCCGAGATGCGGACGCGGTCGAGGACGAACTCGTTCGACGCCTGCGTTTCCCCAACCGCGATGTGGTGGCCGTCCCATTGGAGCGCGAACCCTGCCCCGACGTTTCCCGAAACCATAATTTCGTGCAGCGCACTGCCGCCCTTAGGCAGTTCGGCGAGTGCGAAGGTGCGGTCGTTGTGCTCGCCGTCGGCGAAGAGATTACCCCGGTCGTCGAACGTGCAAAAGAAAAACTCGGAGATGTTGGGCAGCGAATAAATCTCTGGAGTACCTGAGGCGTTTTTGAAAATCGCCACGTTGCCGGTAACGCTGGCGACGCCGAGATCTCCAGTCTTCGCATCGACCGAACAGCCGACCGGCAGAAGCGAATCGTCCTCCAGTTGGGCGATCGGCTTGGTCCCGCCGTGCGCGAATTCAAAGATGGAAAACCCCTCGCCCATTGCCATGAACACATCGCCGCTGCTATCGGTGCAGAGCCCGAAAGCGGGACCGAATCCGAACGCGCAGGAGTTTATCGTCTGGACGAGCTTTCCGCGAGGATAGGTGAAGACGTAAACGTTGCAATTGTAGGTGCTCGAAGCGTAAAGAAGGTCTTTGCCGCGCGCCGCTGCGTCGGTCAGCGAATTCCCGTGCAGCGAACCTTGCGCGCCCTGCGGCGCAAGAACGCTCGGTTGCTCGCCCGCCCCAAGCGATCCGCCGCATCCGGCAAGCAATACGAACGGGGCGCTCGCACAGAGCGCCCGAAAGGCGGTATTCCCCATACTCGTGTGCTCCCTTACGATACGGTTCAGCCGATATTTACCGGACGGCGAGCGTTTCGGCGCGCCGTTGCCTACCTCATGCGCGTAGCCAGTTTTCCCAGGGTGAACGCGCGACGCGGGTCGCGTCGTTGACGAGCTTGAGATTCAGGAACGCGTCGATGCCGAGGCGGCCGCCTTCGTAGCCCAATCCGCTGTCGCCTATACCGCCGACGGCCGAGCAGGGAGCAACCCCCGACAGCCCGTTGATACCGACGCTGCCCGTGCGTAGGCGGCTTGCGATAAGGCGTGCCGTGGCAGTCGCGGTTGAGAAGACGTACGACGCCAACCCGTAGGGCGAGCCATTGGCAAGAGCTATCGCTTCATCGATCTCACGGAAGCTGTCGATTGAAACGATTGGGCCAAATGGCTCTTCGCGCATCATCCGTGCCGTCGGAGGGACGCTCTCCAGGACAGTCGGCGCGAAGAAATAGCCGCGGTTTCCAACGCGGTGGCCGCCGGTCGCTACCGAAGCGCCACCACCAACCGCATCTTCGACAAGCGATTCGATGGCGGCGAGTCGGCGGCGACTCGAGACCGGTCCCATCGTGGTCGTCGGGTGGAAACCGTTACCGAGCACAAGCGTCTCGGCAGAGCGCACAAATTGACGGAGGAAACGTTCGTAAGCGTCTTCGTGCACGTAAATGCGGCTCGGTGCGTTGCAGCTTTGCCCGGCATGCTCGAACTTGTACGCTGCGCAGGCCACCGCGGCGCGGTCGACATCGGCATCCCGGCATACGACGACCGGGCAATGCCCGCCCAGCTCTAGCACGCATCGTTTGAGTCCCGCGGCGGCCCGTTGCGCGAGAATTTTGCCGACCTGCGTCGATCCGGTAAACGATAGTATCTTGACGTCGTTCTCACCAAGCAAAAACGTGGAGATCTCCGCGGGAGCTCCAAATACCAAACTAACAACGTTTCGGGGGATGCCGGCGTCGTAGAGCGCTTCGACGAGCTCAACGACTGGCCCGGGACACTCCTCGGAACCTTTGATGATGGCCGAGCACCCGGCGGCAAGCGCGCTTCCGAGTTTCCGCGATGCAACGACGGCCGGATAGTTCCACGGCGTAATGAGGGCGGCGACGCCGATCGGCTGTGGCTCGACGAACGTTCGAGTCATGTGGGCAGCCTGCGGACGCTGCCGGAACGTCTCCGCGCACGCATCGGCCGACCATCGAAGCGTCTCAATTGCGCGCGACCATTCGTCGCGCGACTCGGCGAGCGGTTTTCCCGTCTCTTGCGTGAGGGTGCAGGCGTGTGCGTCGACCTTCGACTCCAGGAGTGCGGCTGCACGCCGGAGGGTCGCGGATCGACGGCCTGCCGGCGTTCGTCCCCACATTTCCAGGCCAGACCGTGCTCGTTCGACGGCGGCTTCGAGGTCGCGGCGAGAGGCGCATGTGACGCTCGCGCCGGTTTCTTCGGTGGCGGGGTTTTCGACGCTGATGATTTCCGCGCCGTTGCCCGGCGTCCACGCATCGATGAGTGGGTGATACAGCCTCATACGGAGTCTCCGACGCGATGCAACGCGACGCCCGTCATGACGAGGATCACGCCGGCCACGTCGCGGTGACTAGGGATTTGATGGAGGATGACGATACCGACTATGGTGGCGGTGAGCGGCAGCAGCGAAAGCAGGAGCGCAAAACTCGATCGCGGGAGCCGCGTCATCGCAAGCTGATCGCAGACATACGGAATGACCGACGACGTCAAGCCAACGACGACCCCGGCGAAGAGCACTGTCGGATTCGCAAATGCCGATACCGCGCCGCATAGCCCAATCGGCGTAATCGCTACGAGCGCGACGCACATCGCCGCGCCAAGTGTATCGATGCCTTTCTCGGCTCCGCTTCGAGCGATCCAGTGCCCGAGTACGACGTAGAGCATGAAGAGTCCACAGTTGGCAAAGGCGAAAGCGTACGCCGTCGCCGATCCCGACACCGTGACGTGTGTGAGCGCGTAGACGCCGGCGGTGCACGCAACGAGGCCCACGACGTTGCGCAACGTTCGCAGACCGAGCAGCGCTAAAATGATCGGACCAAGGAACTCGATTGCCCCCACGGTTCCGAGCGGCAGCGCTGAGATCGCGAAGTAAAAACACAAGTTCATTGCCGCGAGCACGACCCCGAACGTCACGAGCAGCAGTCGCAGGCGAGTCCCGGCATCGCGCACCAATGACCACGGACGGCGCCAGAGCGCTAACGTGGTTGCGGCCGTCGCGATGCGCAGCCATGCAACGCCCGAAACGTCGAGGCGCGCGAAGAGCAGAACTGCGAACGCCGGGCCGAGATAGTGGAAGAGCGCGCTGACCACAAAGTAAGCGTGCGGGAGGTCCCGCCGAGCCGTTCCAGCGTTCGCCATCGCACTTAATAATGCCAGGTAATTTCAGCAATTTACATGGTAAAATGAAGGCCAGCAGGACACGAACCTGATAATCAGAAGGTAAACTCAAAGATGAGCCTTCAAAACGGAAACCTGCTCGCCGACGCTAAGAACGTCGAGATCCTCAAAGCGCTCGAGCGGGATCCGCGGATCCCGATCTCCGAGCTCGCGCGTGCGATAGGCATGTCGGCCCCAGCGGTTAGGGAGCGGATTGCGCGTCTCGAGGAGGCGGGTATTATTGCGGGCTATCGCTTGGTGTTAAACCCGTCCGCGATGGGCTATTCCACGACGGCGTTCGTACGAGTACGCCCCACGCCAGGCCAGCTCTCGAAGATTGCGGAGCTAGCCGAGAAGATGCCCGAGGTAACTGAATGCCACCGCGTAACCGGCGATGATTGCTTCATCATCAAGATACACATCGCGTCGATAGGTGAGGACCTCGATCGTATCCTCGATCAGTTTCTTGTGTACGGCCAGACGACGACGTCAATCGTGCAATCGACGCCCGTGCAGTTGCGATCGCTGCCATTGCCGTAGTCGCCGGGAACCGTGCGTTTTGGTACGGTACCCCCCGCTACGATGAGCTCCTAACACCATCTAAACTTTAGGAGCTTGCTCCCATCCACACGATCAAGGGGGCAAAAACGCAGTTCGACAGTCCCGAGGGAATCGCGACTCGGTGAAAGTAGTCGCGCCTGGCGAGATACGCCGCCTTTCTCCGGGCCGTCAACGTGGCGGGGAATCAGCTTTCGATGGCCGCGCTGAAAAAGATGGTCGAGGACCTCGGGCTGGGAGGCCCGAGGTCTGTCTTGCAGAGCGGAAACCTTATTTTTGAAGCGGGAAATCGCAAAGCGGCGGATCTTGAGGAGATCCTTCAACGTAAAACCGCAAGACGTTTAAAGGTCCAAACGGAGTACTTCATTCGCGATGCGAAAGCTCTGACGAAGATCATCGAGGATAATCCGTTCGCGCGGGAGGCGAAAACCGGTCCGGGGCATCTCGTCGTGTTTTTTTTGAAGCAGAGGCCGAGCGCGGAGAGCGTTCGTAGACTGCAAGCGCAGATCAAAGGTCCCGAAGTCGTGAAACCTGACGAGCGTCACATCTATGTCACGTATCCCGCGGGGCAGGGCCGATCGAAGCTGACGAACGCCGCAATCGAAAAAGCACTCGAGAGCCGCGGAACTGCACGAAACTGGAATACGATTCTCAAGATGCATTCCGCGATGTCATAAGGAGGACCGACCGAGCATGGCAAAGTTTACCGGAGGCTGCGTCTGCGGAGCGATCCGTTATGAGTGCGATGCCGAACCGATCATGATGTTTAAGTGCCACTGCCGCGACTGCCAGCATGTTTCCGGCGGCGGGTATGCGCCCGTGCTGCTCTTTTCGCGCAAAGATCTGCACTTCACGAAGGGTTCGTCCAGCATTACGCGACCGAGAGCATGGCCGGCGGGCTGCACGAGCGCGGCTTCTGCGCGCACTGCGGTTCGCGCCTTTCGGGAGGTGAGTCGCCTACCAGCATCGGAATCGTCGCCGGCAGTCTCGACGACCCCACGTTGTTCCGTCCGACGATCGATATCCACGTAGCGGATGTGCAGCCGTGGGATCTCCTCGATCCGGCCACTACGAAGTTCGACGGTTATCCGATATAGCGACGATAACCCGGTTTAAGGCTCGATGAAACCGCCGAAAATCAGCGCGTGTCCTAGTCAGCACGAAAGTGAGGAGTTCTGAGATGGATTTGACTAAAGAGTATCCACGCAGCGTGCATGAAAAGTGGCAGGGCGTGGTTCAGTTGGGGCGGACGATCGATAAGGGCCGAGCGGTAGCGCACGGCAATATCGGCGAGTATCACTACAACTGTCCGATGGATCAGGCCGTGCTAGGTTTTCTCGGCATCAACCACGAGCGGCTTCTCGATGCCATCCACAACGCGAATGGCGACGTTGAGATCGAGGCCTTCACGCGACCGTTCATTGAAGGGAAGTCACGCGACGAGCTCGAGCGCTGGAACCGCGAATGGCTATCGCACGAGCCTGAAGGCGAATCGCGTAACGCGTTCTTGAATCTTCGCGCGCAGATCGCGCCGGATCGAACCGATGTCACCACCTGGCCCGACCTGCTTGATCTCGATGAAAAGCGGGAGGTTTAGCGCCGGCGCCATCGTTACCGGCATCGTACTGGCGTGCTCCGCGCTCGCCGACCCGCGGCCGGCTGCAGCAATCACCCTCCCTTGGTACTCGCCGGCAACGGTGAGCGTCGTCAAGGATCCGATATCGTTCAGTAACGAGGGCGCAACCCTGCACGGGACGGCCTACATCCCAAATACCGGTAAAAAGGTCCCCGCAGTCGTCGTATTTCAGGGTGCTTCCGAGCCGCTTGCCTCCACTCCACTCTACGAACACTTAAGCGGCGGTCTTCCGCAGATCGGTGTGGCCGTGCTGCTTTTCGACCGGCGCGGCACGGGCGCTTCGACCGGCAATCCCAACGTGTCTTATGCGACGCTCAGCGACGACGGTATCGCGGGTGCGCGTGCCGTTCGAAGACTTCCGAACATCGATCCAAAGCGAGTTGGCTACTGGGGTATCAGTCAGGGCGGCTGGCTTGCAACGTTTGCGGCATCGCGCGATCCGCAGGCTGCTTTCGCCGTCGCCGTTTCGG
>JBARKF010000016.1:0-8582 GCA_049800655.1 Candidatus Cybelea sp.
AGCCTGGAGCGACAAACATCAAGAACCAACGAGGAGAAGCAGCGCCGGGTAATGGCGAGGTCGTGATTGAGTGGTGACAACCGATGTCAAACGCTTAACTCTACGCAGCTTATTCTTGAGCAGCGCCGCTGCATTGCTCGCAGCCTGCGGCGGATCGCAGCCGCCGATCAGCACAATACCGAGCCAAAGCCGCACTTCTACCATGCACGCCTATCGCGGCGGGTCGTGGATGCTACCGGAGGCGAAGAAAATCAAAGAGCTCCTTTATGTAAACGATGCCCACGATGGTCAGGTGTATGTATTCAACTATAAGACTAATGGCTTAGTTGGTACACTTGCAGGCTTTGATTATCCAACTGCGCAGTGCGTCGACGCTGCGGGCGACATTTATATTACGAACTTCGACGGATGGAACGTCGTCGAATACGCGCACGGAGGCGTGACCCCTATCAAAACCCTCGATACGGATGGATTCGCAAATGGTTGCTCGATTGATCCAACGACCGGTAACTTAGCGGTCGCGACGTTCGACAGTGCGAGTGGCGGTGGCAATATCGAGGTTTGGAAAAATGCCGCGGGCTCTCCTACGAACTACTTTAGCCCCAACACATACAATCTGTGGCCCCCAGGCTACGACAACAAGGGCAACCTTTTCGTCGAGGGTCAATGTTCCAGGGGCTGCGTGGACGAGCTTCCGGCAGGCGGGCCGGCGCTGATTGCCGTTTCGATTCATCATGTCATCGATAGTCCCGGCACGGTGATGTGGGATGGCAAATACATCACATTTGCCGATCAGGGTGGCCACAAGACAAGACTTTATCAGGTGGTGGAAACCCGGTCGGGTGAGCTCGGGGTCGTGGGAATCACGGTGCTGACTGACACCTGCAAGGGTAAGTCCGCTGACGTCGGTCAACCGTTTGTAGTTGGGAAAAGGAATACGCCTCAAGATAAGGATCAGGGCAGCACCGTTATTGGCAACAACCCCGACTGTTCAGGACGCTTTGATTTCTGGGCTTATCCAGCAGGAGGCCAACCGTCTAAGAAACTACCGCCGGTGACAAACGTCTCGGAAGGTGAATCCGTCAGCATAAGAAGATGACCGTGGTGTCGTGATGCTATATGCATTCTCCGGGAAGCCGTATGACTCGAATGGTGCCGCCCCCCTTGCCGTCGCCGCGCAGCGAGCCATCCGCAGCGGCAATGCGAGCTACGCGCGCCGAATCGAGGCTGCAATGCGAAACGGCTCGCGAGCGCGAAGCCGTCCAGAGGGGCGAGCTATTTCGTCATTGCTTACAGGCGAAACTTAAAAACCGTTCCGTAATAGCAGGGGGGAGACGAGATGCACTTGGGCGTTGAATAGCCGCCGTATTCGGTTGTGCCGTAAAGGCTGCCGTTCAAGTCAACGAGGTTTGCCTCGGGAACGGATCCGTCGTTTTGGTAGCCATCCTGAAATCGGTGAACGACAGTCTCCTTACCGCTCGTCGTTATCCTGAAGATAATCCCGCACCCGTCTGAGTGGCATTCCGCCGACTGAGTGTAAACGCCACCGGCAGCCGTGGTGCCGTAGAGCGAACCGTTTACGTCGATCAAAGCCGCCTCGGGACGAACGCCGTCACCGTTCTCGTAGCTGAAGCTATGCAGCACGGTTTCCTCTTTACCGCTCATAGTCATACTGAAAACGGTGCCCGAGTCGGACGAACCACCACGCACCGTTGTGCCATAGAGCTTTCCGTCAACGGCGATGACCTGCGCGCGCGGAAAGGCCCCGTCGGCGCCGTTGAAGCTAAAGAGCACTTGCTCTGATCCGGTGGTACTTATGCGGAAGACCGTGCCTTTGTTGTGCGCGCCGCCGCTCGTCGTCGTGCCGTAGAGGGTGCCTTTAACGTTGGTCAAGCCCGAACCTGGATTCGCTCCATCGGAGCCGCCGAAGTAGTGGAGCGTGTGAACCTCGCCTTGCGTGCTGACGCTATAGACCGTGCCGTAGTCAGAGCAACCGCCGGCTATCGTCGTCCCGTACATGGTACCGTTCACGTCGATAAGCGTCCCCGTGGGACCGGCGCTGCCATCGCAGGGGTCGGAAACCGGGTAATTAAAGCTGTACAGCATCCGATAGTCGCCGGTCGTACTCACGCGGTAGATCGCTCCGTAGCCGTATGTGCCGCCCTCATTCGTAGTGCCGTAGAGCCTACCATCCACCGCGGTTAGGCCGGTATAAGGCTCATTGCCGCCTGGTCCGGCCGTGAATACATGCAGCACTTTAAATTTGCCGTTCGGCGTGATGCTAAAGACGACGCCGATGCCGTTCCGGTTCCCTCCGTAGGCGGTCGTGCCGTAAAACGTGCCATTCAGGTAGCATAGTGGAGCGACCGGGTTCCTTCCGTGGCGGTCGCTCTTGTAGCGGCCGAAACTAAGGAGAACTCGATAGTGCGCGGCACCAGCGCCATCTGGTGGCCGTGTTCCGATTGACGGCGGCATCGCGCCCGGCGCGCCGATCGGCGGCGGCTGCGATCCGCCGCACCCTGCGAGCATTGCCGAAGCAACACAGCAGATGAGGGCGTAGCGACTGATATGGAAGGGCATTCGCCAACTCCTCTGCTCGCGATTTTTGTAGCCTCCCGGTGATGGCGAGGCTCCGGTGCGTTGGCCGGCGGGCGATCCGGGCGTCTCGACGGTGAATCACGCTGGTATTCGCGGATCGAAGCCGCATGACATTGATTCGTCGGGGAGCTGCCTCGGTCTAAGTACGCGCGTTGGGCCGGCGCTTGGCGGAGGCCCCTACTTGAGGATTCTCCTTGCCGTTTAAGTGTGGAGCGCCAGCCGGCCGATGCACCTGAACCTCCTCTCAAATCTTATGCAGCGCACTTCTGTGAGATGTTGGAACTCCGGACAACTTGACCGATCGCCCAAATAAGCCCAGGAGTTCACGAGCGACGGCGACGGCAGCTTGTTGCGGGCGCTTTCCGCGCGCACACAGGCCTGGCTGCTCCCGTGGGACCGAGCGACGCGGCGGCGAAGGTCTGGAGCGCCGATTCGTTCAGCTACCGGAGGCATCGCGAGTGAGGACCTTAGCTCGTCTCGCACTTAGTATCGGCGTAGCCGCAGCATCGCTAGCGGCCTGCGGCGGAGCGCAGCCGCCGGTAGGCCTGCTGAGTCGCGCTGAGTGGTCAACACGCGCCGGCGGCCGCGGACGGCGAGCGTCGGCTTCTATCCATATCCAGCGGGCGGTTCGCCTACGAAAGTCATCACGCATCGGCTCAACGCGCCTCTCGGTGTCGCCGTTATCCCGCCTTCACAATGACGATGCATCGTCGCGCGAAGCGATGTTCCGCCGCGCGGAGTGGTGCATTGCGCAGTAGTTGCCCGCTTCACGGAGGGGGAGGAGCATGCATATAAAGAGCCCGGATTCTTGGCGCGACGCAATTGGCGTCGGCGTGGCCATGACGTTGCTTGCGGCTTGTGGCGGATCGCAGCCGCTGATCAGCGCGCGAGGCGAAATGGCAAGACCGATGGTGATTCCCCTTGAGAGAGGTCTTACTGGGACAGCCTTTGCGATAAGCGCGCTCGGCAAGGAACGCCCGCTCTACCGTTTTCGACCCTGGCATAACGGTGGAACCAACCCGCAAGCTGGCTTGGTCGCGGTCGCAGGTAAGCTCTATGGCACAACCGTTTGGGGTGGTGGCTCAGGAAAGTGCAAATTTATAAACTTAGGCTGCGGGACGGTTTACTCACTGACTCTGTCCGGCAAGAAGCGAGATATCCATAGCTTCGCTGGTGGCGCCTATGATGGTGAGCTTCCAGTAGCGGGATTAATTGGTGCCAGTGGGACGCTCTACGGCATGACGCCGGCCGGCGGTCCTGACAACTGCGGCACGGTTTTTACGATTGGCTCAAACGGCGGTGAGAATGTGATTCACAGCTTTAACTGCCAAGACGGTGCCGACCCTTCCGCGAGCTTGATCGTGCACGAACGTACCCTCTATGGCACCACCTATAGCGGCGGAGTCGGCTGGGGGAACATCTTCGCGATGAGCACGTCCGGTAGCGAGCTCTGGCAATACAATTTCACGGGCTATCCGGCGGACGGAGAAGAGCCTTCGTCCAGTTTGGTCGCGCTGCATGGCATGCTCTACGGTACGACGGTGTACGGCGGTACGAACGATACCGGTACGGTTTTCGCCGTAAGCCCCACTGGCAAGGAGCGCGTGCTCTACAGTTTCCAAAACTTCAAGAGCGACGACGGCTTCGGTCCCGATGGTAGCCTGATCGTCGTAAACGGTGCGCTCTACGGAACGACCCTGAACGGCGGTTCCGGGAATCGAGGTACGATCTTCACAGTAACGACCTCGGGAGTGGAAAGGGTAATCTACCGGTTCAAAGGGGGGAGCGATGGCGCATTTCCTATGGCCGGTCTAATTTCGGTGAACGGTGACCTGTATGGCACGACATACTCTGGAGGCACTTCGTCACCGGCGTGTGGGTAGGATGCGGTACGGTCTTCAGGGTCACGACATCCGGCAAGGAGCGGATCATCTATCGTTTCAAAGGCGGAACTGACGGAGATCATCCAGAGACGCCCTTGGTAGAAAAAAATGGCACACTCTATGGAACGACGTATGGGCATCGTGGATAAAGTTTTGCGTGTGCGCGAAGACCGTCGCCGCTACGTCGCGCGAGCGTTCAAGGTGTGGACCTTAGCTCGTTTCGCCCTTAGCTTCGGCGCGGCTGCGGCATTACTCGCAGGGTGCGGCGGATCGCACCCGCCGATCGGCGTGCCGGGTGCGATGTCGCAAGGCCGCGTAGTCGCCTCGCACGCCGATCGGAGCGGATCGTGGATCCTGACAGAAGCGAAGCGCGAAGATTTGCTCTATATCTCCGATTGGCGGGCAGGCAACGTCTACATCTATTCGTATCCGGCCGGCAAGATGGTAGGAACGCTCACCGGCTTTGCGCTACCGTCGGGTCTGTGCGTAGACAAAGCCGGCGATGTCTGGGTCACCAGCCAAGAAAACGGCGACATCATTGAGTTTCCGCATGGTGGCACCGTTTCAATCGGAATGCTCCGCGACAGCGGGCTCGGCATGGATTGCGCGATCGATCCGGTAACCGGGAATCTCGCTGCGACAAGCCTCGAGGGAGGAGTCTGGATTTGGCAGGGCGCTCGAGGATCGCCGGTCTTATATCAACCTCCGCACCTTGTCCAACCCTACTACTGCAGCTACGACGATGTGGGGAATCTCTACGTGGACGGATTCCCCGGCTTGCGAGGATACCGCGTCGGGCTCGACGAGCTTGCCAAGGGAAGCAGTTCATTCTTCACAATCACATTGCCATTCAAGATCGACGGTCCAGGCGGCGTCCAGTGGGACGGCCAGTATCTCGCTGTGAGCAATTCGGGTCATCACGTCTACCGGTATACGATTGCAGGTTCGGTCGCTGAGCTATCGGGCGTAGTTCATCTCAAGAATGCGGGATTTCTCCAGCAATTCTGGATCGAGAGATCGACGATCATCGGGCCGAGCCGCGACGATGGCGAGTTTCTCTTCTGGAAATATCCAGTGGGCGGTGAGCCGATCAAGACGTTCAGTGGGCTTGCCCAACCCGACGGCGCGGCCGTTAGCTTAGCGCAAGAAGAATGAGGTCACTACGCCGTAGAACCTCGCAACGGTGCAACACGGCGGGACTTTGATAGCTGACAAGCCGCGGCTAACGTCACGGAGTCAACGCAAATACCGTTCCGTAGCTGGAGTGCCCGGACGCCCCGCCAGCAGCCGTGGTGCCGTAAAGCGTACCGTCCACGTCGAGCAGTCCCGCTTCGGGAGCATAGCCATCGGTGTACTGGTCGAAGGTGTGGAGTACCCTCTCTTTCCCTGCTGTAGTGAGGCTAAAGACCGTGCCCCCTACATACCCGTCTGCACCGCAGTAGGACGTCGTTCCGTACAGCGTGCCCTTTACTTCGATGAGGTTCGCTACTGGATAGCATCCGTCGTTCTGGGAGAAGCTGTAGAGCACTTTCTCCGCACCGCTCGTTGTGATGCTGAAGACCGTGCCACAGGATTGCGTACCGCCGGAGTCGCTGCAACCATGCGCACCGCCATGCCGCGTCGTGCCGTACAGCGTACCGTTTACGTCGACGAGCGATGCTTGCGGGTCAGCCCCGTCACTTCCCTTACCAAAGCTGTGCAACACCTTTATCCTACCGGCCGGCGTGATGCTGAAGACCGTGCCATCGCTATACGCGCCCCCTTGAGATGCCGTACCATAGAGCGTACCGCCTACGTTGATCAAGCCAGCAATGGAAGCATAGCCTTCGGCCTCGGTGAGGCTGTGGAGCACTTTCTCCGTCCCGCCCGGCGTGACGCTGAAGACCGTGCCGCACGACTGCTCGGGGCAACTGCTAACGCCGCCTTGCCATGTGGTACCGTAGAGCGTTCCATTCAGCTCAACCAAAGTCGCCCGAGGATCTTCGCCATCGGGTATCTGGCCGAAATCGTACGACACTTCCGCTTTGCCGCTCGTGTTGATGCTGTAAACGGTTCCGCAGTTGCATCCCTTACCGCCGACGAAGTTTGTGCCGTACAGCCTGCCGTTTACGTCGATCAGACCTGCCAGGGGATTCTCGCCGTCGGGGCGCCGGCCGAAGCTGTGCAGCACCTTCTCTGCGCCGCCCGTTGTGATGCTGAAGACCGTGCCGTAGAAGTTCCGGGTGCCGCCGTAGTACGTCGTGCCGTAAAGTATGCCGCCCACGTCGATCAGGTTGGCCTCGGGGACACTCCCATCTGGAGAGCTTCCGAAACTGTACAACACTTGGTAATGGCGTGGCTTGCCGACGTGGCCAAGAGCGGCATTGACGTTTGACCTCGCCAACGACCTAAACGGTGCGCCGATCGGCGGCTGCGATCCGGCGCAGCCGGCGAGCACGGCAGTAGCCACGTAGATGCAAACGGCGTAACCGTTAAGAACTCTGGTCATCATCTCGTGCCTCCAGTAAAGCTGCACCAATTTGCTTCGGCGCGCTGCGGACCAATTCCAGCCGAATGAGCCGTTTACAGTTCTGCGAGCTCGCGCAAAGCTACCCAATGCCGTGGGTGCGAAAAGGCATCGAGCTTCGGCGCGATCTCGCGCTTGAACCACGCTACGTCGCGCGCGCCGGGATGCTCGCGCGCGCAGCTGCGATTACGGCGATGCCCCTCGTTGATCGCCTCGCCTCGCAGGCGATTTACGGCGTGCTTCGCCGCGGATCATTGCCAGCGGCGGTCTGAACTGCAAGCGCTTTTCGAGCCGTCTCGCGCGATCGGATTCGCTGGTCGCGCCTCCACGGTTGGCGCACGCCACTTACGCGTCTCATACTGCATCTACATTGTCACGGTTTGTGATGCAAAGCAGGTTGTCTTTGGATGAGTTCGCCGCTGATGCTATGGACGTAGCGTTGGAAGGTTCTCATGGTGCGTCGCTGACGGTCACGCCCTCCCAGCGAGCCGGTGTGTTCAGTGTCTTCGTGGGCTTTCCGCCACCAGGATAGCGCCACGTCAAAAGCCGAAAAGATCTGCTGCCGCGCGGCGCGGTATGGCCTGCCTCGGTCACGTGTGCGCCGTCGATCCAAAACTCCCCGCCCGGCGGTCTGTAAAATAGCCCATCGAGCGTCGTCGTTCCGACGACCTGCGAGACGCCATTTACGACTGTCACGCGATAGATATAGTTGGGTGTTTGGCGCTTACCCGAGTAGCTAGAGAGCGCGAGAGTGCCGTCGTTCCACTGAACGCTAAGTACGTTTGCTTCATTGCTGAGCTGGACTTCCTGAAACGATGTTGCGCCTTCGGGCAGCTCGGCGATCCCACTGAGGTTACCCTGCGCAACGAACAAGTCGCTCGTATCGTCGTACGTGCAGAACGTAAACGAGGACGCCTCAGCGTTGACATAATACTTCGGCTTCCCGCGCGCCTTCTCAAAGACGGCGACGCTGCCATGCCCGGAGACACTCGAGGAAAGGTTCGACGCGGCAAGATCTCCCGTCTCGGGGTCAACGGCGCAGCCTATGGCCGCGTATTTCTCCGCAAGGGTAGCGATCGGCGTCTGTCCGCCGTGCGCGAATTCATAGACCTGGCCGACCCCGCGGGACAAAATACTCGTCGTTTTTTGTGTGGTCGAAGCCGCTCAGCTGCCCGAGCGGCTTAAGACCTGGATAGGAGAAGAAATAAACGCTGGTATCCCGCGCGGCGTATAAAAGCGCTTCATCGGTGGATGCCGCCCTGGTTCGGTGTGCTAGCGGCATAGCGTCCGTTGCGCCGATCGGCGGTTGCGATCCGCCGCACCCTGCTCTACCAACTGATTTTGATCATCGGGGCGGCAGTGTTCACGCCGGTAATCATCCGCACGTGCGTCGCGCTGCTCTCGGCGAATGATGAGCCTCCGCCCACACCGCCGCCAGCGCCCCACTCGATCGGTCCGCTGGTATATCCACCTCCGCCGCCGCCACCACCGCCGTAGTAGCCGCCTCCGCCTCCGCCTCCGTTGCCGCTTGTGCCGCGGCACGCGGGCCCGAGCTCGCCGCCAGCGCCGCGCCTTCCGTTGCCGCCGTTGGACAT
>JBARKF010000017.1:0-31129 GCA_049800655.1 Candidatus Cybelea sp.
AGTTGTGCAGCTGTCGCCGCGTCCTCATCGCTCGCGACCGTCAGTGCGGCGCTCCCTCCAAGGTAAGCGTCGCCGATCAGCCAGCCGAGAAGCAACGCCTTGCCGGGCGAGATCTCGTTACCGCGCAGTATAGGGGCGTCGTATCGCCTCGGACCGGCGATCGAATCGCCTGGCCGAAGCGATCTAAGCTCCAGCCAGCCCGCGGTCGTCAAGAAGCGGTGGCCATCGGTGCATCGGATCGTGCGACCGCTTTGAGTCGTCACGCGATAGACTTGACGAAGGCCGACCTCCCAGGCGTCGACGATCGGACGGCGCACGAGCTTGAGACGCTCGTCGACGGCCCAAACGTTGAATCGCAAAAGCTTTTGAACGACGTCGGCAACGGCAACGCGTTCTCCGGTATCGGCGTCTGCGATCAGGACGTCCCCCGCCAGGCAGTCGCGCAAATCTGCGAGCATCGGGCGTTTCTCGCTGCGAATTTCGACGCCGCGGTTGAGCTGCGCGAGCGCGATGATCGGCACGCTGAGATCCTTCGCGGTCGCCTTCAGCGAACGGCAGATCTCCGAAAGCTCTTCATTACGATTGGCATTTCGGGCTAGCACGCCGGGCCGAAGGAGTTGCAGGTAGTCGATGAAGATCGCGGCCAGGCCAACGGTCGATTTTAGGCGACGGCAACGGCTGCGCACGTCGCTGACGGTCAAGGCGCCGAGGTCGTCTAAGTAGATCGGCAGATCGTTGAGCGTCCCCATCGCCCTGGAGATCTCTTCCCATTGATGGGGCTTAATGTTGCCGCGCCGCATGTCGTTCATCGAGATGCGTGCTTCCGAGCAGATCAACCGCTGAATCAGCTCGCTGTTCGACATCTCGAGCGAGAAGAAAACGATTGGGCCGCTCTCTTCGCGAGCGGCGGCGACCGCCATGTTAAGCGCAAACGAACTCTTCCCCATGCCCGGTCGACCTGCGACGATGACGAAGTTGCCGGGCTGAAAGCCGGTCGTCATCGCGTCGACGTCGCGAAAGCCGGCGGTCAGCCCCGTACGGTCGCCCCGCATGTGGAAGAGCCGGTCGATATGGTCGAAGGCTTCCTTCATCAAACGGCTGACGGGCATGAACTCGGTGATGCCGCGGCGCTCGCCGATCGTGTAGACGAGTTGTTCGGAGCGATCGAGCGCGGTCGGGACGTCTTCTTCGCCCTCGTAGCCGAGCTGCGTGATCTCGGTGCCCGCGTGAATGAGCGAGCGTAAGACCGATTTCTCCCGTACGATCGTTGCGTAGTAGCGCGCGGAGGCCGCGGATTGCACGGTATCCATCAGCGAACTGATATAGGGGAGTCCACCGACGCGCTCGAGCATGCCGCGCTGCCGTAGCTCCTCGGATACCGAGATCTTATCGAGCGGTTCGCCGCGGTCGTAGAGATCGAGCAGTACCGTGAAAATCGCTTCGTGAACGTGCGCGTAAAAATCGCTCGGACGGAGGATCTCGCCGACCGCGGCGAACATCTCGCGATCGACGAGAACCGATCCGATGACCGCCATCTCCGCCTCGAGATTGTTCGGCGGGATGCGATCGATCTTGGTCGGAATCGGTTGTACGCTCATGGATGTCCGAGCGCTGTGCGTCGCGGCGGCGGTGAACGCCTTGTGGGTCGCTTGTGCATATCTGTAAAATTATGCGCATCACTATGCCAGACGTGGTGGCACAGTAGCGAGAGCTAGCGCGTTCTTCTTCGAGCTTGCGGCAGTTCGCGCAACACCTGGGCGACGTTGGTGACCGGCACGACTTCGAGCCCCGAGAGCGCCGCCTCGACTTCGCGCACGTTCTCCTTTGGGACGAAAACGCGCTGCATGCCCGCCTGACGCGCGGCGTAGAGTTTCTCGATGATACTGCCGACGCCTCGGACTTTACCCTGAATTGAAAGCTCGCCGGTCATCGCCAAATCTTGCGGGAGCGGCGTTTTCGTGACGGCGGAGTAGAGCGCGAGGAAAATCGCTAGCCCCGCCGATGGTCCGTCGATGTTTCCGCCGCCAACGACGTTGATGTGCAGATCGAAATCGGCGATATCGATGCCGGTCACGGCACGCAGCACGCTCGTCGCGTTGAAGACGGAATCTTTCGCCATCGTGCCGGCCGTCTCGTTGAAGCGGATCGTGCCTTTGCCAGGCTGCGCCGCGGGAAAGGCGACGGCTTCGATTTCGATGATGCTGCCCAAGTGGTGCAAAACGCCCAAGCCAAAGCTCTTGCCGATCTCGCGCGTCGCGCGCCCCTTTACCAGGGTATGCTGCACTAAACGCCCGGCTCGAACGACGGCGCGGACGTCGTCCTCGACGATGCGGGCGCTCTTCGCCTTCTCGGAGCGCCGGCTCGGATAGAGCCGGAAGAGTGCCTGTCCGTAAGCGTCGGCGAGAATCTGCACCGCTTTTCGTCCCTCGATCGTGTACGATGCAATTAGCTCGGGCACTCGGCGCGCCATCTTCGCGCCAAGCCGCTTCGCTGCGGCGTCGACGATCGCGACGATCTGGTGTTGCGTCAGCGGCGCAAAGAAAATTTCCGCGCAGCGCGAGCGAATCGCCGGATCGATGTCCTCCGGCTCGCGCGTCGTCGCGCCGATCAAGATGAAATCGGCCGGCGCGCCCTCGCGAAAGAGTCGCTTGACGTATTCGGGAACGTTCGGCGCGGTCTCGTCGAAATAGGACGATTCGAAAGTCACCCGCTTATCCTCGAGCACTTTGAGCAATCGCATTTGGAGCGACGCGTCCATCTCGCCAAGCTCGTCGATGAAAAGCACGCCGCCGTGCGCCCGCGTCACCAAGCCAAGCTTCGGCTCGGGAACCCCGGTGTCGGCGAACTCGCGACGGCTGCCCTGATAGATCGGATCGTGGACGCTTCCGAGCAGCGGGTTGACCGTTTCGCGCGGATCCCATCGCAGCGTCGGTCCGCTCGCCTCGACGAACGGCGCGTCTTTGGCAAAGGGCGTGTACGGACGCGTCTTCGCGACATCCAAGACGAGGCGTGCGACGGTCGTTTTCCCGACGCCGGGCGGACCGTAGAGTATTGCGTGCTGCGGATAGGGCGAACTGATCTTTGCAAGCAGCGCCCGAATTGCCGGTTCCTGGCCCACGACCTCGCGCAGCGTCTGCGGACGAAGCTGCTGCAGCGCCGACGCCGCAAGGCTCCGCTGCGAGAGCGCTTGGAGTTCTTCGAGCTTCGCCTGCGAGGCGGGCGTTTCCGGACCGCCGGTCTCGCGGAGCGCTTCGAGTTTCAGGTCCTTGACGTACTCTTGATGACGCTCCGTCATCTTCTCGTTAACGCGCCGCTCGATCGCATCTTCGGCGTGGCGCTGGGCGATGACATCCGCTAGCGCCTCTTCGACTTCCGAGAGCGTCTTGCGTTGCTGCGCGCGCGTCGTCGCACGCTCGAGCGTGGGGTCCTCTAAGACAAGACGCTGCAAGCCGCAGAGACGGTCGGGCAGATTCTGCGACCGCATCATTTTGAGCGCGTTTACTTTCCCCGCGCGAAGGATGAGCTTATCCTGGCCGAGGACGGAACCGAGCATCTCGTAGAGCGCGGTAACGTATCGGCTTAACTCGTCCTCGACGCCGAATTTGCGGCGAAATCGCGTTGAGACTTGCTGCACGCCTAGCTCGCCCGTCGCTAGACGGCCACCACGTCCACGGTTGTCTTCGCGACGACGCTTTTGTGCAGCTTGATCTCAACGGGATAGGTGCCGACGGCTTTGATTTGACCGCCGCTCACTCCAATCTTATGCTTGTCGATTGTCACGGAGAGCGCGGCGGCGATGGCCACGGCGACGTCGGCGTTCGTGACGGCGCCGAAGAGCTTTCCGTTCCCCCCGGCCTTGGCGGGAATCGCGATCTTTGCCGACTCGATGCGCGCCGCCAAGGCTCGCGCATCCTCCAACTCCTGCGACTCGCGGCGCTTGGCCGCCCGATGCTGCGCGTCGAGCTGCGCGAGCGCGCCTTTGTCGGCCTCACCCGCGAGCTTGCGCGGCAGCAAGAAGTTGCGGGCGTAGCCGTCTGCGACTTCGACGATGTCGCCGCGCTTACCGAGCGCCTCGACGTCGGTGAATAGAATCAGCCGCATTACGAAGCTACTCCGAACCGAACGGGAGAAACGCGATTAGCCGGGCTCGCTTGACGGCCACGGTCAACATCCGCTGATGCTTGGCACAGTTGCCCGAAATGCGGCGCGGGACGATTTTGCCGCGCTCGGAGACGTACTTCTTGAGCCGGCTAACGTCGCGGTAACTGACCGCAATGGCGCGGTCCGTGCAAAAATTGCACGGCTTACGCTTTGTACGCCGCTCTTTGACGGCGCGCTTGACCTTTGTTGGCATTAGTAATCCTCTCGACTAGGTGGATGCCGGTTTCAATCCGCCGGGGCGGTGAAACCCTAGCCAGGTGGAGCGAGAGTTTCGCGCCACCACCGCCCTTCGACACAGCGTCCGGCCGAAAGGCGGATTTTCGGAACGTATGTTCGGTTGAAGAGCCGGCGACTCCTTCGCCGCGGCGCCCGTGACGCACGGCTTTCAATGGTGTATAGTGGTCTGGTTACCCAGGTTTCGACCCCCGCGCGGTTCCAAGGTACTGAGCGAATCGGATCCCGAGTACAAGCCCACTCACTAAATTGGAGATTCGCTCATCTAATGTACACAGACGAAACGCTTACCTGCGTCGACTGCGGACAACCGTTCCCTTTCACCTCCGGTGAACAAGAGTTTTTCGCGATGAAAGGCTTTACCAACAAGCCGAGCCGCTGCACGGAATGCCGGGCGGCGCGCAAGGCCGGACGTTCGCCCAACGGCGGCGGACGCGGCGGTGGTCCTCGCGAGATGTTCAAGGCAACGTGCAGCCAGTGCGGAGGCGTGGCGGAGGTACCCTTCCAGCCTCGCGGCGATAAGCCGGTCTACTGCCGGGACTGCTTCGCTACTCGCCGAGCCTACTAGCAACTTCGGTTGCTCGGCAACCTAACCGCATCAAGAGCCTGCGTCCAGCAGGCTCTTTTCATCGGCAAAGAAAACTCGGCAACCGTCCAACTAGCGTTCTCGGAGACTTAAACGGTAATGAATCCACTGGCGAGGTACGGCACGGGCGCGGGGCTTGCGCTGATCCATATCGGCGCTTTAGCAGCGTTTGTGCCGGCGCTCTTTCGCCTCTCCGATCTCGTCGTTGCTGCGATCATCGCCTATCTGACGGGTGCGCTCGGCATCACGCTTTGCTACCATCGAGTGCTCACGCACCGAAGCCTTCGCTTGCGCAAACCGCTCGAATATCTCTTCGCGGTCTTTGGGACGCTTGCGCTGCAGGGCGATCCTATTCGCTGGGTCGCCATTCATCGAAAGCACCACGCGCATGCCGATCAAGACGACGATCCCCACAACATTCGCCTTGGCTTTCGATGGGCTCACGTCGATTGGCTCTACCGGCAGAACTTGGCGCTGCCCTCGGACGACGAGATCGCGCGTTACGCGCCCGACCTTCACGCCGACCCCTTCTATCGTGCATTGCAACACCTGGGCGCGCCGCTTCAGATCGCGCTGGCCGTCGCGCTCTTTTTCCTCGGCGGCTGGTCGTGGGTCGTGTGGGGCGTTTTCGTTCGTCTGGTCTTCTGCTACCACTCGACCTGGTTCGTCAACAGCGCCGCGCACATGCTGGGCTATCGCAGCTACCGGACGACGGATCAATCGACGAACTGCTGGTGGGTCGCGGCGCTTTCGTTCGGCGAAGGCTGGCACAACAACCACCATGCATTTCCGTTCTCAGCACGCCACGGCTTGCGCTGGTTCGAGATCGACATGACCTGGTGGCACGTTAAGGCGCTTGCGTTTCTGCGGCTGGCCGACCGCGTGCGGGTCCCGACGACCTTGATGCGGCGGCGCTTGGCCTACGCAAACGTACGTTCGCTCGGCCCTAGTGGACCTGGCATGTATACTAGAGGAACACGCGTCCGCCCGAGGAGTACCGCATGAAAGAGCCCCGGCAGCACTGGGAACGTCCCGATTTTCAAGAGCATCCGCTCGGCGCGGAGGTAACGGCGTACCTGACCGCGCCGATCCGCACGCCCAAGCTCTAACGGCCGACTCGAGCCTCCTCGCGCGGCTACATGCCGTCGGCGAGGAGCGCTATCACGACAAGCATCCGTTTCACCAGCGGCTGGTTGCCGGTGTGCTCGATCGCGCCCAAGTGCAAGCGTGGGTCGCGAATCGTTACTACTATCAGAAGCAGATTCCGGTCAAGGACGCGGCGATTCTCGCCAATCTTCCTTCGGCCGCATATCGGCGCGTCTGGATCTCGCGTATCGTCGATCACGACGGAGAGGGTAGCGGCGAGCGGGGAGGGACCACGTCATGGATCGCGCTGGCGCATGCCGTAGGCCTCGACGAAACCCACGTGCGCTCGGAACACGCAGTCGCACCCGGCACGCGATTTGCCGTCGATGCGTACGTAACGTTTGCTCGCTCGCGCCCGTGGATCGAAGCTGTCGCGTCATCGTTGACGGAGCTCTTCGGACCGCCCGTGATGGCGCGGCGAATTGCCGCGATCCTCGAAAAGTATCCCTGGATCGATCCTGCGGGACTCGCCTATTTCGAGCGACGGATTCCGCTGGCACGCCGTGACGCCGACGCCGCGCTGGCATGGGTGATGGAAGAAGCAACGACGCCCGAACTCGAAGAACGCTGCGTCGAGGCTTTGCGTTTCAAGTGTGACGTGCTTTGGGGGATCCTCGACGCGACCGCCTTGGCTTCGGGGGTATTCAAGTGAATTTGACGGCGAAGCCGCGCTTCGGCAAAGGCGTCAAGCTGCGCCACGACGCCGACGGTAGCGTGATGCTACTGGTGCCCGAAGGAGCGCTCGTGCTCAACCCCCCCGCCGCCGCGGCGCTCGAGCTCACCGATGGCCGGCGCACGCTGGAAGAGATCGTCGCGGCCGTCGTCGAGCGATTCGACGTCGCGCCGCAGTGCGCGCAGGACGACCTGAGCGATCTCTTCGACCGTTTGTCGCAGCGTGGATTCGTCCTTCGACAACCTCAGGACGACACGGCGTGAGGCCGCTGTCGCTGCTCTGCGAACTGACATATCGCTGCAACCTGCAGTGCCCTTACTGCTATAACCCGCTCGCGCTTCAGGCGTATCGCGACGAACTCTCGACCGCGCAATGGATCGCTGTGCTGGAAGAGGCGGCGGGGTTGGGCGTCGTCCAGACGCACTTTTCGGGTGGGGAGCCGACGCTGCGGCGCGACTTGGCAGCGCTGGTGAGCGCCGCGGCGCGGTCGGGCCTTTACACCAACTTGATCACGCAAGGGACGTTTCTCGACGATGCGCTGCTGGACGAATTGATCGCAAACGGTCTCGATCACGTTCAGATCAGCATTCAAGCCCCCGAGGCAAAACTCGCGGAACGCATCGCCGGAACCGACGTCCACGAGAGAAAGGTGGACGCGTTACGGCGCGTCGGCCGCAGACCGGTCGCGCTGACCCTAAACTGCGTGCTGCACCGGTTGAACCACGACGCGATCGAGGAGGTTATCGCGTTCGCCGAACGGCTGCAGATCGCGCGGCTGGAGCTTGCGAACGTGCAGTTCTACGGGTGGGCTTACCGCAATCGCGCGGCGCTGATGCCGACGCTGCGCCAGGTTCGACGGGGCGAAGAGGTCGTGGCAGCCGCGCGCGAGCGTTTGCGCGGGGCGATGGAGATTATCTACGTTCTCCCCGATTATTTCGGCGAATTCCCCAAGCCGTGCATGAACGGCTGGGGAACGCAATTCATGACCGTCACGCCGAACGGCTGCGTGCTGCCCTGCCCGGCGGCAGCGGCGATCCGCGATCTCAACTTTGAGAACGTACGCGATCGCGGGCTCGCCGAAATCTGGCATCACTCCGAATCGTTCGAACGTTACCGCGGAACGCAGTGGATGCCCGAACCGTGCCGCTCCTGCGAGCGGCGGGAGATCGATTGGGGCGGCTGCCGCTGTCAAGCGTTTCTGCTAACCGGCGATGCGGCGGCGACCGATCCGGCCTGCTCGTTAAGCCCCGACCACCGTATCGTTACGTCGCTGCGGGAAGGCGCTGAGGAGGCCGAGCTGGTCGCTCGCCGCGCGTGATCGTCCGCGTTCTCGGGTCGGCCGCGGGTGGCGGCGTACCGCAATGGAACTGCGCGTGCGAGAACTGTCTGGCTGCCCGCCATGGACGCGCCCCGAGTCGCTCGCAATCGAGTGTAGCGATCAGCAGCGACGGCCAGCGGTGGCTGCTCCTGAACTGTTCGCCCGACGTCGCCGCGCAAATTGAAGCGTTTCCGCCGCTGCAGCCGCGAGAGCGGCGCGGCACGCCGATAGCCGGCATGCTCTTCACCGATGCAAACGTCGATCATTTGGGCGGCTTGGCATCGCTGCGACAGCACGGCGCGAAAGGATTCGTCGTCCGGTCGAGCACGGTCGTTCGTACGATCGCACTCGCGCAACCGGCGTTTGCTCCGTTTGCGGTCTTACCCCATCGGTGGCTCGAGGCGCCGCTCGACGCGTGGTGTGAAAACACCGGAGAGGACGATCCGGTCGGCGACGGCCTCGAGGTTCGCGCTTTCGCACTTCCCGGCACGACGCCCGGCTTCGACGGCCGGCGCGGCGTTAAAGGCGCCGTCGTCGCGTATCACATCTCCGAGCCGTCGCGTACGGCGAGTTTGGTCTTCGCGCCGGTCTTCAGCGCCCTCGACGAGACGCTCGGCGCAGTGGTCGCATCGGCTGAGGTTGCGTTTCTCGACGGATCCTTCTACAGCGACGACGAGCTTGAGTCGCAGGATTTGATGCACAAGCGCGCACGTGCGCTGGGTCACCAGCCGGTCGGGGGTCCCGACGGGACGCTGGCGCAGCTGAGCGGCGTGCGTACCCGCGTGATCTTCACCCACCTCAATAACTCGAACCCGATGCTCGACCTGGGATCCAAAGCGTATGCAAGCGTGCGTGAGTCCGGCCGTGAGATCGCGTACGACGGGATGGAGCTGACGCTATAGTCGAAGAGTAGCGTTCATGGGCATGTTAGCCGGCTGGCTGCTTTCGGTCGTGATGATGGCGGCCGTCGCTCCGGCTTGGACGCAGTTTCGCTTGGGGCCGGAGAACAATGCGGTCGTCGGCGGCACGCTCGAGGCGACCTGGCGGATCGAGACGGGCGGTCAGATTTCCGCGAGCCCGACCGTGATCGACGGCATGCTCTACATTGGGAATAATAACGGCTCGCTCTACGCCATCGACGTTAACAGCGGTCACGTGCTTTGGAAAGCGCATGTGACCAATCCCTTGATGAGCGCTCCGCTGATCTATGGAGACGTCGTGATCGTCGGCGAGGGGGATCCGACGAGCCGCAGCTCATCGCCCTCGGAGCCGATGATGGTGGGACAGGGCCCGAGCGCGCTGATCGCCTTCGACCGCCTCGGCGGCGCGATTCGCTGGCAGACGCCGCTCACTGGATCGGCTATGCCGACGCCTGCAATTATCGACGGCATTCTGGTGAATCACGACGGCGCCGGCTGGATCAACGGCGTAGATCCCGCGACGGGAACGAAGCGTTACGCGAATTCGATCGGCTCGATGGCGTCGATGACGGCGATCCTGCCGGTCGACGGCGGCGATTTCATCACCGCCGGCGTCGGCAGCAACGCGGTCTGGCGGCTCCACGCCGACGGCGGAGCGATCGTTTGGCGCAGCCCGTTTTCCAAAGGTGCCTCCGGCATCGGCGATTGCCCGCAAGTGAGTGACGGCGTCCGCGTCTTTTGCGATTACGTTTCACCCGTGCTTCCCGATCAGTGGACGGTCATCGGCGACCTTGCGGTCGAGCGCGTCTACGCCGTCGATCTTCGAAGCGGCGCGCTGCGCTGGGACGTGGCGCTCGAGGCCGGCACTCTCCCGGGGCGTAACGAGGCCGCGATTCCGCTGCTTGCGGGCGGCCTGCTCTATCTGGGAAGCTCGGTCGGACCCTGGATGCACGCTCTCGACGCTACCAGCGGGATGTTAATGTGGGAGACGCGCACGCAGGGAGCGGTGAAGGGTGGAATCGTGGAGGTCGACGGAAACGTCTATTTCGGCGATTATGGCGGCTATCTCTGGGCGCTCAACGCAAAAACCGGCCGCGTCGTCGGCGACAAAAACATGCATACCGCCTTTAACGTCGGTTCGCCGGTCGTCGACGGCAAGACGCTCATCATCGGAAGCGATTCCGGCAGCATCATCGCCGTTCCGCTCGAAGCGATTCGCACCAGCCACGACTCGTAGCCGCATGTCGACAACGTTCCGAGCGGTTAGCGTGCTCTTCGTCTGGGCTTGGACGCTCGGCGTCACGCCCTTGAAAACCGTGAGCGAAGACGACTACCAGCGCCTGGTCGAACTCAAAACGCCGGCCGTGTCGCCGGACGCAGCGCACGCCGCCGTCGTCGTGTCGCGCGTGCTCTGGAACGACGATCGGCGCAGCGGGGTGCTCGTTCTGGTCGATACCGCAAGCGGAACGAGTCGTACGCTGGTGGACGATCTCGATAACATTTCGGACCCGGCCTTCTCGCCCGATGGTACGCAGCTCGCATTCCTCGGCCGGGACGAGGGGGCCAAGGACCCGCATACGCAGGTCTTCGTGATGCCGGCCGGCGGTGGCGAGGCGCATCCGGTGACGTTCGCATCGGCAGGCGTAGACGAGTTCGCGTGGCGTCCCGATGGCCGCGCGATCTCGTTCGCCGCTGCCGACGGCGAACCGCCGCGCGCCGGCGCCGACCGCTTTCGCGATAGTTTCATCTTCACGACTGAGCCGATCACGACGCGTGCGGCGCTGCAGCCCTCGCATCTTTTCACGGTTTCGCTCGGCGACGGGACGACGACGCAGCTGACGTTCGGCTCGCAGAGCGTCTCCGACGAGTCGTGGTCGCCCGACGGTACGTCGATTGTCTTTACGCTTGCACCCAACGCGATCACCAACGATCAGAACTACTCGCGCATCGCCATTGTCGACGTGGCTTCCAGGCGAGTGCGGCCGCTGACCGGGCGCGCCGCCTGGGAAGGCGGCCCAATCTTCTCACCGGACGGTTCGCACATCGCGTACGGTTACGCTCGCGGCGATACGCAAGTGAACCTGACGCAGGTCTACGTGACCACCCCGGCCGGCGGCCCGGGGACGTTGCTCTCGGCCGGGATCGATCGCCCCATCGGCGACGCAGTCTGGTCGCGCGACTCACAAAGCCTGATCGTCACCGCACCCGACGGCCTCACCAACGCCCTCTATCGTTTGCCGCTTCGCGGAGCGCCGCTGCGCATCGACGTCGGCAATCTCGTCCCGGGGATTCCATCGACGACGACCGGCGCGGCGAACGCTCCGCAGTTGGGCAACGCGCTCGCCAACGACGGCACGCTCGTTTTTCTCGCGACCTCCACGACGCAGCCCCTCGAGCTCTTCAAACGCTCACCGAGCGGAGCCGTCACGAAGGTCACCGATTTCAACACCGGGATGGCCGACATCGCCTGGGCTTCGGCGCAGCCCATAACGTTTCCAACGACGACCGGCGTCAAAGGAGACGGCGTGCTCTACGTTCCACCCGGCTTTTCGCCGGAGAGAAAGTATCCGCTCGTCGTGTATATTCACGGTGGTCCCGACGACCCGTCGATGTTGGAGTTCGACTTCTGGGCGCAAACGATGGCGGCGCGTGGCTGGCTCGTCCTACGCCCGAACTACCGCGGCAGCCCCAATCTGGGCTTGAGGTATCAGCGCGCGATGCTCTACGATCCCGAAGACGGTCCCGGCAAGGACATCATGTCGGCCATCGGCGTGGTGCGGGCGCGCGGTATCGTTGACGACTCGCGCATCGCCGTCTGCGGCTGGTCGTACGGCGGCATTATGACGGCGTGGATGATCTCCAAATACCACATTTGGAAAGCGGCCGTGTCAGGGGCGTCGGTCAACGATTGGATAACCGATTATGGCACCGCCGATGATAGTCTCGCCGACATCGATCTGCTGCACGGCTCGCCGTTCGTCGGCTCGAACGCGGCCGAGTGGCGTCGCGTGTCGGCAATTTCCTATGCTGCCGACGTCACCACGCCGGTGCTGATCCTCTCGGACGTCGGCGACAATCGCGATCCCTTTGCGACGTCGTCGATGTACTGGCGCGCGCTGCGCGATAACCACAAGGACGCGACGCTGAGGGTTTGGCCGGTCGACGCCCACTTTCCGTCGGACCCCGTGCGAACCGTCGACATCTATCACTACTGGATCGACTACATCGCGCAACACTTTCAAATTTGAGGAGTGATTGGGACATGAAAATCTTTCGAACGATTGCACTCCTGCTCGCCGGCCTCTCGACGGTCGCCGCCACACCATCCTCTCAAACGATCGCCGAGGGCGATTTTCAGCGTCTCGTTGCGCTCGATTCGCCGGCGATCGCACCGGACGGTAAGCACGCGGCGGTGATTGTGACGCGTGTACTATGGAACGACGACAAGCGCACCAGCGACCTCGTCCTCGTAGATTTGGCGACGCGGACGCAGCAAGCGCTGGCGTCGAATCTCGAACAGCTCTCCGATCCCGCCTTCTCGCCGGATGGCACGCGCCTGGCGTACCTCGCGAAGGAGGGAACCGGGAAGGATGCGCACACGCAGGTCTTCGTTATGCCGCTCGACGGCGGCGTCGCGCAAGCCGTTACACACGACAAGGCCGGTGTCGAGCAGTTTGCTTGGCGCCCCGACGGCCGCGCGCTGGCTTACGCTGCGGCCGATTCCGATCCGCAACTGAGCGGAGCCGATCGCTTCCGCGACAGCTTCATCTTTACGACCGAACCGATCGTGGCACGCGAGCTGCCGAAACCCGTCCATCTCTTTATGCTTGCGCTCGACGGCGGGCCCGTGACGCAGCTCACCTTCGGCCCGCAGAGCGTGGCGACAGGCGAAGCCGAGTCGACGATCTCGTGGTCGGCCGACGGCAAGACGATCGCTTTTACGCTCGTGCCGAATGCGATTCTCAACGATGAAAGCTACTCGCGCATCGCGCTCGTCGACGTTTCGAGCAAGACCGTGCGCACCTTGACCGGACGTAGCGCGTGGGAAGGCGATCCGCGCTTCTCGCCGGACGGCCGCCACATTGCCTATGCGTGTGCGAAGGGCGATCCGCAAGTCAACCTCGCGCAGATCTGCGTCACCACGCCGGCGGGAGGTGTCGGAAGTTCGATCTCGGCCGCGGCCGATCGCCCCGTCGCGAACGCCGCCTGGGCGCGTGACTCGAGCGGCCTCTTCTTTGTCGCGCCGGATCGAGCGACGATCGCCCTCTATCGCGCATCGCTCGATGGACGACCGGAGCGGCTCGATCTCGGCGACATCAATATCGCGTCGCCGCTGGCAGGCGCCGTTGGGCCGGACGGTGCGGTCGTCTTCGTTGGAACCTCGACAAAACAGCCTCCTGAGTTATTCGTACGGTCGCCGCAAGGCTCGACCACGAAACTTACCGAGTTCAACGCAGCGATCGCGAGTCTGAATTTGGCCCGCGCGGAACGCATCACGTTTCCCACAAAAACGGGCATTACCGGCGACGGCGTGCTCTACTTTCCGCCCGGCTTTGAGGCCGGCAAAAAATATCCGCTCGTCGTCTTCATTCACGGCGGCCCGACATCGTCGTCGGCGCTCACCTTCAGCTTTTGGGCGCAAGTGATGGCGGCGCGCGGCTGGCTCGTCTTGCAGCCGAACTATCGCGGCAGCGACGATCTCGGAATTTCGTATCAGCGCGCCGTGCTTTACGATCCCGAAGATGGGCCCGGCAAAGACATCATCGCCGCAATCGACGCGATTCGTGCTCGCGGTATCGTCGACTCATCGCGGATTGCCGTCAGCGGCTGGTCGTACGGCGGCATCATGACGGCTTGGATGATCTCGAGGTATCACATCTGGAAGGCGGCGGTCTCGGGTGCCTCGGTGAACGACTGGATCGCCGACTACGGCACCGCCGACGACAGTCTCTCGGACGCCGATCTCTTCCACGGCTCGCCCTTCATCGCTTCAAATGCGGCCGAGTGGCGGCGAGCCTCGGCCATCTCCTATGTTGCAGGCGTGACGACACCCGTGCTCATCCTCTCCGACGTCGGAGACAATCGCGACAGCTTCGCAACGTCGTCAATGTACTGGCGCGCGTTGCGCGACAACCACAAAGACGCCGCGCTTCGCGTCTGGCCCGTCGACGGCCACTTCCCGCACGATCCGGTCCGCGCTGCCGACGTCTATCACTACTGGATCGACTACATCGCCCAGCATTTCCAGTAGATCGCACTTGAGTGAGTACGAGCACGGTCAGGGTCGGGATTCAGGTATGACTAGAGAAAAGGTTGTAGTGATAACGGGCGCGTCGCACGGTATCGGCGCAAGCCTCGTGTCTGCGTTCAACGAAGCCGGCTACAACGTCGTTGCAAATTCACGTTCCATCGGCACCAGCACGAATCCGAGCATCGTCAACGTCAGGGGCGACATCGGCGAACCCGATACCACCGACCGCCTCATGAACGAAGGCGTGGAAAGATTCGGCCGTCTCGATACGCTCGTTAACAACGCGGGCATCTTCATTTCAAAGCCGTTCACGGAGTACACCCAGGCGGACTACGACGCGATGCTCTCGACAAACATCGCAGGTTTTTTCTATTTGACGCAGCGCGCGGTGCGGTTAATGGAACGCCAGGGATGGGGCCATATCGTGAACGTCACCACAACCGCCGCGGAACAACCGATCAACGGTTCTCCGGCCCTCTTAGCGTCCCTGACGAAAGGCGGCCTAAATGCGGCGACAAAAGCCCTCGCCATCGAATACGCGCAACGGGGGATCCGCGTGAACGCGGTCTCGCTCGGTATCATAAAGACGCAAGAGTCAGACTCGTATGCGGGACTCGAGTCGTTGGAGCCGCTTCGCCGTTTGGGCACGGTCGACGACGTTGTATCGGCCGTGATGTATTTAGAACGCGCCGAGTTTGTAACCGGTGAGATCTCGCACGTCGACGGCGGCCAGAGCGCGGGCCACTGGTAGGTGCGAACCACCATCACCCTCGCGATTGTGCTGTGCATCGTTTATGTCGTGCTGTCGGGGCTGTACGGTTTCCGGGTCGGGCGCGTCATCTATCAGGCGAAGGCATCAAACACCTATATCGCGCTTGCATCCGGCATGGTGGGCCGCGAAGAAACGGAGCGGTATGCCGTTAACCGCCTCCGGGTGCCGAGGTTCATCACCGAATCGCCGGCGTTCTGGCTCGCATTGCGCTTAAGTGAATGAAGGTCTCGATCTCTGCAGCAGGAAGAGCCCCACGCCGCCGAGGACGGCGATGGTGTCGACGTATTCACCTATTTCTCGTGGACGAGTGCCGCTCGCATTGCCGCCAGTTCCTTCTTCTTCTCCGCGTCAACCTTCGGATAGGTGAGATCTAGCTGCTCGACTGCTTCTACAATTGCGGCGGCGACAACAAGCCGTGTAAACCACTTGTTGTCGGCCGGCACCACGAACCAAGGTGCGCGTTCCGACGCGCTCGCGCGAATGGCTTCTTCGTAGACGCACATGTATTTGTCCCAGAACTTACGTTCGTGCACGTCCGAGGCCGAAAACTTCCAGTTCTTCTCGGGAGTATCGAGGCGCCTCAAAAAGCGCTTCTTCTGTTCCCCACGCGACACGTTTAAAAAAAACTTTAGGATGACGACTCCTTGACGAGTGATGTAGTCCTCAAAGTGCGCGATATCGTCGAGCCGCTCGTCCCATATGTGCTTCCCGACAAGCGGCTTGGGTATCTTCTGACGCTTCAGGATCTCCTCGTGCACGCGGACGATAAGGACCTCCTCGTAATAGGAGCGGTTGAATATGCCGATCCTCCCGCGCTCGGGCAGACACTTGAAATACCGCCACATGAAGTCGTGGCTGAGCTCCTCTTGCGATGGCTGCTTGAACGAGAAAACCTGGCACCCTTGGGGATTCACGCCGGACATGACGTGCTTGATCGTGCTATCCTTGCCGGCAGCATCCATCGCCTGAAAGATGAGGAGCAGCGACCAGCGATCCTGGGCGTACAGCATCTGCTGCTCTTGTGCGAGCCAGTCGATGCCTTGTCGAAGGAGCTTGGACGCTTCGCGTTTCTCCTTTAGCCCGCAGGTGGCGCCGGGGTCAAAGTTCTTCAGCGCAAAGCGCTTGCCGTTGGTGATGCGGAACGGCGTGCTGTAGCTTTGGGTGCGGTCGAGTATCTCTTTTCGGGGCATAGAGCACCTCCGTCGGCCCGCTTCACTCGATCGTTTTGCGCGAGAACCAGATCAGAAGACGCCGTGGGGTCAGGCGCGCGGCGAGTGTGACGAGCTTGCTCCAGAGGCCGGGTACTTCGAGATCCTGACCGCGCATCATCGCGTCGTAGCCGGCACGCGCAACCGACCTCGCATCGGCCACCGGCAGCATTGAAAAGAGCAGCGTCCGGCGCGCGCTTGCACGCTCGGCGAAGCCGGTTGCTGCAGCGCCGGGAGCAAGACACGTCACGGTGACGCCGGTGCCGCGCAGCTCTTCGGCGAGGGCTTGCGAGAACGAAAGCACGTACGCTTTGCACGCGTAGTAGACCGCCATAAATGGGCCGGGCAGCATGCCGGCCGTCGACGCGACGTTCAAGATCCGGCCCGAACCCCGCGCGCGCATTCCCGGAACGTACGCGCGGGTGAGTTCAGTGAGCGTGAGGACGTCAAGCGAAATCTCGTCGCGAATGCGTTCTTGCGGGATCTCCTCGAAGCGGCCGTTCGTCGCGAAGCCGGCGTTGTTGATCAAAACGTCGCACTCCGGAATGCGCGCGCATACCGTCGCCGCGGCGCGGGGCTCGCTTAGGTCGAGGACGAGCACGTAGACGTTGACGCCGTAGCGCTCGCGCAGGTTCGCCGCGATGGCGTCGAGCTTATCGCCCGAGCGCGCGATCAGGGCGAGATCGTACCCGCCGCCGGCCGCCAACAGCTTGGCAAACTCGAGGCCCAAACCGCCCGAGGCGCCCGTGACGATTGCGCGAGCCGTAGCCTTATGGCTCGACGACGATAAGCCGCGCCTCGCAGGCACCCCAATCGATGTTCGCGATAAAGGCCTCGACGTATTTGCCTTTGTCGGCCGGCTTGTAGTCTTTCAGCCAAGCGTGTTCCCAGAGGTCCATCACGACGATCGGGTCGCAGCCGGCGAGATTGTTGACGTTGTGGTCGCCGACCCAGATATTGAGGAGCTGCAACGAATCGGGGTCTTGGTAGGTAATCGCCCACCCAATGCCGCGCATGCCGCCGATAGCCGCAAAGTCTTTCTTCCACTGATCGACGTCGCCGAAGGAATGGCCGACGGCGTCGTACAGCTGGCCCGATTTCAGCGGCGTCGGCGAGGCCGTGAGGTTATCGAAGTAGTACTCATGCAGCCGCATGCCGTCGAACTCCCAGCCGAGGCGGCGGGCGATTTCGGCAAACTCGGGCGTCGAACCGGAGTTTTGGCCGGCGCGCCGCATGGCGTCGATGCGATCGAGCAATGCGTTCGTATTTTTGACGTAGCCTTCGTAAAGGCCGAAGTGAAGCTCCAGCGTTTCGTCGGAGATGCCCTGCAAGCCGGACAGGTTCCATTTTCTTGGCGTATATCGTTGCGTTGTTGTTGCACTAGTCATGGTGACGACTTACCCAAATCGGCGAGAAAAATCCTCGCTCTAGAACAAGTTCCAGAGGTATTGGTTGTAGACTTCGTGGTGGTATTGGACCTCCTGCGCTTTGACGAAGGTGCCAAGCAGACGCGGGCAGCGATCGGCGCTGGCTTGTTTGAGGTCGGCGTAGCGCTGTTTGACGTCGTCGCCTAGGAGTTTACCGGTCCACTCCGAGCGCCGGAACGCGTCGAGTGCGTCGTAGATGTTGTCGGGCAGGTAACGATCGGCCTGACGGAGGTTTTTCAGGTTGGCGACGGTACCTTCAAGTCCGGTCTTGAAGACCGCCAGCATCACCATATACGGGTTCGCATCGGGCGCAACGGAACGAACCTCGGTGCGCATGCTGCGCTGATTACCGATCGGAACGCGGATCATCGAGCCGCGATCGATAGCGGAGGCTTTGATCTGGTTGGGAGCTTCGAAGTGCGGATCGAGGCGGCGGTAGGCGTTGACGCTCGAGTTGAGCATCAAGCAGATGTCGTTTCCATGCGTCAAAATGCGGTCGACGAACTTCCAGCCGAAGGCGCTGAGCTGCTCTTGACCTTTTGGTTCCCAGAAGAGGTTCTTGCCGTTCTTACTCACCGAGACGTTGGTGTGCATGCCGCTGCCGTTCACGCCGACGACGGGCTTGGGTAAGAAGCTGGCGGTCATGCCGAGCTTCGTCGCGACTTGACGGCAAATGAGCTTGTACAGCTGAATTTGATCGGCGGCGGCGACCACTTCGCCGTAGTTGTAGTTGATCTCGAACTGCGAAGGAGCGACCTCGGGGTGATCCTTTTCGTTCTGGAATCCCATCGCGCGTTGCACCTCGGCAGCGGTATCGATGAAATCTCGTAACGGATCGCCGGGCAGCGAGTGGTAGTAGCCGCCGGTGTTGACGTACTCGAACTTGCCGGTGTCGTGAAACCGGCGTTCAGCGTCGAGGCCTTTAAAGAGAAAACCCTCGATTTCGTTAGCGGCGTTGAGCGTGTAGCCTTCCTTTGTATAACATTCGTTGGCGAGTTGCTTGAGCGAGCCGCGAATGTCGCCCGCAAACGGCTTGCCATCGCGATCGAAGACGTCGGCGAAGACGAGCACTTTTCCGGGCCCGAAAATGTCGGCCGGCCCCCAGTAAAACGCACTCCAGTCGAGCGATAAGCGCAAGTCGCTCTCGCGCTGGGGCGTAAAACCCCGAATCGACGAGCCGTCGAAAGTAAGATTGTCGTGCGAGCGCAGCAGGAACTTCTTATCGTAGTCGAGCATGTGCAGGCGCCCTTCGAGGTCGGAAAAGAGCACCGTAAGGGCCTTGATGTGCGGTTCGTCGGTTAAATAACGCAACCGCTCCTCTTGCAAGGCGCCCAGCGGAACGCGCTCTTGACGCTGCGCCTTCGCGCGCAGGTTGAGTTCCTCGAGCGCCGTGTACGGCAGCATCAGAAAATCTCGGAGATCGGCAGCAGTAGTCATGGCCGTCGAAGTCATCGTCCTTTCGTTCTCCTCGAGCGTTTCAGCGAGCTAGTTACCCGAGGACTTACACCGTCCGCGCCGCGCGCCTTTATCCAGATGGGACAAGCGCTTGCGCCAAGCGTCCACCGTCCGGCGTTCCCAAACCGGTGCAGGGATCCCAACCGGGGCTCGCGCTGTAGGCACCGTTGCTCCCCGTCGTGATGTCGTGAATTGGACCGGGACTGCCCGGATATCCCGGAACGCCGTACAGGTTCGCATTCGCGAAGCCTAAGTTGCGCCCGAGCTGCTGGTTCATCAGCGCGATCAGGGCTGCCCAAAGCGGTGCAACGGCGCTCGTTCCGCCGACAACGAGGTCCGAGCCATCGACGCGAACTTGATAACCGGAGTTGGGATCGGCGTCGCCGGCGACATCCGGAACGCCCCGTCCGCCCGAACCCGCGGGCGGGGCCGGGACGTTGGCCCTCGATTGCCAGGAAGGAAGCGCGAAGACATCGCTAACGCCGCCGCCCGAATCACTCCACGCCGTCTCCGAAGAGATCGTGGAACCCGATCCGCTCAGCGTCGTGCCGCCGCAACCGAGTGCGAACGGGCTGGATGCAGGAAAGTCAACGTGCGATGCGCCGTCGCTAACGCCGTCGCTCGAGCCGCTGTCGCCGGAAGCGCAGCAAACCGAAACGGCAATCGCCGACGCCGCCGAAATCGCCGAGTTGAGCGCGGCCAGCGACTGCTGTGTCCAGTTCGCTTCCGCCGAACCCCAGCTGATCGAGATGATCGACGGCTTGTGCGTTTGGTCGTGCACGGCCGTCGTCACGGCGTCGAGAAAACCTTGATCGGTGTTCGGGGCGATGTAGACGACGATGCTCGCTCCGGGCGCAATCGCGCCGACGATTTCCGCATCCAGCATCACCTCGACATCGGCGTCGCGATTCTGACCGGGCGTCGTGCTCGCGCCGTCGACGGAAACGACGCTCACCGTTTGCGCCTTGATGCCGAGCCCGGAAAGGTAGGCGGAAAAGTCGGCTTGGCTGAAGCCGCCGCCGAGCTCGATGATGCCGATGCACTGACCGGTTCCATCTACTCCGCGCGGGAAATCGTAAAGCTGCGCGACTTGCGGCGGGGTGAACGACGCATCGGCTTGCGATGCGATGCGAACGCGCGTCGACGCCTGCGGCCGATTATCTAACCCGACGACCGCCTCGACAATGCCGGCAAGGTCGGCCGGCACGCTGACGCTCCCCTGCCGTCCGCGATAGGTGCCGCCCGCTCCTTCGCAGCGTTTTAGCATGACCCCAAAAGCCTCGTTCATTTGCGCCACGTTACCCTGCAGAATCACGCTGCGCCGGGCAGCGCTGCTCTCGACGACGCGCAATCCGTGCGCGCGAGCAAACGCCGCCACTTTTTCGAGGTCCGCCGGATCGGCTCCGTAATCGTCGGCTAAAGCCTCGCGAGAAATCGCGCCCGGCGCCGGGAGGCCCGGATGCTTCGAGCGGACGACGACCGTCGCCGTGGCCTCTTGGGCCGGATCCGCATCGCCGAGCACGCGTCCCGGGTAATCGGGACGTTCGCTGCCCGGTACTATCCATCGATCGCTCACCAAACGTCTCCTTTGCTATCGCTTCGTTCCAAACCAGTTTTCAACGCGAAGCTCGCTAAATCGGCTGTAATCGCGAGCGTTACGCGTGACGAGCGTGAGATCGTTTACGACGGCGATCGCCGCGATCTGTCCGTCTACGAAGGGTACGGCGCGCCCTTGGGTTGCAAGACGAGCGCGTTCTCGGCCGTGCCACGAGGCCGCATCGGCATCGTACGGAAGAATCGGCAACGTCGCCGCGACGACATCGGCGAGATAGCGTTCGATCGCCGAACGCTTCCTCGAAGCCGGTAGGCGAGTTGCGCCGAAGACGAGTTCGTGCCACACCGGAGCGCAGGTCGCCGCCTCGACCTCGTGCCGGCGAAGTTTCTCTAGCACACCGGCCGCAGGGCTGGGCGCGAGCGGCTCGGAGAGCACGTTCGTATCGAGCAGGAAGCGCAGACTCACAATTTCGTATCGCGTCCCACTTCGCTTGAGCGCAGACCGGCAAACGTGTCTAGGCCAATGCCGAGAGCCCGCACGTCTTGCTTCATACGAAAACGCCGCAGCGCATCTGAGAAACGCTCGGGTGTCGTCAGCCGGTCGAACGTCTTCTTGGCCAACAGCACGGCGACCGATTTCCCGTGGCGGGTCAGCTCGATCGGATCCTCCGATTCGGCTTCGTGAACCAACGCCGAGAGGTTATTTCGAGCCTCGGCGATGGAATACGCTCGGCTGGCCTTACCATGCGACATTTTAGCCATAATATTGGCTATTATAACACCAATCCGTTCGGGCGGCGGCCGCCAACACTTTTGCCGGCCGGCTCGTCTATTATGATATGGTCCAACGAATGCGGGATGCAGCGTGCCCCTGGTTTTCGATCGCGCGACCGTAGAACGTGCCCGGTGCGATGCCGGTGCCCTCGATGCCCTGATTGGCGGCGTTTGGCCCGAGGCCTATCGGCTTGCGCTGACCGTTCTGCGCGATCACGGCCTCGCCGAAGACGCGGCGCAGGAAGCCTGCGCGGCAATCGTACGCTTCCTGCCTGCACTGAAAGACCCGGGCGCGTTTCGAACGTGGAGCTATAAGATCATCGCGCGCCACGCGCTCGACGCCGCTCGACGGCGCCCGCGCACGACCGATCTCGACGAGCTTTGCGTGCGTGCCATCGATAGCGAGCGAAGCGATGCGCTCGATCTCTACGCAGCGCTTGCAACCCTCACGCCGCTACAGCGCACCAGCATTCTTCTACACTATTACGCCGGTTTGCGCAGTCAGGAGATCGGCGAAGCAATTGGGATACCGCCTTCAACCGTCCGTTTCCATCTCATGCTCGCACGCCGTGCGCTACGCAAAGCACTGGGTGCCGCGACGCTAAACCGCCCGTACAACGAGGTTCTCTCCGATGTTCACTGAAGCGCGCATCACCGCCGGGCTCGACGCCATGCTTCGTCAAATTGACGCGCCGCCGCCACCTGTCACACAGATACGCGAGCGCGCCGCACGAAAGCGGTTTGTCTTGCGGCAGCAAGGACGCATCCTCTGGCCGGCGGCCGCGGCCGCGGCGGCGCTGATTCTCGTCTTGGCTGCGCCCGGCGTCGCGCCGGGCTTCGTGCAATCGGTCGAGGCCGAAATCCAAGCGATCCTGCACTGGAAGCCTCCGCCACCGGCGCCTAAGTCCGTTTGGTCGGCGATGCGCCCGGTGCCAGTCACCCTTGCCGAGGCGCAGGCGCGCGTACCGTTCAGAATCGTTCCGCCAACGGGGCTTCCGCACGACGTGCTCGCGCTGAAAATCTACGCTGGCTCACCCGGGGTCTTTTCGGCGACGACTCATTCGTGGAGCCTCGGAGCACCCTATGTAAATTTCGTCTACCGTCGCGCAGGCGGCCGCTCGTTCTCGCTGATGGCCGCTCGATACGCCGCCGGTGGTGAGCCGCCGTCGAAGTATATGTTCGAAGACATGGACCGCGAGCTACACGGGCGCGAGGTCATCCTGCGGCGCGACAAGCTCACCTGGCGCAACGGCGATCAAGTCATGACGGCGATCGCCGACGAGGGTATCGACGCAACCGAGATAGTGGCGATTCGCTCCGCGATGCGCGGTACTGAGATTCCTGGAGTCTACCGGCCTCCGGAGCGCAACGGGACGGTGACGCAAATTCGGATCCCATGAGGCCGTCAATCAGGGGGCGCCGTTACCGCCGCAACGCAGCCGTCAAGGCTCGCGCGGCGCCTTCTACCTCGGCATCGGTACCGTTGGTGAATCCGAGGGCGAAGCCGTAGCAATCCGTACGCTCGATGCAGAGGCTCGAGAGCGCGACGAGCCGCTGCCCGTCGAGCGCGCGCGACAGCGCTCGGTCGTCAAACGGTTCGTTTGCGATGAGGGCGATATGAAGTCCAACTTGCATCGGGCCGCACGTGAACGCGTCGTCGAGCGGTGCGAGCGCCCGCGCGAGGATCGTACGGCGTCGCTCGTAGACCGCGTTCATCCGCCGAATGTGTCGCGCAAAGTACCCCTCGTGCAGAAACGTTGCCAGCGTCGCTTGCGCCGGTAACGAAAGACCAAGGCTCGTGCTCGCGCGCGCGGTCCGAAAGATGCGTGCCAAATGTGGCGGAACGATGAGGTACCCGGTGCGTATGCCGGGTGCCAGCGTCTTGCTGAAGCTCCCGATGTAGATGACGCGTTCATCGCGGTCGAGGCTCTGCAGTGCGGGCAGCGGTCGCGCGCGCGCATTAAACTCGCTATCGTAATCGTCCTCGAGAATGTACGCGTCATGACGTTTCGCCCACGCGAGCAGCTGTAGGCGGCGCGCGAGCGGCAACGTGCCGCCCAAGGGAAACTGATGGGTTGGCGTCACGAAGGCCCAGCGCGCCTGCGTCGGCAGCGCGCCGGTTTGCACGCCGTCACGGTCGACTCGCACCGGATGGAGCCGCAACCCGTGCCCCTCGAACGCCGCGCGCGCGAGCGCATAGGCGGGGTCTTCGATTGCAATGGTATCGCCGGCGCGGGTGAGCACGATGCCGGCAAGGTGCATCGCCGCCTGCGCACCTTCAACCACGACGATCTGCTCGGGTCGGGCGTTGATGCCGCGAAACTGGCGTACGTGCACCGCGATCGCATCGCGCAGCGCGCGCAAGCCGCTTGCGGGTCCGTAGCCGAGATCGTACGTTCCATCGAGAGCATGACGGGCGGCCCGGCGCCAGGCCGACGCTGGAAAAAGCGCAAGCGCTGGCATGCCGGGGCGCAGCGGCCCCTCCCCGGCAGCGGTTTCGAAGTGCGAGCGTAACGCACCGATGCGGCGCGCGCCGTCGGGCACCGGAACCTCGGCGTTCGGTTGTAGCTGCCGGCGTTCAAGGCCCGCCGCGGCAACAAAGGTACCCGATCCGGATCGCGCTTCGAGGTACCCCTCTGCGCTAAGTTGCTCGAAGGCGAGCGCCACAGTGTTGCGTCCGAGTCCGAGCCGCTTTGCGAGTTGCCGCGAGCCGAGCATCTTGGTGCCTGGTGCGAAGCTCCCGGTCTCGATGGCCTGGCGGAGCCTGCGTACAAGTTGCACGGCCAGCGGTTCCCCTGCGCCGCGGTCAGGGAAGAGGGGCTCCAAGCGAAGCGGCTCTCTCATAAAAGCTGCAAGTGGCACGTTACAGGGAGCCGCTCCTGCCCTAGAATCGTCGCATGCACCTATTTGCTCTGATGTTGGCGCTGGTCGTCAACCCGGCACACGGCTTCGACTACCAATTTGGTACCTGGACCGTCCACGTATCGCGGCTCACCCGAGATGCCTCAGGTTCGATGAAATGGGTGACGTACGACGGGACGCACACGGTTACGCCGCTCTGGCACGGCCGGGCGAATATCGGCGTTCTCGAGGTCCATGGGCCGGCAGGCCGCATCGAGGGCATGCAACTGCGCCTTTTCGACCCTGCGACCGGCTGCTGGAAACTGTCGTTTGCCAGCAGCACCGACGGCGAGCTGCAGAGCCCGTCGGCCGGCTCGTTTCACGCCGGCGTCGGCGATTTTCGCTCCACCGAGCGCGTGGACGGCAAACACGTCATCGTACGCTCGCTCTCAACGACAAGCTCGCCCACGTCGTATCGCGACGTGATCGCGCGGTCGTTCGATAACGGTAAGACGTGGACGCCCGTCTGGATCGCGACCTACGAAAAAAAAGTGCAGTAGCGATGCGCCGATTCTTTCTGCCCTTCGCGTGCGCGTTTGCGGTGCTCGGGGCTGCGCCCGCGCCACCCGGCGGCGCACACGATTTCGACTTCAACTTCGGCTCCTGGCACACGCACATTCGGCGCCTGCTGCACCCCCTGCGCGGCAGCAACGTGTGGGTGACATACGACGGGACGGTTACCGTCCGTAAAGTTTGGGGCGGTGCAGCGAGCGTCGAAGAAATCGAGGCGAACGGTCCGGACCACCTAGAATTTGTCAACGTACGCCTATACAACAAAGCGTCGCATCAGTGGAGTCTCAATGGCACGAGCAGCGCGGACGGGGCGCTCGGCACCCCGATGTTCGGCAGATTCGAAGATGGGCGCGGCGTGTTCTACGATCAGGAGACCTTCAACGGGCGGACGATCTTCGACCGTCAGACATTCTTCAACATCACACCCACGTCGTATGCATTCGAGCAAGCATTTTCGGACGACGGCGGTAGGACGTGGGAGCCGAACTTCGTTGCGCACCTCACGCGTACGAGCTTCATTGCTCCCTCGGAAGGCTCGCAAAGCGTTACGAATGCATCGCACGATTTCGACTTCAACTACGGCACCTGGTCGACGCACATCACGTCTTACGAAGAGTCCGGCCACGGCGCGGGCGTCCCGACGGCGTATGTGGGGACGGTAGCGGTACGCAAGATCTGGGGCGGCCGTGCCCTCATGGAGGAGATCAAGGCATCGAACGCGTCCGGGGGCTTCCAGGGCCTGACGCTGTTTCTCTATAATCCGCAGGCACGTCAATGGAGCCAGACGTTCGCAAGCAAGGGCGCCGGAACGTTCGATCCCTCGATGGTCGGCACGTTCAAAGACGGGCGCGGCGAGCTGGTTTCGTTTCCCGTTGCCGATGGCGGGGCCTTGATTTTTGCCCGTGACGTGTGGTCGAATATTCGCGGCAACACCCATCACTTCGAAGTGCAGTATTCGCAAGACGGCGGCAAAACGTGGCAGCCGTTCTTCGTCGCCAATCTCGCACGTATTGGGCCGGGTTTGTGAGTAACGTCCCAGTCGGAGGGGAGCGCTAGAACGGTTCGCTTCGGCTACGCGGCGAAAGTCCGGGTCATGCGTTTTCTTCCAATCCCCGCAGCCGTCGCGCTTGCCTTGTTGACGGTCGGCCCAGCGACGAGCGCATCCGAAAATCCCCTGATGCAGCCGAGCACATTACCCTTTGGCGCAATACCCTTCGATCGCATCAGCGATAGCGACTATCAACCGGCAATCGAGGCCGGTATGACGCAACAGCTCAAAGAGATAAACGCCATCGCAAACGATCCCGCGCCGCCGACGTTCGACAATACGCTCGTTGCAATGGAGAAGTCCGGACGGTTGCTGGCTCGCGCGATGGGTGCGTTCTCGGTTGAGGTCGCTACGAACAGCGACCCGCAGCTGCTGCACGTACGGCAAGTCATCGCGCCGAAGCTTGCCGCGCATCAGGACGCGATTTACCTCAATCCGAGACTCTTCGCGCGCGTGCGGTCGATTTACAACAGTTTGGATCGCCTCAAGCTCGATCCCGAGTCGCGCCACCTGGTCGTAACGTACTACCGGCGCTTCCTGCACGCGGGCGCGAACCTCTCGCCGGCAAAGCAGGCGCAGCTGAGGCAGATCAACCAACAGCTGGCGACGCTGCAAGCCGCCTTCGAACGCAAACTGCTCGCCGGGACGACTGCGGCCGCGCTGGTTGTGAAAGACAAGAGCCAGCTCGCGGGCCTCAGCGATAGTGCGATTGCCGCTGCCGAGCAGGCCGCGATAGCCAAGAGCGATCCCGGCGGCTACCTGATACCGCTGCAGAATACAACACAACAACCCGGGCTGACGCTGCTGCAGAACCGCGCGTCGCGGGAGCAGCTCTTCGAGAACTCCTGGACACGCACCGAGAAGAACGACGACAACGACACCCGTTCGACGATCGCGCAGATGGCCAAACTACGTGCGGAGAAAGCACAACTGCTCGGCTATGCGAACTTCGCCGCCTATCAGCTCACGCAAGAAATGGCGCAGACGCCTGCCGCCGTACGGACATTCCTGCAGGGTCTCATCGGCCCGACCCGCGTTAAAGCCGCACAAGAGGCCGCCGAGATTCAAGCGCAAGCTGACGGGGGCAGCCAGCGTTTTCAGCTGCAGCCCTACGATTGGAACTACTACGCGGAGCAGGTTCGCAAGGCAAAGTATAACGTTGACGACAACGAGATTCGGCCGTATTTCGAACTCGACAACGTGCTGCAGAACGGCCTCTTTTATGCGGCGAATCAGCTCTACGGCGTCACGTTCAAAGAGCGCCACGACATTCCGGTGTGGCAGCCCGACGTGCGCGTTTTCGAAGTATTCGATAAGAACGGCGCGCCGCTCGCGCTTATGTACTTCGATTTCTTCAAGCGAGATAACAAGCAGGGCGGCGCATGGATGAGCTCGTTTGCGGATTACTCCACGTTGCTGGGGACCAAGCCCGTTGTCTACAATGTTGAGAACATTCCGAAAGGGCCGCCAGGACAGCCGACGCTGCTGACGATTGATAGCGTAAAGGGGATGTTCCACGAGTTCGGCCACGCGCTCAATGCGTTTTTCGCCGACGAGAAATACCCGACACTTTCGGGCACCGCTCGCCCGCGCGACTTTGTAGAATTTCCGTCACAGTTCAACGAGCATTGGGCACTTTATCCATCCGTGCTCAAACACTATGCCTTCAACTACAAAACCCACCAACCGATGCCCCAAGAGCTGATAGACAAGATGGAGAGCGCCGCAAATTCCAACGAAGGCTATTCGCTGGGCGAGAGTTTGGCGGCCGATGAGCTTGACCTGGCGTGGCATTCGTTGCCGTCGAGCGCACCACTGCAGGACGTCGACGCGTTTGAAGCGCAAGCGCTCCGCGCATCGGGCACGGATTTCCCCGACGTCCCGCCGCGCTATCGCTCGACGTACTTCGCGCACATTTGGGCAAGCGGGTACGCTGCCGGTTATTACGCGTACATGTGGAGTGAGATGCTCGATGACGACGCGTACCAGTGGTTCCTCGACCACGGCGGCCTCACGCGCGCAAACGGACAACGCTTTCGCGATATGATTCTCTCACGCGGCGACTCCGAGGACTATGGACCGATGTTCCACGCGTTTTACGGCAAGGATCCGGATGTACAGCCGTTGTTACAGTTCCGGGGCTTGACTGCGAGCGGCTAAAACGGAATCTCGTCCTCGAGTTCGTCGGCGACCTTGCCGGAGGGACCCGGCGCCGAGGACTGGGCCCCGCGACCGCCGTTGTAGCCGCCCTGATCGCCCGCGTCGACGTCGTCGCGCCGGGATGAGAGCATCTGCATGCCGGAGATCACAACTTCCGTAGCCTGACGGCGAACCGGCTGGCCGCTCTCGTCGCGCAGTTTGGCGTCATCGTAGGAACGGATCGAGAGGCGCCCTTCGACGAGCACCGGGCTCCCCTTCTTGAGATAGGTGTTGCACGTTTCGGCAAGGCGCTCCCAGGCCACGATGTCGACGTACATCGTGTCTTCGGGTTTAGCATCGCGCTTGTTTGGGTTTACCGCGATGCGGAACTTCGTCACCGCCGAGCCCGAGTTAATGTACCGTATTTCGGGATCGCGCGTGAGATTGCCGACGAGAATCACTTTGTTGAATGAAGCTGCCATATCTTACTCTCTTTCGCCACCTGCGTTCTCATATGAGACTAGCCTCCCAGAGTGTCACCAGTGTGGCACAGATGTTGCCAAACGCTGCCCGCCTTATGCCTGCGGCGACGGCGCCGGAGGGGCAGCGGCGGCCAGCGCCGCCATGTGCGTCTGCATCTTCGCATCGAGCCGCACGATCAACGCCCGCAGGACGTCCTCGTGCAGCTTCAACTGGCGCTCCAGCTCCTTCGAAGCCGCGGCATTGCTCTTGAACTGCATCACCACGTAGTTGCCTTCGCGCATATCTTTGATCTCGTACGCGAGACGCTTCTTTCCGAGCCGCTCGATGGCGCCGACCTCGCCGCCCTGATTCTTGACGATCTCCCCGATCGCGTTTGCGCGCTCTTCGACTTCGCTCTCCTCGAGCGAGGGGCGCAAAATGTAGGTTACCTCGTAATCAGTCATTCGTTTCCCTGTACTATGGACGCCCGCGCGGGCGGGCGGCCCGCTCTCTATGCGGAGCGGGCAGTAGGCAAGGTCGATCCTATTCGAGTGAAACCTGCGAATCTCCCATCGCAGGCCGGCGCCCGGCCGTTACAGCAGGAGAGCGCGACCGGGGCAGATTACTCCACCGGGCACGCCCTTCAGAGGAGGAATGATGCGTCCCACAGCGCTTCTCGCTATTGCATTTCTCGCACTCACGTTCTCCGTCGCGTGCTCGTCGCATGCCGGAAGCTCAGCGGCGCAATCGGAATTGGGCGCGCAACGCATAATGCCTCCCGTGAAGCCGGGAGGTGGGTCCGCGAGCCAGTACCTCTCTCACGTCATCGTCATCGTTCAAGAGAACCGCAGCTTCGAGAACTTCTTCGCAGGCTATCCCAACGCGAACGCGCCGATGACCGGCTGCGCTTCCCCGCCACCTGGTTCCGCCGTGCGCCACCACGGTTCGAGCTCATCGTGTCCGCCCGGCGATACGCGAGTAACCCTGCACCAGGATACCTTCGAGACCAACCCCGACCTGCGGCACGATTGGTTATCCTCGATGGTCGATTGGAACAACGGGCAGATGGACGGCTTTTCGCAATGGGGAATCAAGAACGGTCCGGACAGAGCGTACGATTACATCGAGCATGCGCAGATCAAGCCGTATTTGACGATCGCAAATCAGTACGTGCTCGCCGACGAAATGTTCCCGACCGAGTTCGGCGGCAGCTTCACCGCCCATCTGACGCTGATCGCCGGCACCGACGACATCAAGCTTCCCGGGGAAGCCGAGGTCGACTTTCCAACGGCCGCGCCCGATGACTGCGACTCGCCGCCCGGCACGAAGACCTCCTATCTCACGAACGACCCGTACCGCAAGAAGCATCCATTCGCGGGGCCGTTCCCTTGTTTCGACCAGTTCAACACGATCGCCCAAGTGCTCGACACCGCGGGCATTTCGTGGAAGTACTACGCGACGAAGTTCCTCGACGGCGGATTCTGGGAGCCCTTCGAAGCGATTAAGTACGTTCGTTACGGTTCCGACTGGAATCCGAACCGGATCGTCGCGCCGCAGACAAAGATCTTGACCGATCCGAAAAAGGGCAAACTCGCAGATGTGACCTGGGTCACTCCCAGCAAGCTCGATTCGGATCATCCCGCCCGCAAAAGTGACACCGGTCCGTCGTGGGTAGCCTCGGTCGTGAACGCGATCGGTAAGAGCAAATACTGGCAGAGCAGCGCCATCATCGTGCTGTGGGACGATTGGGGCGGTTTCTACGACAACGCTCCTCCGCCGCAGCTCGACTATCGCGGCCTCGGCGTACGCGTTCCTTGCTTGATCATCTCGCCGTATGCAAAGCATAATTACGTTTCACACGTGCAGTACGAGTACGGCAGCATACTGCGATTCATCGAGGAGGTCTACGGCCTTTCGGCCGGCAGCATCGGCCCTACTTCGGAGGGCTATACCGACGCCCGCGCGGCCAGCCTCGACGACGCGTTCGATTTCACGCAGGCGCCGCGCCCATTCACCCCGATCGGCTCGAAGTATCCCGCCTCGCATTTCATCAACGAGCCGCCGTCGAACGAACCGGTCGATACGCAATAGGCGGCTTCTCGCGCGCAACATGATACAGGGACCTCCGGCGAATCGGAGGTCCCTGTGCTCTCTCGGTCTTTAGGTTGCTACTACGGCTCGAGTTCGTGAACGCTGTTGTCGTTGGTGTCCGTGTAGTAGAGCACGGTGTTGCTGTCGCTCGAGCCCTTAGCCAACAGTCCGAAGACGCCGGCGGGTTTGCTTGAGTCGATGACCTTCTTGTCGAGGATCTTGCCGGTCGGCGTCAGCTCGACCAGAGTCGTGGCGCCCTTGGTGTTGGCGACGATGAGATTACCGTTCCACAGCATCGTCATCGCGACCGGATGGGCGAGCGGCGCGCCGGCGCGGACCAGCGTGCCGCAGGTCGTCGACGGATACTTACAGTTGAACTTCTTGCCGCCTTTGAGCACGGTGATCTCGTTGGTTACGAGCAGCTCGCTCGCGTTGTTGAAACCGACGATGGTGTTGTCGACGCCGTCGGCGATGTAGAGCGTATCTTTCTTCGGAT
>JBARKF010000018.1:0-7773 GCA_049800655.1 Candidatus Cybelea sp.
GATCCCGCCGCGTGATCGACAAGGGTTTGGCTGGACTCCACATGTATAAATTGTACAATATTTCGTTAAGTAAATCTATACGTGAGACATTACACTAGAATGCCCGAGCCAGACTGCGGTCCAGGCATCGTGAGCGATAGGCTGTAAACGTGGCTGTAAAAGCAGACGAGCGTAGCCGCCAGGATCGATAAAAACCCCCGCAAAACGCATATTTTACAGGGGGTTTTTAAATGGCTCCGGATGTTGGACTCGAACCAACGACCCGCTGATTAACAGTCAGCTGCTCTACCAACTGAGCTAATCCGGAACGCCTCCGGGCCGCGCGGCCGGCGGACGGAGGTTCCACGGCCAGGAACCCTCCCCTCCCTGGCGGGTATATGGGCGTTGTGCCGGAGCGTACCAAGCGCGCCAGCGTAGCGCTCATACCGAGCGATATCGACGATGCGACGGTCGAGGTCGACGGGAGACGCGTTGCGCTGACCAACCTGCGGAAGGTGTACTTTCCCAAGCTGGGGCTGACGAAGGGCGATCTGCTTCGCTATTACCTCGGCGTGGCGGGCGCGCTGCTGCCGCATGTTGCCAATCGGCCGATGGTGATGAAGCGCTATCCAAACGGCGTGACCAGTCAGTTCTTCTATATGAAGCGTACGCCGTCGCCCCGCCCGCCCTGGATCCGTACGTGCACGATCGAACATCGCTCGGGCAACATCATCGACTTCCCCGTCATCGACGATCGCGCGTCACTCCTGTGGATGATCAACCTCGGCTGCATCGATCTCAACCCGTGGTACTCCCTATGCGACGCGCCGAATTATCCGCTCTATCTACATTTCGATCTCGATCCGACCCCGGAGACGCCATTCTCGGTGGTGCGTGAAGGTGCCCTGATCGTCGGCGACGTTCTACGCGGACTCGGGATGACGCCATTCGTGAAGACGACCGGCAGCAAAGGCGTGCACATTTACGTCGCTATACGTCCGACCCTAACGCAGCACGAGGTGTGGGAGATTTCCAAAGCGATCGGTCATCAGATTGCGCGCGCGCACCCCGACGTCTTGACCGCGGAGTACCGTGTCGCCAAACGCCCTACGCGTCACGTCCTCGTGGACTACAATCAGAATGCGTGGGGCAGGACGCTCGCGTCGATCTATTCCGTGCGCGCCAACGAGGCCGCCACCGTTTCAACGCCGCTTGAGTGGAGTGAACTCGAGCAGGGTTGTGAGCTGACGGACTTCACGATTTTTAACGTGCCGGAGCGCGTCGCGCGCCTCGGCGATTTATGGAAGCCGCTGCTCTCCAGCCGCGGGCGTTTCAATCTTGCGCTTTGAGTCGCTGCTCTTGCGTCCGCCGGTCGAGCCGATGGAGACCCGGCCCGCACCGCGCATTCCGGAGGGCGACGAGTGGATCTTCGAACCGAAGTGGGATGGCTTTCGCTGCCTCGCCTTTCGCGATGATGACGCTGTCGAGCTGCAATCGAAATCAGGCGAGACGCTGACGCGCTACTTTCCCGAAATCGTCGCCGCGCTGGAAAACAGCGGAAGACGAACGTACGTCACCGACGGCGAGCTGCTCATTCCCAGTGGCGACGGCGCCGACTTCGACGCCCTGCTGCAGCGCATCCATCCGGCGGCAAGCCGGGTGCGCCTGCTGGCAAAGGAAACTCCCGCCGTCTACGTGATCTTCGATCTACTCGTCGAGGATCGCAGCGCGCTTTACGAGCGTGTGCTGCGCGAGCGGCGCAAGCGGCTCGAAGCGTTCATCGCACGAAATTTTGCCAAAAGCGAGACCGTTCGCCTATCCCCGGCGACGAGCGATATCGCGCTCGCGCAGCAATGGCTAGCGGGGAGCCTTGCGCGTCTCGATGGCGTCATCGCCAAGCGCGACGTCCCCTACGCGTTCGGCAGCCGCGACGCTGCCTTCAAAATCAAGCGCAATTACACGGCCGACTGCGTCGTTGGCGGCTTTCGCGCGAAGGTTGACGGGACGATCGCCTCGTTGCTCCTCGGCCTCTACGACGAAGACGCCAAGCTGCATCACGTCGGCTTCGTCGGTTCGATGAGTGCCGCCGAGCGCCAACGCGCGGCTACGTTGCTGCGTCCGATCGTGGAACCGCCAGGATTTACCGGCGCGTCGCCGGGCGGCCCGAGCCGTTGGCGGCGCGCAGAAAACGCGGAGTGGTTTCCGGTTCGACCAGAGATCGTCGTCGAGGTTGCCTTCGATCACGTGACGGGGCACCGCTTTCGCCACGCGGCACGCTTACTGCGCTGGCGTCCCGAGAAGCCTCCGCGTCAATGCACGATGGAGCAGCTGCTGAACCCCAGTGCCTGAGCTCTTCAGCAAGGCTTGAGATTGAAATCGGTCGCGACGCTCGAACCCTGAAGGTACTGACACTAAAGTTGCCGGTACTGGTTAGCTGCGCACCTCTAACCAAAAAGCTCACAGGCGTTATGTACGCTGAGGATCCAAATGTAAGCGTCAGAATGCCGCCTGCGTTGTGATATTGCGAAATCTCAGCGGTGAATTGCGCCTGTCCTTCGACTGCGCTTCGCACTTCGTGCTCCGCTCCGCTCAGGATGACAATGCCGCGGCGCTACGCGCCCCCGCTGCGGTGAATTGCGCGTGTGTCCTTCGACTGCGCTTCGCACTTCGTGCTCCGCTCCGCTCAGGTATGACAAGTAGTTAGGGGATCGTTAGGGGTTGCTGTAGTTCGACGGTGACGGGCGTTCCCGCTGGGACGACGATCGGCTCGTTGGCGCCTGCGGCGGTGACGGTGCCGCCGAGCAGGCCGGATGGGCGAGTCGAAATCGTGGGCGACCCGCCGCCGTTGAACGTCATCTGCCAGGCCACCGGGCCCGGCGTGACGGTTCCGTTCGGCATCGGAGGAGCGGCAATCATTTGCCGGCGCATTTGCGCGACGGCGCCCGGATCGTACGGCGTCACCCGGCGACTCAACACGAACGCGCTGATGGGCTTCGTCGTGCCGTTGCGAAGCTTGATCGAGGTCAAAAAGAACGTCACCCTGGCTCTATTGGCTCCCGATGGCTGCGTGACGTCACCGATGTAGCCGATGATTTCGGCGCCGTTGAGCGACGGATGCGCCGTGTCGACGATGCGTAACTTAAACTGGGCGCCGTACTTCATCGACGTCGAGTTCAGCGTTTCATCGACGGCCGTCGCGATCCTCGTCCCAGCTTTAAACGTTTGCGACGGAACGATCGTCGTGGCGCGGGCCAATGTAACCCAGCTGAGGCCGACGAGAATCGTCAGCAGAAAAGCCGTCTTAGGTTGCAAAGTTCGGAACACGCAACTCTTCTCCATTAAACGAAGTGGCGCGGCGTAGCGCATCGACCCTATCGGTGCGTTCCCACGGCAGATTGAGTTCGGGACGTCCAAAATGGCCGTAGGCTGCCGTTTGTTGGTAAATGGGACGACGTAAGTTCAGGTGATGGATGATTGCCGCCGGCCGAAGATCGAAGATCTCCGTGACGGCTTTGGCAATTCGTTCCTCCGGCAACCGCCCCGTCCCGAAGGTTTCGACGAGAACGCTCATTGGGTGAGCGACGCCGATCGCGTAGGCGACTTGCACTTCGCAGCGATCGGCAAGTCCGGCGGCGACGATATTCTTGGCCACCCAGCGCGCGGCGTAGGCTCCCGAGCGATCGACCTTCGTCGGATCTTTTCCCGAGAAAGCGCCACCGCCGTGGCGTGCCATTCCGCCATAAGTATCCGCGATGATTTTGCGGCCCGTGAGCCCCGCGTCACCTTTCGGACCGCCGATAACGAAACGTCCGGTTGGATTGACGTAAATCCGCGTTTTCTTGTCGCGCATCCCGCGCGGAATCACATGATCGATGACCTTCTCGCTAACCTCGCGGCGAATCTCCTCGAGCGGGATCTCCGGATCGTGCTGCGTCGAAACGACTACCGCCTCGATGCGCACCGGGCGATCGCCGTCGTACTCAACGGTGACCTGCGACTTTCCATCCGGGCGCAAGTACGGAATGGCGTCGTTCCTGCGTACCGCTGCAAGGTGCTTGACGAGATTATGCGCGAGAACGATCGGCAACGGCATCAACTCGGCGGTCTCGCGACAGGCGTAGCCGAACATCATGCCCTGGTCCCCGGCGCCGAGCATCTCGAACTCATCGTCGTCGCCCGACTTCGCCTCCAACGAACGGTCGACGCCCAGCGCGATGTCGGGCGATTGTTCGTCAATGGAAACACTCACGCCGCACGTTTCAGAGTCGAAGCCGATCGCCGAACGCGTATAACCGACCTCGCGTACGACCTCGCGCGCGAGCTTCGGAATATCGACGTAGGTCTTCGTCGTCACCTCGCCGGCGATGTGAATCTGGCCGGTGATCGCGAACGTTTCGACCGCGACGCGCGACATCGGGTCGTCTTTGATCAGCGCGTCGAGCACCGCGTCGGAGATTTGATCGGCGAGCTTATCCGGGTGACCCTCGGTCACCGATTCGCTAGTAAAGAGTCGTTGGTACGCCACTTTAGGTACCTTCGCTCCACGAGCCAATGTACTTGACCTGCTCCGGCGTGAGCGTGTCGATCTCAACGTTCATCGAGGACAGCTTGAGCCGCGCGACCTCTTCGTCGATCTCGACGGGCACGTCGTACACGCGTCCCTGCTCGAGCTCGTCGTGATGTTTGACGAGATGCTCCGTCACCAACGCCTGATTCGAAAACGACATGTCCATCACCGCAGCCGGATGTCCTTCGGCCGCCGCGAGGTTGATCAAGCGTCCGTCGGCGAGAATGCAGATCTTACGTCCGTCGTGCAGCTCGTACTGCTCGACGAATTCACGGGGCTCGGTTTTTCCACGGGAGATGCGCGCGATTGACTCGAGGTCGAGCTCGTCGTTGAAGTGCCCGGAGTTGCAGACGATGGCGCCGTCTTTCATGAGCCGGAAGTGCTCTTCGCGAATGACGTGGTAGTTGCCGGTAACGGTCACGAAGAGATCGCCGGCTTTCGCCGCATCGTTCATCGGCATCACCCGGTAACCGTCCATGACCGCTTCGATCGCTTTACGCGGGTCGACTTCGGTGACGATGACGTGCGCGCCCATTCCCGCGGCTCGCGAGGCGATGCCGCGGCCGCACCAGCCGTACCCGACCACGACCAACGTGCGTCCCGCCAGCAGCACGTTCGTCGCGCGAATGATGCCGTCGAGCGTCGATTGTCCGGTACCGTAGCGATTGTCGAACATGAACTTCGTCAGCGCGTTGTTGACGGCGAAGATCGGATAGGGGAGCACGCCGTCGCGTTGCATCGCACGCAGGCGGATCACGCCGGTCGTCGTCTCTTCGCATCCGCCGATTAGCTCGCCGAGCTGATCCTGGTGCTTGGTGAAGAGTGTGGTGACCAGGTCGCAGCCGTCGTCCATGGAGATCCGAGGATGCGTCGCGATGACCGATTCGATGTGCGAATAGTACGTGGCGTTGTCTTCGCCTTTGATCGCGTAGGTCGCAATGCCGTACTCGCAGAGCGCCGCCGCGACGTCGTCCTGCGTGGAAAGCGGGTTGCTGGCGCAGAGCGCGATCGAGGCGCCGCCGGCCTGGAGCGCCAGCATCAGGTTGGCGGTTTCGGTCGTCACGTGGAGGCAGGCGCCGATGCGTACGCCCTCGAGCGGCTTTTCGACTTCGAAGCGGTCGCGAATCTGCGTGAGAACCGGCATATAGGCGCCCGCCCAGGCGATGCGCGAACGTCCCGCCTCCGCGAGGCGAAGGTCTTTGACGCTGCCTTCCGGCGACGTCCGATCCAAAAGGGGCACGCTTAAAAACTCCTGCAAGGTGAAGAAATGGCTCGCGGGCCTTTCGCCGCAGGCGCGGCGAACCCATCCGCTAACCAGAACCGCGTGGAAACGATCGGCGACTACCTCGAGCGTCTCGCCTCAAACGACCCGGTTCCGGGCGGCGGCAGTGCCGCCGCGTTGACCGCCGCCGTCGCCGCGGCCCTAACCGCGATGGTCGGACGCATTCAGACGCCGCCAAGCGAGGCAATCGTTTCGCGCGCCGATCGGTTGCGGGCGGAGCTCAGCGAGGCGAGACGCCGTGACGAGGCGGCCTATGCCGCCGTCGTAGCCGCGCAGGCGTTGCCCAAACGCAACGACGCGGAGCGCGCGGGCCGCCGCGATGTGCTGGCGGCGACGCTCTATGAGGCCGCCGAAGCCCCGCTCCACGCCGCGACGCTCGCGCTCGGGGTGCTGGAGTTGACCGATCGCTTGATCGCGACGCCGATGCGAGCGCTCGCGAGTGACGTTGGCAGCGCCGCCGAGCTCGCTGCGGCAGCCGTCGCTGCGTGCGCCTACAACGTTCGCGTCAATCACCGCTACATGCACGACGAGCCGGCGATCCGGGAACAGACCGCCGCGCTCGATCGCATCGAGCGAAACGCCTCAGAAATTCTCGCGCGCGTCCGCGCGAGGCTTTAAAGATTGAGGTAGGTCGCCGCCGCCATCGCGCCAAGAATCTGACCGGCGACCGGTCCGGTGTCCTCGCCGTGGGGACCATTCATCGCGCCGATAAAAAAAGCAAACGCCACGTGATGTCCGCCTCGCGTCGTGATGAACCCCGCGAGAGCTTTCTCGACCGTCGAACCATCGTTCAATAAGTTATCGCCGCCATCGGTCCCGGTTTTCGCGAAAACTTTTCCCCGCGCCGGCGACTTTCGCGCAATATCAACCAGCGTGCCGTCGACACCCATGATCGGCAACCCGCGCAGAAGATACGAATACCAAGGCTGCACTCGCGCCCACGCGAGATAGCGAACCATGAAATCCGGGGTGAAGTAGGCGCCGCCGTAGCCGTCGGATTGTGAAGCTTCGTTCAGGTCAAGCCCGGCCTTGCTCAACATCGCTCCCTCGAGCGCAAAACCAGCCTTGAGATAATCGCCCTTTGCGTGCGCGAGATAGACCGCCCACATATACGGCATGAGCGCCGCATGCATATTGTCGCTTACCTTGAGTGTGATGTAGACGTCTTGCGAAAGCGGCGGCGAGACATGCTTGGCGACGAGATTGCCGGCCGGATAGTTTTTCGTGGGGTTCGGATTGCCAAGCGATGGCCCCGGCGAGAAGACAGCGTAGTCGATCGAGATGGGACGCAAAAGCTGCTCGGGTACCATCGAGATACCCGCATCTTGCAAAGCAACAGTAAACGCCGCTTCAGCGAAATATTGCGGCTCCGGTACCCGATACGCATACAACACGCTGGGACCAACCGGCTGCGAGCCCGTTATCGTGACGTGATGTTCCACCGGTAGCCGCGGAGGCGGTTGGCCGGACCGAGCATCATGGTCGATCTTGATATCGGCGCTCATGTCGATAGTCGCGTCGCTCTTTGCCGCGCCGGTGATCGCCTTGTTGAGGAATTGCACGTACGGCGTTTGCGGTGAAACGGCTACTGAAACCGGATCACCTTGACGAGCACCGGGTGTGACGGTGACGTCGACGATGTTATCGTTGACAACGATCGGTGAAAGTGTAACTCCCGTACCGTTCTCCGCACCCTGATCGGGGAATAGGCTCGTATCGACCAACACCCTCCCCGCGATGCGCTTGACCCCCGCCTTCGCCACCTGCGCCGCGAGGTCGCGCATGACCGCCAACGGATCGCCGGGCACGGCTTTCGTCTCGGCCGAGCCGTCATAAGCGTGATCCTCATTTTCGAACGCGAGCGCACCATTCGGCTGAATGCGTTGCGAGAGGTTCGGATCGCCGCTGGCGACGAGCACCAGACTGCCATGCAGTGTGCCCTGGG
>JBARKF010000019.1:0-45852 GCA_049800655.1 Candidatus Cybelea sp.
GAGGGTCCTTCGACTACGGCGCTTCGCGCCTCCGCTGATGTGGAAATAGCTCCGGCGAAGGCGCGGAGCGGCCATTTCCATGGAGTATTGGGTGGGCCGTCCGGGCCATGTTGTACTCAGGATGACAAACGGCGGGCTACGTGAATGCGGGGAAGCCGGTGATTTCTTTGCCGACGATAAGCGTGTGCATCTCGCTCGTGCCCTCGTACGTGAGCACCGACTCGAGGTTGTTCATGTGCCGGATCACCGGATACTCGAGCGTGACGCCGTTGGCGCCCAGAATCGTGCGCGCCTCGCGCGCGATCGCTAGCGCTTCGCGCACGTTGTTAAGCTTCCCGAAGCTCACTTGCGAGGGATGCAGGCGTTTGCGGTCTTTCGCGCGCCCAAGGTGCAACGCGAGCAGCGTGCCTTTATTGAGCTCGAGCAGCATGTTGACGAGTTTTGCCTGCGTAAGCTGATACGCGCCGATCGGATGGTCGAACTGCACGCGCGTCTTGGCGTACTCAAGCGCGGTCTCGTAGCAGCTGCGCGCCGCACCCATCGAACCCCAGACGATGCCGTAGCGGGCTTCGTTGAGACAGGCCAGCGGTGCGCCCAAGCCATCGGCCTGCGGCAAGAGCGCAGCTGCCGGAAGACGACAGTCCGAGAGGACGAGCTCGCTCGTGATCGAGGCGCGCAGTGAAAGCTTGCGGTGAATGTCCGACGCGCTGAATCCCTTCGCGTCGCGTGGCACGATGAAGCCGCGAATTCCGGCGTCGGATTGCGCCCAGACGATTGCGAGATCGGCGATCGATCCGTTGGTGATCCACATCTTTGTCCCGTCGAGAATCCAATCGGCGCCGTCGCGTCGCGCGTAGGTGCGCATTCCCCCGGGGTTGCTTCCAAAGTCCGGCTCGGTTAATCCGAAGCAGCCGATGAGCTCACCGCGGGCCATCCGCGGAAGCCACGCCGTCTTCTGCGCCTCGTCGCCGAAACGATAGATCGCGTACATCGCGAGCGAGCCTTGCACCGACGCAAAGCTGCGGACGCCGGAGTCGCCGGCCTCGAGCTCGAGGCAGGCGATGCCGTACGCAACCGCACTCGCCCCCGCACACCCGTAGCCGTCGAGATGCATGCCGAGCAAACCTAACTTACCGAGTTCGGGGCCGAGGTCGCGCGGCAGCGTTCCTTCTTCAAACCACTCGGCGACCGTGGGTAGAATGCGTCCACGCACGTACGAGCGCACGGTGTCGCGAACGAGCCGCTCCTCGTCGGATAGCAAGCCCGCGACGTCGACGAAATCGACGGCGTCGGGCGGCGTCAACGCTTGAGGACCCGCGCGAGCTTGTCGAAGAGCGCTTCGGTCGAACGTTCGAACTGGTCTTCGAAACGCCGCCAGAGCAGCCGCCCGTCGGTATCGGAGAGCATCGCGTCCACACGGTATTCGAGCAGCGTCTCTTTGCCCTCGGTGGAAAGGTGAAAGCCGTGGGTTCCATCGAGACCCTCGTTTTGAAAGCGCCACACGATCCGCTCTTCGGGAACCGTCTCCTCCAGAATCCCGTGGATGCCGAGATGCCATTCCTCGGTTCGCCCCGGCGTGAGGGGTCCGGGCGAACGCATAAAGGGTTGTGACGCGAATGGCCAGATCTGATCGCCTGACGTGCCCATCTCTTCAAGCAGATGGTAGATTCGTCGTTTGGTTCCGTGAAACGCGCGCGAACGCAGTTCGTGAAGCTCGATGGGCATGGCCGCTCGGTTCGCTTAGCGGAGCGCGACGACCCCTACGCCGCCCGCCAGAAGGACGAGCAGCGGGGCCGCCACTTTCGCGCGTAGCATGAGCAGCGTCACGGCCGCCACCACGGCGACGGAGAGCAGCATCCCGAACGAACCCGGTGAGAACGTCAGCGCGGTCGTGCCGCGTCCGATGGTCCAGACGCTCGACCAAACGAGTCCGACGATCGCGGGCGCTAAGCCGCGTGCAACAATGGTGCGCCAGGGCGACCCGGCAAAGCGCTCCCAAAGCGTGTCGAAGGCCACCATCATCATGCTCGACGGTACGAACATCCCTAGCGTCGCCACCGCGGCGCCGATATACGGGCGCGCCGGTGTTGCGGCATAACCGATCAGCGCCGCAAAGATCGTCGTCGGGCCAGGAACCAGCTTTCCAAGCGTGTAGAACTGCGAAAATTGATCGGAGGTGACCCAGTGATAACGCGTCACGACGTCCGCGTGCATCTGCGGAATGATCCCTTTACCGCCGCCAAAGCCCAGCACCGAGAGCTGCGCGAACGTCCAGAGCAGATGGAGGATCGTCTCGGCCGTATTACTCATCACGCTTGCGACGCGAACGAAGATACTCATGAACGATGCCGGCGCCGCCAAAACTTACCAGCACGAGCAGCAACGGCATTCGCAGCAGCGAGACGGCGATCGCCGTGACAATCAACAGCGCAATGCGGAACCAATCGGCGCGTTCGTCCCACGTCAGCTCCAGCGCATTCCCAAGCGTGAGCCCGAGCGCACCCAGCGCACAGCCGCGCAGTGCACCCTGCACGAACGGATTCGAGGCATACGCAAAGTAGAGCGCCCCGGCAATCAGCACGATGATGAACGGGGGAATGCTCGCGCCGAAGAAGGCTGCGACGGCGCCGGGAATCCCGCGCACCCGTTGCCCGCAGTAGATTGCCAAGTTGAGGATGTTCGGTCCCGGCAGCACTTCTCCGATCTCGAGGCCGTCCATGAAGCGCTCACGGTCCATCCAGCCGCGCGCGAGCACCTGTTGACGAACGCTCGCTTTTTGCCCCCCGCCGAACGCGGTCGACGAGATCGAAGCGAAGGTCAGCGCGATGCTGGTAAGTGAGGGCTTCGGCGAATCAGCCGGCATCCGGCATCGGCCCGTCGATCACGGGCGAGGCGTGCTTGCCGGAGAGAATGTGGATGTGAACGTGCTCGGTGTGCTGATACGGCGGCAGCACTCCCATACGAATAAGGAAGCCTTTTTCGTAGAGCCCCAGGGCCAACGCGACCTTCTGTATGCCGGCGATCAGCCGATGCCATACGATCGCGTCACCGAGCCCGAGGTCGAGAATCGTTGGAACCCATCGCTTCGGAATGATGACGACGTGAACTTCCCACCATTCTTCTTTACTTTGATCGATGTTGTGGCGAAAGGCAAAGACGTCGTCGTCCTGATAGACGATCTCATCAGCCTTCGCGCGCGTTCCGTCGAGGCGTCCGCGAAACGTATGCTGCGGATCGGGCTTCTCCCACGTCAGTTGCTCCGGACCGCTCATCATCTCCGAGATCCACTGCGTCATGCGCGCGACTTCCGGCATTGCGGGCAGGCGTCCTCTCGGCTTCGGTGAAGCTGCGCGCATGAGCGCGGAGCACAAGAAGAAGATCGTCGCGCCGGCGGACGTTTTAGGCGCGCAACCGCAATGGGAAAAAGAACCGAAGGAATGGGAGAAGGTCGTTGAAGACAACGAGGTTGTCTACGAGGACCGTCACGTGGTCGTCTTTCACGATCCTGTCGACGAGGAGCACGAATCGGAGCGAGTCCCAGGCGAGATTCGCTTGACGCTCCTCTCCAAAAAAGACGGAGTTGAGAGTTTGATGGACCTCGGCGTCTCCGACGAAACCCTTAACGCCGCGATCCTGCACGGGATTCAACAGGCGGCGTTGCGGCTCGGACTCCAGAAGACTGGCTTTGAAGTTCGCGCGCACGTATATCCACCGCTGCAGCGGCGGCCGGAGCTGGCCTTCAAGATCCGCGCGGGCAGACCGCCGAACAAAGCGGATCCCGCCGGTTAACCCTCCGGCGGCTTCTTCGCGAATCCCAGCTTCGCGGTAAGGTCCGATTCCTTCTCCGCCAGCTTCGCCAGCGATCGAACGACCACGATCGCGATGATCGTGATGATCACGGCGTAGATGAGTTCGGCGAGCACGCCGTTTCCGGGTTTGAGGAAGAGCGCGATCGCGTCGCTGATGAACTTGTTCCACGCTCCCGCGGCGATGAGACCGAACGCGACGGTCGCAAGTGCGATCATGGTGCCGAGGTAGCTCGACTTAACTTCCACGTGGTTCTCCTTCGTTAGCGAGTACTCGCTGAAAACAAAGGCCAACTGCTTTCGCAGTTGGCCTTGTTCGTTACCCCAGTTCGGGTCTATTTGTTCTTGTTGCTGATCGCCGCCCCGGAAGGCTCGACGAAGCCGAGATCGGGTAGTGTGTGATTCGTGGGTACGCCGCCGGCGGGATACCCCCACCGATTGAACTCGCTCTTCGAACCGCCACAGTCGTCGAGATTGCCGCCCGCAGCGTATCTATTACCGTGGTCGGCTGCGACGATTCCCTGCACCATGTCGCAGACTAACGTGCCCTCATCGGTCAAGTAGGTAGTGGCAGAGCCCAGTGCGCCGCTTCCCGAAACCGGGTAACTGCAAGCTGAGTCCTGACCGTCGCATTGCGGATCGAAGACGAGCCACTCGCCTCTCACTCTATCCCATTGAACGGCACCCGCCTCGTGAATAGTGCCTCCGCTGATCGGAATCGTGCTGCAGCTTGACGCACCGCAGCCCGAGAGAATGTAGCTGAAGGTGTCTGTGTAGCCGGTTGCCCAGAGAACGCCGCCCGGGTCATAGCCGACGAACGTGTAGTAAAACTGGTCAGGATTCTGCAAAATGGTCACCGGCCCCGAGGGGCTCGAAAAGACCGCCACGTTACCCTGGCCCCCAGTTGGTCCGAAGGCGTTCGCGATGGCAACGGCGCCGTTGGTTGGATTCACCGCGCACCCTTCCGGGAAGCCGTACGCCCCGTCGTTAAAGACCTCGAGCTCTAAGCCCGCACGCGAGTATTTGTAAACGTTCCCAGCGGTTTCATCTGCGATGTAAATGTTTCCATTGCTGTCCCCGCACTCACCTAATGGCGTCTCAAGTCCGGTGATGCGTCCCCGTTCGGCCATGTCCGGCATTCTCAGAATGCGGACTTCGCCGGTGCCTGCGTCTCCCGCGAAGAGAAGCCGCGGGGCGTCCTGCACGTTGGGCGAGATCCAGGTTTTGAGGTGACCAGCGGGATGATGCTGGTAACGAGCCCGCAGTGCGAGGCCGAGCATGCCTCGAATGTGCGAAGCCGACGGATTCATGCCGACGTGCGAAGCCGACGAGTTCATGCCGACTCCCGAGCTGGGTGACGCTGGTTGCGTCCCGCCCGAGCTGCACGCGGCAAGTAATGCGGCGGCGACGAATGCACTGAGCGCGTACGCCGCCGATTTCGTTCTGATGAAATTCATAGTTACTCCTTAACTGCAGTAAAGCGTTCCGCTTGCGCCTAGCTGGCGGGGTTCGTGAAAGACCGTAAGAAATGAACTGGAATAACCGGTGACTTGTTCCAGGCGCCCGCGGCGATCAAGCCGAACGCGGTCGCGAGCCGAAACTCGTCGCAGCATTCCCGCAACTTGCAGCCACGGTAGCCCGCCGGATGTTCCGCAACGTTTAGCTTGCGGACATCGCGGCGCACCACTAGAAGCCGCAGCCTTTGCGAGCCGTGGAGCGGAACCCGCATCGGCGGGGTCATGACCATATCAGACTCTTGCTCCCTGCGGTAAGCTGAAGCGCCGTTCCCTTGGAGTTACCCAAATTGGTCATGCATATGCGAGCGCCCTGCTGCCGCGACCAACAGAAACAAAAAGCCCCTGCCAGCCTGTCCAGCTAGCAAGGGGCCGAAAAAAGGGCCTTGGAACGGTTCCGGGCTCAGGCCTTCAGCTCGATATCGACCCCGGCCGGCAGATCCAAGTGCATCAGGGCGTCCATCGTCTTCGGCGAGGCCTGTAGTATGTCGATCAGCCGTTTGTGCGTGCGCATCTCAAAGTGTTCGCGAGACTTCTTGTCGTTATTCGTCGATCGCTGCACGCAAAAGCGATTGATCTCCGTCGGCAGCGGGACGGGCCCGCTGACGAAGGCACCGGTGCGTTTCGCCGTCTCGACGATCCGTTCGGCCGACTGATCGAGCACTTTGTGATCGTACGCCTTGAGGCGTATCCGAATCATCTGCTTGGCCATATAAATCCGTTTTCTCTATTCTATTTTCAAGAAGCGAGGTTTGTATGCGGTGTTGTCCTTCGACTACGCGCCTACGGCGCTCCGCTCAGGATGACAAGAGGGGAGGGTTACTCCGCGACTGCGGTGACGACGCCGGCGCCTACCGTGCGGCCGCCCTCACGAATCGCGAAGCGAAGGCCCTCTTCGCACGCGATCGGCGTGATCAGCTCGACCTCCATCTGCACGTTATCGCCCGGCATGACCATCTCGACGCCCTCCGGCAGTTTGATCGTGCCCGTGACGTCGGTCGTGCGGAAGTAAAACTGCGGCCGGTAGTTGCCGAAGAACGGCGTATGCCGCCCGCCTTCTTCCTTTGACAGCACGTAGACTTCGGCTTTGAACTTTTTGTGCGGCTTCACCGAACCCGGCTTGGCGAGCACTTGGCCGCGCTCGATCTCGTTGCGATCGACGCCCCGAAGCAGCACGCCGATGTTGTCGCCGGCGATGCCCGCGTCGAGCAGCTTGCGAAACATCTCGATGCCCGTAACGACGGTCTTCTTCGTTTCCTCCTTGAGCCCCACGATCTCAACCTCTTCGCCGACCTTCACTTGGCCGCGCTCGACGCGCCCCGTGCCGACGGTGCCGCGCCCGGTAATCGTGAAGACGTCTTCGACCGGCATCAGGAAGGGCTTGTCGACCTGGCGCTCCGGCTGAGGGATGTAGTCGTCAACGGTCTCCATCAACTTGAAGATCGGGTCTGCGTCGGCATCACCCTTCTTGCCGCTCGAGTTGAGCGCCTTAAGCGCGGAGCCCCGAATGATCGGCGTGTCGTCGCCGGGGAACTCGTACTGGTTGAGCAGCTCGCGGATCTCCATCTCGACGAGCTCGAGCAGCTCCTCGTCGTCGACCATATCGACCTTATTGAGGAAGACGATGATCCGCGGCACGCCGACCTGACGCATGAGCAGAATGTGCTCGCGGGTCTGCGGCATCGGACCGTCCGAGGCGGCCACCACCAGGACCGCGCCGTCCATCTGGGCGGCGCCCGTGATCATGTTCTTTATGTAGTCCGCGTGGCCGGGGCAATCGACGTGGGCGTAATGGCGCTTGGGCGTCTCGTACTCTTGGTGCGAGATCGCAATCGTAATGCCGCGCTCTTTTTCTTCGGGCGCGTTATCGATTTGATCGACGCCGACTTTCTGTGCCAACCCCTCGGTTGCCAGGCAGTGCATGATAGCCGCCGTCAGGGTGGTTTTGCCATGGTCGACGTGACCGGTCGTTCCGATGTTGACGTGCGGCTTCGTGCGCGCGAACTTTTGCTTAGCCATCAGGTTCCTCTCAAGGTGCTGTCGTAAGTACACGGTGCCAGGCGTTTTGTCTGGCTCTGCCGCCTTACGCGGTAAACGCCCTCAGGCTGAGGGCGCATAGCCACGGAATAGTATCAAGCCGGAGGAGTTCCTGTCAACGACGCCGTGCGGCGCGACTACAGCGCGCCGTGGAACCGGCAGAGCACCCGAAAATTTCCTGACCTACGATCCCAACCTGCTGCACTCGACGCAACCGGTACGCAGCCTGGCGTTGTCACGCTCGAGCATCCGGAGACGGCCAATTCGCGAGTCGAAGGGCTTAGGACGACAAGCTATTAGGCGGGGGCGAGTTTTTTGCCGGCGGACTTGGCGACGATCTCTTCCTCGACGCTCTTCGGTGCCTTTTCATAATGCGCGAACTCCATCGTGTAGGTCGCGCGGCCTTGCGTTGCCGAGCGCATGTCGGTCGCGTAGCCGAACATCTCCGAGAGCGGTACGTGCGCCGTGATCACCTGCGCGCCGCCGGGGGCCTCTTCGGTTGCATGAATCGCGCCCCGCCGCCGGCTCAAGTCGCCGTTGATCGCGCCCATGTACTCCTTAGGCGTCGTCACCTCGACTTTCATGATCGGCTCGAGCAGAATCGGGCCGGCCGCGCGATTGGCTTCTTTCCACGCCATCGAGGCGGCGATTTTGAAGGCCATTTCCGACGAGTCGACCTCGTGGTACGAACCGTCGAAGGCTGCAACCTTGAAGTCCATGACCGGGAAGCCTGCGAGGACGCCGCTCTGCGCGGACTCGCGGATGCCCTCTTGAACCGCCTTCGCGTACTCTTTTGGAACCGCGCCGCCGACGATCTTCCACTCGAAGACGAAACCTGTTCCCGGCGGCTGGGGCTCAACCCGCAGCCAAACGTCCCCGTACTGACCCTTGCCACCGGTCTGGCGGACGTGGCGCCCTTCCTTTTCAACGGTCTTAGTGATCGCTTCTTTGTAGGCGACCTGCGGCTTGCCGACGTTTGCGTCCACTTTGAACTCGCGGCGCAAGCGATCGAGAATGATCTCGAGATGAAGCTCGCCCATGCCCGCGATGATCGTCTGCAGCGTCTCCTCGTCGGTGCGCATGCGGAAGGTTGGATCCTCTTGTGCCAAGCGCGTCAGCGCGAGACCGAGCTTATCCTGATCGGCCTTGCTCTTTGGTTCGATCGCCTGATGAATGACCGGCTCCGGAAACGTAATCGATTCGAGCGCGATCGGCGCCTTCTCGTCGCAGAGCGTGTCGCCGGTACGCGTGTCGGAGAGACCCACCGCCGCGGCGATATCGCCCGCGCCGATGGCGTCGATGTCTTCGCGATGGTTGGCGTGCATGCGGAGAATTCGGCCGATGCGCTCCTTGCGCCCGGTTCGCGAGTTCAACACGTAGCTGCCCTTGTTCAACACGCCCGAGTAGACGCGGAAATACGTGAGATTGCCGTACGGATCGGTCGCGATTTTGAATGCGAGCGCGCAGAAGGGTTCATTGTCGTCCGGCTTGCGCGTGAGCTCGTTGCCGGTTTTCGGATCCCGCCCGACGATCGCCTTGGCTTCCAGCGGCGAGGGCATATATTCGACGACCGCGTCGAGCAGCGGTTGGATTCCCTTATTCTTGAAGGCCGAACCGCAGAGCATCGGCAGCACCGTACCCGCAATCGTGGCTTTGCGCAATGCGGTCTTCATGCGATCGATGGGCAGCTCTTTACCCTCGAAGAACATTTCCAGCAGCTCGTCGTCCTGTTCGGCAATCGCCTCGACGAGATGCTGGCGCCACTCCATCGCCAGATCTTTGAGCTCGCCGTCAACGTCTTCGTGGATGAGCGTCGAGCCGAGATCGTCGGTGTAGACGATTTTCTTCATCGTAAAAAGGTCGACGACGCCCTTGAACTTGTCTTCGGCGCCGATTGGCACTTGAATCGGCACCGCGCGCGCGCCGAGACGCTCGCGGATCTTCTCCACGACGTTGAAGAAGTCGGCACCAACGCGGTCCATCTTATTGACGAAGATGATCCGCGGAACCTTATACTTATTCGCCTGACGCCAGACCGTCTCGGATTGCGGCTGGACGGCCGCGACCGAATCGAAGAGCGCGACCAGCCCATCGAGCACGCGCAGCGAACGCTCCACCTCGACGGTGAAGTCGACGTGACCCGGGGTGTCGATGATGTTGATGCGTGTATCGCGCCAGGTCGTCGCGGTCGCCGCCGACGTGATCGTGATGCCGCGTTCCTGCTCTTGCACCATCCAGTCCATCGTCGCGGCGCCGTCGTGCACCTCGCCCATTTTGTGCACGCGCCCCGTGAAGAACAGGATGCGTTCGGTGCACGTCGTCTTGCCGGCATCGATATGCGCGGCAATGCCGATGTTCCGCGTGCGTTCGAGCGGATATTCCCTTGCAGCCATGGCTTTGTTAGTTCAGATTACCAACGATAATGCGCGAAAGCCTTATTTGCCTCCGCCATCTTATGCGTGTCTTCACGCTTCTTTATCGTAGCGCCCGTGTTGTTCGAGGCGTCCAACAGCTCGCCGGCGAGCTTCTCCTCCATCGAGCGGCCGCCGCGCGCGCGAGCGAAACCGATCAGCCAGCGCATCGCCATCGCCTGGCGGCGATCCGGGCGGACTTCCATCGGCACCTGGTAGGTCGCGCCGCCGACGCGCCGCGGGCGGACTTCGACCAGCGGCATCGCGTTGGAGAGCGCTTGCGAGAAGATCTCCATCGGGTCGCGCCCGGTCTTGTCGGCGACGATCTCGAGCGCACCATAGGTAATGTGCTCCGCGGTCGACTTCTTGCCGCGCAGCATCACCTTATTGATGAAGCGCGCGAGCACTTTGGAGTTGAACTTTCCGTCGGGTAGAATCTGCCGCTTGGGAGCGGGACCTTTACGAGGCATTACTTCTTCTTTTCGCGCTTAGCGCCGTACTTAGAGCGGCCTTGCTTGCGATTGGCCGTGCCGGCCGTATCGAGGGTGCCGCGAATAATATGATAGCGTACTCCGGGGAGATCCTTAACGCGGCCACCGCGCACCAGCACGACCGAGTGCTCTTGGAGGTTGTGACCGATGCCCGGGATATAGGCGGTAACTTCCTCACCGTTGGTCAGCCGGACCCGCGCGACTTTGCGCAGCGCCGAGTTTGGCTTCTTCGGCGTCACCGTCTTCACTTGGGTGCAGACCCCCCGCCGCTGCGGGTTCCCGGTTACCTCGAAGGTGCGGGTCGGCAGGTCGGGATGCCCCGGCTTCGGCCCCGTAAGGATCACGCGGAAGGCTCGGGTCTTAACCTTCTGTTCGGTCTTTTCGCGCCCGCGGCGCACCAGCTGGTTGATGGTCGGAATGGGGTGTTGCTCCTCTCACACACAAAAACACGGCCTCACCCGCGGGCGGGACCGAGCATCAACTATACCAAGGCCCTATTTTGCCGTCAAATGGCCCGCCTGGCCCGAAGCGTCCACACGCCCGCTATCTCGCGTAGACTCCATCCAGGAAGGTCCAGAGCGCATCGCAGGCCGCTTGGGTTGCAACAAGCACTTCGGCTTGTTTCTCCGCCGTGTCGGCGGCCCGTTCGATGAGGCGCCACTCCTGCGCGGAGTGCCAGACATCTGCTTTCTCGTGCGTCGCAAAAAACTCGACCGCACTCGGATCTTCGATGCCATAGAAGCGGCGGAGTCCCTCGATCTTCACCGCAGCGATCGCCGGGACTTGGGATTCAAACGCGTGCAGCGCGGCAAGCCCCACATAGTACGGGCGGTTCCGGCAGAGGTCGGTGAACGTCTCGATGAGGCGCCGGGTTGCCGGGAGCGCGACCGTCTTCGCCAGATCGGCTTCCGAGAGTCCCAGCGCGTCCGCGAACTGCTTCCACAGCGCGGGATGGTTCTTGGCGCCAAGCTCCTCGTCGACCAGGTTCTGTAAGATCGCCTGGCGCGGACCGAGATCGCTCGTGCCGTCGCTTGCGAAGTGCGGCGTGTTCGAGTGCACCGCGCTGAGATACGTCGGCTCCGCCAAGACGTGATGCATGTACTGCCCGGCGTACTGTCGCAGTTGCTCGAGCGTCAACTCGCCGTTGGTCCACGCAATGTAAAACGGGTGCGTCAGCAGATGGCGCGCCTCGATCGTCGAGCGGACCGAAAGTTCAAATGAAGTTGATTGGGTCGTTTCCATGGCGCCGGGACTTACGCATCGCTTTGCGGACTCCTCGTGTCGCCGAACCGTCCGAGTTCTGCGGCAATCTCATCAAACGTAAAGCCGCGATGACGGAGCGATGCAATGAACTTCTCGATCGTGTCATGTAAGCTGCGCATTCTGCCGCGCCGGTTTACCGGAACGCGCTGAGCGACTCGAGTCCCGCGGCGCCCGTCGCCAACGAGCCAACCCTCCGACTGCAGCTCGCTGTAGGCACGCGCCACGGTGTTCGGCGCGATCGCGAGATCGCCGGCCAGTTGCCGCACCGTTGGGAGCGGCGAGTCTGGGAGCAGCTCGCCGCGCTCGATCCCGGCGCGAATTTGCGCCATAACCTGCTGGTAAGGCGGGATCTCGAGCTCGGGGTCGACGACGAGGTAAGGTGAGCTCACGTCAGTGGGATACGCGAGCGCGAGAGGACGATGTAGGTGAGTAGAACGCTCATGAAGGCCGCCCAAAGCACCATCTCGACAGCAAAAAGCGAAGCGCCGTGGTGCGGGAGGCTATCACGCGCCAGCATGATGAAGAAATACGGTGGCGCGCACGCCAATCCAATCGTGTTGTTCGCACGCGCCGTACGGAGGCGCTCGTCAACGACGAGTTCAAACTGCAAGTCGGCTCCAAGCAGAAACGTTGGAGCGCCTGCCACACGCCAGCCAATGAACGCAAGAACGATCATCGAGGCGACTACGACGATCGCGCTGAGTCTAAGCTGCGGATAGACCATGAGCGCCAGCGTCACCGCGAGGCTGCAAGCCACGGACGCGACGACCAGCGGCGAGAGGACCTTAAGCGGCGACCGGCGGACAAGCGGCGCCGCGCGCCTATTTGTTGCGCCGTCGAGGCGAATATAGACAAGAAGCATCACGACAGCGAACGTGAGGCAGAGCAGTAAGTACGCAACGATAAGAGGAACTCTGGTAACGGGCACCAGCGCACCCATGGCCATAGCGGCGATACCCAAATAGCGCCCATAACTGTTGGAGATGCCTTCGGCGAACTGGCGCGCGATAAGCACGCGCGTTAACCGTTCGCGTTCTGCGGGCGGCAACCGCGCAGCACTATGGCTGAAGTACGGTCCCAAGTTTGCCAACCAGTCCGGCCAGAAAAACATGGCCAAGCCGATCGCGATCAGCATGACCGCCATCGCTGGGCGCAGGACGCTCTCGAGCTCCGAAAGGCCGTGCATCGCTTATGCCACGCGGATGGGCTGGCGTAGCGGCAGGAAGCTGGCCGCGAGCGAGATGACAAATGCCGCCGCCACCAGCGCCATCGCGACCGATCCGAACGTTGCGTACTGCGCGGGCAACGTCGGCGAAACGAGCGCGATGGTAACGAACGCAGGCGCACATGCCAAGTTCGCAATGTTGCGCGCGCGGCCGACACGCACGCGTTCGTCGACCGCGTACTCTAGCTGAGGGTCGAGGCCGATCAGAAGCGCCGGCGCCGTCGCTACGCGCCACGCAACGATGCCGAGCAACAACGTGGACGCCGCAACGACGAGCGCCCCGATCCGTTCCGGCGGATACGCGGCCAGCGCCATCGATATGAGAAAGCTGCAGGCTACGGCTACGATGAGTATCGGAGGAAACGCGGTGAATGGCGAGCGGCGCACCAGCGGTGCGACGCGCCGCTCGACCGCACGGCGAAACTGCAAATACGCGAGCAGCGTGACCGTCGCGGCGGCCAGACAGAAGAGCGCGTAGGGCACGATGAATGGAATCGCACGAACGGCTTCGAGCGCGGCTAACAGGATCGCCACGACGCCTAAAAGCCGTCCGTAACCGGCGGAGATTCCCTCGGCCTCTTCGCGCGCCCCAACGACGCGGCTTAGGCGCTCTTGTTCGTCCGCTGGCATCTTTGTCGCCCAACGGGTGAAGTATCCGGCCACGCCGGCAAAGCAGCGCGGCCAAGCGAACGCGGCGAGGCTCACGAGACCCATGGCTACGGCCATCGACCAACGAGCTACCAGCTCGGCATGAGCTGCATGTGCATCTAACATTGTATTACCAGGCTAATACAAAACCTCGTTTTGTGTCAACCCCTTGGTGCAATCCTTCGCCCTCGCCCTACCGCCCTTCGACTCGCTTGGGCGTACCAGGCACGGCAGTCCTTCGACTACGGCGCTGCGCGCCTCCGCTCAGGATGACAGGGCGCCTCCGCTCAGGGTGACAAGCTGCGAGCTCCGCTCAGGATGACAAGGAAGGAAGGGCGTATCTCGCCGGATGGCTGCTAGCGGGGGGATTCACGAGAGTCCGCGGCTGGGGGTGCTCGACGGGTTGCGCGGGATCGCGGTGCTGCTCGTCCTTTGGTATCACATTTGGGAGATTTCGTGGCTATCGCCAGGCCCCGCGCTCGACTTTATTCCGGCGACCGGCTTCATCGGCGTACATCTTTTCTTCTTTCTCAGCGGCTTCGTCATCTCATATCCTTTTATCCGAGCGACGGAACAGGGGAAGGCGGCGCCAACGTGGGGGCATTTTGCCTGGCGCCGGTTTATCAAGATCGTGCCTTCGTATGTGCTCTCAATCATCGTCGCCTACGCGATCGGCTACGCACAAATCCAACCCGGCGCGTCGACGGTCCCGGATATCGTCACCCACTTGCTCTTCATCCACACCTGGTTTCCCGACCGGTACGGCACCATCGACGGCGTACTTTGGACGCTTGCCGTCGAGGTGGAGTTCTATTTCATCTTCCCTTTGATCTGGTGGTGCTTCAAGCGTCAGCCGTGGCTTACCGCCGCGCTGATGATCGCCATTGCGTGGCTGTGGCGCGTGAACTTGCACCACTGCTGCTATTCAACGCTTTTCGCGCAGTGGGAAGAGAATCTCCCTGGTTATCTCGACATTTTCGCCTTTGGGATGATCGCGGCATACGTGTTCGTGCGTTTTGGGGATCGCTGGCGGGCGTCGCGCCTCCGACATGCCGGCCCGCTGGTCGCAATCGCCGGATTCGCGTTGCTCGTCGCGCTCTTGCAGAATCTCTACGCTTATCGTCTCTACGACCAGTGGTCGGGCGTCTGGCAAATCGCGAATCGGCCGTGGCTCGGGTTTGCCTTTGCCGTCATCGCGCTGGGATCGCTTGCGAGCCCGCGCTGGTGGCAGATCGTCCTCAGCAACCCGCCGCTGCGATTCATGGCGACGATTTCATACAATCTCTATCTCTACCATCAGCTGATCGCGCGCGAGCTGTTGACGTACCATATACCGCGGTACGCGGGGGATCCGCACGACGATCCCGCATGGCAAGTCCGATACACCGTGGTCACTTTCGCGACCACGATCGCGCAAGCAACCTTAGTAACCTACTGTTTCGAACGACCGCTCTTGCGGCTGGGACCGCCGCGCTTACGCCGCTAGCCGAGTACCGATTTAAAGAGGCTCTCCGTCAGCCCCGCCACGCCGGGAACCCGCACTTCTTTACCTTGGAAGGCACTGACGAACGTCCAGAGCCAAACCACAATCGAGAGAACCCATAAAATGGGATAAAGCATCCAGAGGTGGATGAATCCCAATACCACCCACAACACCACGTAGAGACCCCAGATCGTAATCGATTGTGCGGCGGCCCACTTCACGAAGCGGTTCGTTCCGCCGCCGACGAGCATAACGAGCCCGCCGAGTAAGCAGAACAAATAGGCGAGTCCTGCCGCGACGTTTTGGTCGAGACCGAACGGAGTATCTTTCGGGGGTTCAGTTACGGACATGCACATGCCCCTTTCGCTTGCGCAGATTCCACGAGCTTTCCAACCACTGCTTTGCTCTACCGGACGAGCCTACCTCCGAGCGTTACGGCGACAGGCGCATGGGCGCGGCTCGTGCAAACGACGGAAAAATGCGCCGCTGGTGGTACCTGCTGCTGATTCTGCCGTTCGTCGGCACGTTGCTGCCGCCGCTCTACAATCATGCTCGCCCGGCGCTCTTCGGCATGCCGTTCTTCTATTGGTACCAGCTCGCGTGGGTGCTCGTGACCGCCGCGCTCCTCGGTGCCGTCGTCGCGCTCACGCGAGAACACGATGTCTAGCTCCGCCCTCATTCTCGGCATCGCGGTTCTTGCAGTTACACCGATTGGTTTTCTCGCGGCCCGATGGGGCGGTGCCAACCTCCGGAGTCTGGAGCAATGGGCGCTTGGCGGCCGAAGTTTTGGAACGATCGTTTCGTGGTTCTTGCTCGGCGGCGACCTCTACACGGCCTATACCTTCGTGGCCGTGCCGGCATTGGTTTATGGTGTCGGCGCGCTCGGCTTCTTCGCCGTCCCCTATGCGACGATTGCCTATCCGGTGGCCCTGGTCGTGCTCCAGCGATTCTGGGCCGTTGCCAACCGGCAACGCTACGTGACGACGGCGGACTTCGTGCGCGATCTCTACGGCAATCGCACGCTCGAGATCGCGGTCGCCCTTACCGGGGTCGTTGCCGCGCTTCCGTACATCGCCTTACAGCTCGTGGGCATGCGTGCCGTCTTCGCACAGGTGGGCGGCCTTGGCGCAGGCAACGCCCTGCCGGCGTTGAGCATCGCGTTCGTCCTGCTCGCCGCCTACACGTACACCAGCGGGCTGCGCGCCCCCGCCATGATTGCGTTCGTCAAAGACACGTTGATCTATGTCACGGTAATCGCCGCCATCGTCGTCATTCCGGCAAAGCTGGGCGGCTGGGCGCACATCTTCGCCGTCTCGGACGCCGTGCTCGCCCGCCGGCCGCATCCTTCATCGATCTATCTCGCGCCGCAGCAGTACTTCGCCTATGCCACGATGGCGTTCGGCTCGGCCCTCTCGCTCTTCATTTATCCGCACTCGATTACCAGCGTGCTCGCGGCGCGAAGCCGTGCCGTGATCCGGCGCAACGCCGCGCTGCTTCCGGTCTATTCGTTGCTGCTCGGGTTTCTCGCGCTGCTCGGCTATTGCGCGATTGCCGGCGGCATCGTCACGAACGACGCGACCAACGTCGTGCCCCTGCTCTTCCGGCAAAACTTCCCTGACTGGTTTGCCGGCGTTGCCTATGCGGCCATCGTGATCGGCGCGCTCGTGCCCGCCGCCATCATGTGTATCGGTGCCGCCAACCTCCTTGCCAGCAACGTGTTTCGCGAGTTCTCCCTGCAGCGTTCGCCGGTCGAGACGCGCATCGCCAAAGTGCTGACCGTCGCGATCGCGGCGTTCGCTTTACTCTTCATCTTCTTTGTGCCGGTTCCGTTCGCGATCGACTTCCAGCTGCTGGGCGGCGCGCTGATGCTGCAAATCTTCCCCGCCTTTGTGCTCGGCCTATGGACTCGATGGTTCCATCCGCAAGCGCTCCTCGCCGGCTGGGCTCTCGGCTTGCTCGCGAGTTGCGCGATGGCATACGAGAGCGGGTTCACGTCGAACTTCACGCTTCGTCTCATGGGCGGTTCGCTTACCGGGTTCATCGCGTTCTACGCGCTACTGGTCAACCTGATCGTTAGCACCGCCCTTACCCTGTTGCTGCGCACCGCGCGAAAGGCCGCTCATGAGTGACAGAATCAATCCGCCAGGCTGGCCGCGCCCCAGCGGTTACTCCAACGGCGTCGTCGCCGAAGGTCGTTTCTTGGCGATCTCGGGCCAGATCGGCTGGAACGAAGAAAACGAGCTGGTTGGCGCCGATTTCCTCGCGCAGGCACAACAGGCGCTACGCAACGTCATCGCCGTGCTGCGCGCCGCCGGCGGCGACGCCTCGCATCTCGTGCGTCTGACGTGGTACGTCGTCGACAAGAACGAGTACCGCGCAACGCTCGCCGCACTCGGCGCCGCCTACCGCGAGATTATCGGCTCGAATTATCCCGCGATGGCCCTCGTGCAGGTCGCGGGATTGCTTGAGGAAGGAGCCAAAGTCGAGATCGAAGCGACCGCGGTGCTTCCAATAGCAAAATGATGCTTACCTCTTCCCCTCGCGCATCCACCGCGAATCCTCGGGCCGTGGCTTGATGCTAAACAGGTTTAGCTTTCCATCCTTCGTAAAACCGAGCCAATATTCCATTTCCGGTTGAAAAGTCACCCGAAAACGATGCGTCGTGATATCACGATCATCTGTCCCTGACTCGATAAACTTTAGCGACGTCGGCTCGCCAAGGAGCCTGAGCATAACTGAGCCGAGCTCCTCGGAGCGGGGAAACCCCTCCGTGAGCTTCCACTCATCGATGTCGCGCGTTTGAAAGCACCTAAGCCACTCTCGAGCCGTCGCCTCGAGGTCGGGATTAGCCGCGCCAGAGTCTTCGCTCATCTCGCCTCCTCGGTTACGCCGACACACAACGCTGCATCAAGCTTTCGCTATGATGCATTCCACCACCCGCGATTCGTCCTCGACTGCGCTCCGCACTTCGTGCTCGTCCTTCGACTACGCGCCTGCGGCGCTCCGCTCAGGATGACACCGAGGGGTTTTCAAACTTCCTTAGTGCCCGCGCGAAGCGCAGCCCTGAGCGAGGCGCAGCCGAGTCGAAGGGTCAGGATGACAAGCGATAACTACGATAGGGCGCGGAGTTTGTAGCGTTGGAGTTTGCCGGTTTCGGTGCGGGGAAGTTCGCTAACGAATTCGATTTCGCGCGGTGCTTTGAACGGCGCGATCTGGGTTTTGCAGAACTCGCAAAGCTCTTCGGCTTTCTCGTCGCTTGCAGCGCAGCCGTCGGCGAGCACGACGAAGGCTTTGACGAAGTTGGTTTCTTTTGCGGTGTCGCGCTTGCCGACGACGGCGACCTCCTTGACCTCGGCGTGAGCGATCAGCGCTTGCTCCACCTCGGGGCCCGAGATGTTATAGCCGGCCGAGACGATCATGTCGTCGGTTCGCGCGACGTACCAAAAGTAGCCGTCGGCGTCGCGCCGGTAGGCATCGCCGGGGTAGTTCCAACCGTGCTGCACGTAAATGTTCTGGCGTTCGTCTTGTAGATACTTGCAGCCCGTCGGGCCTTTCACGGCGAGCCGTCCAACGGTTCCGTCGGGCAACGGCCGTCCGTCGTCGTCGTGAATTTCCGCGGTATAGCTCGGTACCACGCGGCCCGTCGACCCGGCGCGTGCCTCTGCTTCTCCCGATCCCACGAAGATGTGCAGCATCTCCGTGCTGCCGATGCCGTCGAGGATTTTCAAGCCGGTCCGGGCGTACCAGTCCGCCCAGACCGCTTTGGGCAGCGTTTCGCCGGCCGACACGCACTTGCGCAGCGAGGAAACGTCGTAACGATCGAGTGCGCCGCACATCGCGCGATATGCGATTGGCGCCGTGAAGATGGTTGTGACGCGATGGCGTTGGATCGCATCGAGCAGCTCGGTCGGACCGGCCTTTTCGAGCAGCAGCGTGGCGGCACCGGCATAGAGCGGAAAGAGCAATAAACCGCCGAGACCAAAGGTGAATCCGAGCGGCGGGCTCCCGCAGAAAAGGTCGTCGCGTGCGGGTGCCAGCACGCGCGTGCCATAGGTATCGCAGACGGCGAGCAGATCGCTGTGATAGTGCATCGTCGCCTTCGGCGTTCCAGTCGTCCCCGAGGTAAACGCAATCAGCGCCACGTCTTGCGCGGCCGTCTCGACATTCTCGAAACGGTCGGATTTCAAGGCCATGCGGTGCTCGAGCGATTCGCTTGCCGGCATGGCCGCGTTGAACTCCGCAACCTCGACGCCGCCGTAATCGAGGCATGCGCGATCCAGCTCGCCGCGAAGGCGCGCGTCGCAGAGTGCGTGCTTGACCTGTGCCTTCTCCATCATGAAGCGCAGCTCACCAGCGCGATAGAGCGGCATGGTCGTTACCGCGATTGCGCCGGCCTTCAGCACCGCAAACCAGCAGGCCGCCAGCATCGGCGAGTTCGGCGCTCGCAGCAAGACGCGATTCCCGGGCGCGACGCGCAAATCTTCGACCAGGACTCGCGCGATCCGATTCGCCGCGGCGCGCATCTCGGCATAGCTCCAAACGCGGCCGTCGCCGGCAACGACGCAGCGGCGATCCGAGGACGCACTAATTTGGCGGTCGAGCAGATGGGTCGCAGCGTTCAGCCAGACCGGATAGCCGGCGGCCGCCACATGATGGTTGAACTCGGGCATCTCTTCGCGCGGCGGTAGACGGTCCTCGGCGAAGCTGTCGACGTGACCCGTAAGCCGCGCGCTCATCCCTCGAGGGTTTGTTTGGCGATCACGATCTGTTGGATCTCACTCGCCCCTTCGTAAATCCGCAGCGCACGAACGTCGCGATAGAGCCGCTCGACGACCTCGCCGCGCACGACGCCGCGCGCACCGAAGAGCTGCACGGCACGATCGCAGACGCGTCCGGCGGCCTCGGTTGCAAACCATTTCGCCATCGCCGATTCACGCGTGACGCGCGCGGCACCGGTATCCTTGACCCACCCCGCGCGATAGACGAGCAGCGCGCTGGCATCGACGTCGGTCGCCATTGCCGCAATCGCGGCCTGTGCCATCTGAAGGTCGCCGAGCGGTGCGCCGAAGAGCCGACGTGTCTTGGCGTGGGTTACGGTTTCCGCTAGGGCCCGCCGCGCGAACCCAAGCGCCGCCGCGCCCACCGTCGCGCGAAAAACGTCGAGCGTCGCCATCGCAATTTTGAATCCCTCGCCCTCCTCGCCAATGCGCTGCGAGGCGGGCACGCGACAGCGCTCGAGGCGCAGCGAACCAAGCGGGTGCGGCGAAATCGTTTCGACTCGTTTGCCCACCGAGCAGCCCGCCGTCCCGGCGTCGACGGCAAAGGCGCTCAGACCTCGCGCTCTTTCAGGGCTGGTCCGCGCGAATATAATGTAAAGATCGGCGACGCCGGCGTTCGAGATCCACGTCTTTTCGCCATCGATGACGTAGGCGTCGCCGTCGCGGCGCGCCTGCGTCGCCAGTGCCGCCACGTCGGAGCCGGCTTCCCGCTCGGAGAGGGCAAATGCAGCAACGCAGCGGCCGTTCGCAACATTCGGCAAGTAGCGGCGTTGGAGCTCGGCGCTTCCGAAGAGCGCGATTGGCGCGCTTCCGAGACCTTGCATCGCAAAGGCGAAATCGGCGAGTGCCGAATGGTTGGCGAGCGTCTCGCGCGCCAGACAGAGCGTCCGAACGTCGAGTCCGGCGCGGATGCCACCGTAGGTTCCGGGGATGCAGGCCCGCAGCCAACCGGCATCGGCAAGTGCGCGCACCCACGAGCGACAGCTCGCGTCGGCATTGCGCTCGTCGTCGAGCACGTTGACGCGCGCAAGCCATTCCACCAAGCCCGCCGCGAATGCGCGGTGCTCTTCATCGAAGAAGGGCCATGCTGTGCTCATCGCATTAGTCGCCTTCGAAGACCGGCGGACGCTTCGCCAGAAAGGCGTCGTACGCGCGGCGAAAGTCGTTTCGTTCCATGCAGATCGCTTGCACCCGAGCTTCGGCGTCGATCGCCGCGTCGAGCGGCATCGCCCACTCGGTATGCAGCATCTTCTTCGTCATTGCATGCGCGAAGGTCGGGCCCTGCGCGAGTTCGCGAGCAAACGCTTGGGTGCGCTCGAGCAAGCTTTCCGGCGGAGCCAGCTCATTGTAGAATCCCCATTCGTACGCTTGACTGCCCGGCATCGCGCGCCCAGTGAAGAGCAACTCGGCGGCGCGTCCCTGACCGATGATTCGCGGCAGGATCGCACACGCGCCCATGTCGCAGCCGGCCAGACCCACGCGCACGAAGAGAAAGACGACGCGCGAACGCTCCGTGCCGAAGCGTAGATCGCTGGCCATCGCCAGGATTGCCCCGGCGCCGGCGCACACGCCGTCGACCGCAGCGACGATCGGCTGGGGACAGGCGCGCATCGCCTTGACGAGATCGCCGGTCATCTGCGTGAAGGCGAGGAGCTCGTCTGCAGCGCGCATCGTCAGCGGACCGATGATCTCGTGCACGTCGCCTCCCGAGCAAAAATTACCGCCGGCGCCCGTCAGCACGACCGCTTTGATCGTTGCTTCGCTCGCGAGGGAACGGAATCGATCGCGCAACTCCGCGTAGAGCTCGAAGGTCAGGGGGTTCTTGCGCTCAGGCCGCTCGAGCGTGAGCGTGAGCACGCCGCCCTCGGACTCCCAGCGTGCCTTGGTCATCGGAGGCGAAACGGCAAGTTCTGTTCGTACTGCCGGCCCCCACTGTTGCGAGCGATTACGCGCAGGCGATACGCGCGTACGAAAATCGAGGGTACATCGAAAACGTCGAGCACGAAAGCAAAGCGGCCGGGAGCACGGCGGGGGACGTCGATGGAGAAAAGATTCGTTCGCACCTCAACGCTAGCGACATTCGTGCCGGTAACGAAGGAACCCGACCAGCGCTCGCCGCGACGCACGTCGAGCGACGAAAACCGCATCGCGAAAATGCGCGGCGGCGCATCGTTTGCCTCGGTACGCGGCGACGGCAGCGTCGCCGGCCCGACGGTAACGTTGGCGGGTGCGTCGGGAAGGTGGGACGCACACGCCGCGAACACCGCGGTTAGCGCGAGCCTTCCGATGCGGAGAAACACGTCGGGAAGCGTACGGAACTCTTTCGAACGCCACCTGCTCGCCGGAAGGCGCCGGTCGGATGACCGCGTAAGGGCCGTTCATGGTGCAGGCGCACGCCGTTCCACGAAGCGTCGCGTTCGATTACGCGGTCGGCATCTGCGGCGTCTGGATTTCAGCCGGATTCTTCGTCGACGCGTGGGCCCACGGGCACGTTCCAGTCGAGAGCTTCTTCACGCCGTATCACGGCGTTTTCTATTCCGGCATGGTCGCGCTGCTGCTCGTGATCGCCGGGTTCGCGCTTCACTCGCGCCGCCTCGGCTATGATTGGATCGATACCGTGCCTCGCCCCTATCGCTTGGCGTTGCTCGGAATCCCGATATTCATCGCAGGTGGAATCGGCGACATGCTTTGGCATCGCATCCTCGGAATCGAAGAGGGCGTCGATGCGCTGCTGAGCCCGACGCATCAGATATTGGGCCTCGGCATCTTTTTCGTGTCGAGCGGTCCGATCCGCTCGGTGCTTGCCGACCGGCTCCATTCCACCACGTTGACGCGTCAGCTTCCGCTAGCGCTCGGGCTCGCGACGTGGCTGATCCTAACGCACTTCGGCACGGCCTACGCGTTCGATCCGGGAGCCGGGCGGACGAACGCTCCGCCGCCGATCGTGCCGTTTACCTCGCACTACCTCACCGCGCTGGCGATCGGATACTACAAGATCTCCGTCGGCGTCCTGATCATGATCTTCCAAAGCGCCCTGATCGCAGGGTTCGCGCTTTGGCTCGTTGCACGCATGCATGCCTGTCCGGGCATCGTGACCATCTTCTTATTACTCGGCAACGCGCCGGCGGCGGCAGCCTTCACGAACCAGACTCCGCTGCTCGCCGTGACGCTCGCGCAATCGTTGGTCGCCGGTCTCGTCGCCGACTGGTTGATCCGGCGCTACGATCCCGATCCGGTCGCGCACCCGCGCGTCTTTCGATGGTTTGCCGTCATCGTGCCGATGACGTACGCGGGCGTTTATCTTCTCGGCACGTGGCTCGGCGATCGCCTTTGGTGGGATTGGAATGTCGTCCTAGGCGCCTGGATTTGGTCGGGAGTCTCTGGCTTCGCGCTAAGCCTTTTGGCAGCCGCGCGGCGCACCGCGTGATTCCGGCCGCTTTTTTTCTTGCCGCGCTGCTGCTGCATACCCTGACGGCGGCGCGCTACGGCTACTTCCGCGACGAACTCTACTTCATCGCTTGTTCGAGACATTTGGCATGGGGATACGTAGATCAGCCGCCGCTCGTAGCGGTGGCGGCATGGCTCGCCGCGCCGGCCGGTTACGCGCTGCTCGCGTTACGCGCATTGCCGATTCTCGCGGCCGCGGCGACGGTCTACTTGGCGATCCGGCTCGCCGGCGAGCTCGGCGGGGGACGATTCGCTCAGGCCCTGGCCGGCGTCGCGACGCTCTTGATGCCCGCGTATTTGTTGCTCGGGAACACGCTGACGACGACGTCCTTCGAGCCGTTTTTTTGGACGCTCACGATATACATCGCGATCCGCCTCGTTCGCGCACCCGACGCGCAGGCGGGGCGTTGGTGGATGCTGCTCGCCGTCGCAGTCGCCTCGGGAGCGTACGCAAAATATTCGATCGTGCTGCCGGCGGCGGGAGTCCTGATCGGCCTCGCCGTGCTACCGGAGCGGCGTGTGCTGCGGTCGCCATGGCCGCTGTACTCCCTTGGGCTTGCCCTTGCGCTGCTCGCCCCGAACATCGCGTGGCAGGCATCGCACGGCTGGCCCTTCTTCGAAGTACTGCGCGGGAATTCGGCGCATCGCCCCGCGTTTGCCAATGGCATCGCCTTAGAATCCTATAACTTGCTGCTCAACGCGCGAGATTTTACCGTCGAACAACTACTTTATACTAATCCGATCGCTGTTCCAGTGTGGCTTGCGGGCCTGATCGCGCCGTTTCGCATCCGAGCCCTACGCGATCTGCGGTTTGTGCCGATCGCATACGCGTTCGGCTTCATCGTCGCCGTCGCGTTTTTCGCAAAGGGATATTACATCGTCGGCTTCTACGCCGCATTGTTCGCCATCGGTGCCGTGGCGGTCGAGCGCGCGACGGCGTCGGTGCGTGTCGCTTTGTTCGTTGCGGTGCTCGCCGTCGGCATCGTCGCACTGCCGTTGTCATTGCCGGTTCTGACGGTCGATCGCCTGGTCACATATTCCACGCTTCTCGGCTTGACCGGGCGCGGCGGCACACCGGCACACCTCATCCAGCCCGTCTTCGCCGAGGAGTTTGGTTGGGATCGGCTCGCAAGCGACGTCGCCCGCGTCTATTTTGCGCTTCCGCCCGCGGAGCGCAATCGCACCGCGATTTATGCAGACACCTACGGCGACGCCGCCGCGCTCGATTTCTTCGGGCCGCGCCACGGGTTGCCGCCGGCGATCTCCAGTCAAAACAACTACTACCTCTGGGGAACACGCGGCTACGACGGAAGGACGTTGATCGCGATCGGCGCGACGCGGATCGACCGCCTGCGAGCCTTTTATCGCAGCGTCGTGCTAACGGCAACTTCGGACGAACCATATAAGTGGGTCGTCGAAGGACCCGCGCCGATCTACATCTGCCGCGGTCCAATCGCGCCGCTGTCGCTTATCTGGCCGTCGCTCCGATGGTTTGGCACGTAATCCTAAACTGCATTGATGAGAAATGGCAGCGTATGACCTAATCGGCCCAACCACATCTTTAGTGGAAACCGATCCCAGATTCTGATCGATGAAATCGCTCGGCTCGTGCTTCGCTATTTTGAGAAACCTCTGCGAGCGCGGCCTTGACACACCATGCTACGATAATGCTGCTATGGAAACGACCGTTCGGCTCGCGCCCCTTTCTTTCGCGTTGAGATAGACACCCGGAACCGAACGTTCGTCGTCGGATACCGGGCCTCGCCCCGGTATTTTGCTTTTATAGCGGAGAATTCAAACGTGCCACCTGCCCTGCGATTGGATAAGCGCTGGAAAGCCCTCATCATACTCTGTACGGGCATGCTGATGATCGTGCTCGACAGCACGGTCGTCACCGTCGCGCTTCCCTCGATTCAACGTGATCTCGGGTTCAGCAATGCCAACCTTGCGTGGCCGGTTAACGCATATCTTATCGCTTTCGGCGGAACGCTGTTACTTGCCGGCCGACTTGGCGACTTGGTCGGTACAAAACGAATCTTCATGATCGGCCTCGTCGTTTTTACCGCGGCATCGTTGTTGTGCAGTTTGGCGGGCTCTCAATGGACGTTGATCGCGGCGCGGTTTGCCCAAGGCTTAGGCGGAGCGATGGCGGCTGCTGTGATACTCGCGATGATCTATACAACGTTTATCGATTCGAACGAACGGGCGAAAGCACTCTCGCTCTTCAGTTTCACTGCCTCCGCCGGCGGATCGGTAGGTTTGCTGGTAGGCGGCGTCATTACTCAGGCGATGAACTGGCACTGGATCTTTGCGGTGAACGTACCTATCGGTATCTTTGCCTACCTATCCGCGCGGCGACTCATTTCGGATTCGCGTGGCATCGGCTTCCGCAAGGGTGCCGACATCAGCGGCGCCGCGCTTCTAACGACAGCCCTCATGCTGGCGGTCTACGCCGTCGTCGAAGTTCCGCAAACCGGCATATCGATCAGAACCATCGTCGCAGGTACTCTAAGCATTGTCTTCCTTGCGGCGTTTATCGCACGACAGAGCAGGCTCGAAAAACCGTTGCTGCCCCTGGGCATCTTTCGAAAACCCAACGTTGTGTGGAGCAACGTTTTGCAGATCGTCATCGTAACCGGCTTATACGCTTTCTTTTTCCTATATGCGCTTTATTTACGCAGGGTAATGCACTATGACGCAATCGCAACCGGGCTGGCATTCCTCCCGGTAACGCTCGCGATCGGGATACTCTCGGTAGGGCCATCGGCCTGGTTCATGCAGCATTTTGGGCCGAAGCTCCCGCTCGTCGCCGGTCTTATCGTCTCCGCGAGCGGCCTGGCGGTTTTTGCGCTAGCGCCGTTGGATGCAGCCTATTTAAGCGTGATATTCCCGGCAATGATGCTGATGGGAGTCGGTCTCGGTGTGGCATTTCCGTGCATCATGGACTTCGCAATGTCGAGTGCGACGCCAAGTGACTCTGGCGTGATCTCAGGCCTGGTTAATACGACGGCGGAGGTAGGTGGTGCACTCGGCCTTGCCGTCGTTGCGGCAGTCGCAGCATCGCGGACAAACCATGTCTTTGCGACGGGCAACTCAATGGCCGCTGCGCTCCTGTCGGGATACCGACTCGCGTTTGTAATCTGCACGATTTGCCTCCTCGGCGGTGCCGTCATCGCCATGGCTGCTCTTCATCCGCCAAAAACCGAATCATTTCAACCGCGACCGGGTAATCGCGAGGTCGCATAGGCCCTCTCGGCGCCTTCGATTAGCTCGATGAAGCTGGAATCACGATGGTTTCGCCGGATTCCGAGCCTTCGACCAGAGCCAGCACGGCTTGCGCGACCTCTTCGATCGTCGCAATGCGGCCTTCGGGATTGCCTTGCGCCATCAGCTCACGCGTCGTTTCTTCGCTGCGCCCCGTGCGCGCGGTGATGTTGGCGATCGCCGTGCGCATCATGTCGGTTTCGGTGTAACCGGGACAGACGGCGTTGGCGGTGACGCCGCTTCCGGCGACCTCCGCCGCCACGGCGCGCGTGAAACCGACGACGCCATGTTTGCTCGCACAGTAGGCCGCGATGTACGGCGCTCCGCCAATACCGGCGGTACTCGCAATGTTGACGATGCGTCCCCAGCCGCCGTCGACCATTTCCTTCAGCACCGCACGCGTGCAGAGGAACGTTCCGGTCAGGTTCGTCGTGAGGATTCGGTTCCACATGGTGAGATCGGTTCGCGTCACGGGCGCCGATTCGGCGATACCCGCGTCGTTGACGAGAATCTCGATCGGGCCGTTCGCTTCGCGGCACGCCTCGAACGCGCGGTGAACCTGCGTTTCGTCGGTGACGTCCGCATTTGCGGTGAAAAAAGGAGGCGCGGTGTTCGCGGTGCGGCTGACGATGCTGACGCGAGCACCGCGATCGGCGAGCAACGTCGCGATTCCCAGCCCGATTCCGCGCGCTCCGCCCGTCACCAGCGCGTGTTTGCCGGCGACGCTCACGGTGTTGCCTCCCGCGCGCGCGCAACCATTCGTTCGAGCTGGTCTTTCCCCGCAAGGTACTGTATCGGCCACGCCGCTTCGTGATAACCGAGCTGCGCCGCCGCGTGCAGCGTCCAAAAAGGATCGGCCAGATGCGGGCGCCCGAGCGCAACGAGATCGGCCCGTCCACCCGCTAGGATCGCGTTAACCTGATCGCTCTCGGTGATGTTACCGACGGCCATTGTCGCGATTCCCACTTCGTTGCGAATCTTGTCGGCGTACGGCGTCTGAAACATGCGGCCGAAAACGGGCTTTGCGTCGGGCGAGGTTTGGCCGGTAGAGACGTCGATCAGATCCGCGCCTTCGGCTTTGAAGGCTCGGGCGATCTCGACTGCATCGTCACCGGAGACGCCACCGTCCACCCAGTCGGTCGCGGAAATCCGTACGGACATCGGGCGCCCCGTGGGCCAGACCGCGCGCATCGCGCGGAAGACTTCGAGTGGATAGCGCAGGCGGTTTTGGAGCGACCCGCCGTAAACGTCCTGCCGATGGTTGCGCAGCGGCGTTATAAATGAAGAGAGCAGATAACCGTGCGCGCAGTGCAGCTCCAGCATGTCGAATCCCGCGGCAAGACCCATTTCGGCCGCTCGTACGAAGGCGGCGAGGATCGCGTCCATTTCGAGCTTGCTCAACTCCGAGGGCACTTGGTTGACGGGCGCATAGGGAATTGCCGACGGGCCTACGACCGGCCAGTTTCCGGCGTCGAGCGGCTCGTCCATTCCCTCCCACATCAGTTTCGTCGAACCTTTCGGTCCGGAGTGACCGAGCTGCAGGCAGATCTTCGTCCGTGAGGACCCGTGCACGAACTCGACGATGCGTTTCCATGCATCGACGTGCTCGGGCAAGTACATTCCGGTGCAGCCGGGAGAGATTCTTCCCTCGCGCGTCACGCACGTCATCTCGGTAAAAATCAAGCCGGCGCCGCCGAGCGCGCGCGTGCCGAGATGGACGAGGTGAAAATCGTTTGGCGCGCCGTCGACGGCGCTGTACATATCCATCGGCGAAACAACGATTCGATTCTCGAGCTGGAGATCGCGCAGCCGGAACGCCGTAAACATCGGCGGCACCGCTCGCCCGGCGAACCACGCTTCGACGCCCTCTACGTAGGTCGTATCGCGCAGGCGCAGGTTCTCGTGGCCGATCCGCTGGCTTCGCGTCAGCAAGCTGTAGGCGAACTGCTCGGGCGGCAGGGTCGCGTAGCGAGCGACGTTTTCGAACCATTCGGTGGAGTTGCGCGCCGCGTTTTGCAGCTTGAGCACCTCGATCTTGCGCGAATCTTCATACTCCGAAAGCGCTCCGCCGAGGGTGACAGAAGATGAGAGCGCATCGGCGAGGCCGATGGCATCTTCCATTGCGAGCTTCGTGCCGGAGCCGACCGAGAAATGTGCCGTGTGCGAAGCATCGCCAAGCAGCACGACGTTTTCGTAGACCCAGCGCTCGTTGCCCACTCGGATGAAGTTCAGCCAGTCGCGTCCGCGCAAGTGCGCGGAGTTCGCCATCAAGCGGTACCCGTCGAGGTACGGTGCGAACAGCTTTTCACAAAACGCGATCGTCTGATCGGTTTCCGCGGTATCGAGCCCATGCGCGAGCCAGGTTTCTTCGCGGCACTCGACGATGAATGTACTGAGCTCCTCGTCGAAGCGGTAGGCATGCACGGTGAACCAGCCGTGTTCGGTCCGTTCGAACAGAAAGGTAAATGCGTGCAGCGGAAGCGTCGTTCCCAGCCACACGAAGCGGCATTTGCGGCGATCGAGCACCGGCTGAAACATTGCGGCGTAGGTATTGCGCACTCGGCTGTTGATGCCGTCGGCGCCGACGAGCAGATCGCACCGCGAGCGCTCCGCCGCTACGTCGTCGACCTCGTATTGGAAGTTCAGCTCGACGCCGAGCTCGGCCGCGCGAGCCTGGAGGATCGCCAGGAGGTGTTTTCGGGAAATTCCACAGAAGCCGTGGCCTCCCGAAACGATCGTATGCCCGTCGAAGTGAATCTCGATGTCGTCCCAGTGCGCGAAGGCTTGGGTGATTTCCGCGTGCGTCGGCTCGTCGGCCACTCGCAAGTTCTCAAGCGTTGCATCCGAGAAGACGACGCCCCAGCCAAAGGTATCGAGCGGGCGATTGCGTTCCAGAACGCTCACCTTCCACACGGGAAAGCGCCGCTTGATCAGAATGGCGAAATAGAGACCGGCCGGCCCGCCGCCAATGCAGGTGACGCGCATATTTCGAGTGGCCACTTGCTTACATTTTTATTAGAGCCCCACACGAATCCCGCTGCCTGTGGTACCCTACGAACGAGCAACCGATGAACGCACGACTCGTCCGCGCAATTTCCTTTTCGCTCTGTCTCGCTGGAGGTATCGCCGCACTCGTGTACGCTGCCCATCCCGCGTCGGCAACGGCGTCGGTGACGCTGGCGAGCGGCTCTGACGGCTCGCGCTCGACTATTCCCGTGACGATCAACGGTCAGCGGGCATCCTGCACGCTCGACACCGGAACTTCCGTAATTTTAGTTTCTTCTTCGGTCGCGGCCGCGGCGGGGCTCGACGCACGAGCCGGAACGTTTGAGGTTGCGCCCGACGGACACACCTACGTCGATCGGCAAACGCAGATCGAACGCTTCGGAGTTGCCGGTTCAACGCTCCACAACGTTCCCGCCCTGATTTCGTCGAACCTCGGCGGCCAGAGCGCGCTCTGCGGTTACGACTTCTTCACGCACTTTCCAACCTTAATCGATCGCCAGCGCCGGTTGGTCACGCTCTTCCCAGCAGCCTCACACCTGGCACACATGCATTGCATTACGGTCAACCTTACGCCGCACGTGCCGCTCGCAACCGTCGAAATCAACGGAACGTGGCTGGATCACGTCGTGCTCGACTCCGGCATGGCGGGCGGCGGCGCTCTCTGGGACGGGGTACGTTCCAAGCTTCGGCAGCCGCTCGTGGCGGATGCCAACTACGTGACGATGCCGGCTGCGATTCGAGAAGGACTCGCGTGCGGCGCGGTCGCGTCGGTGCGCTATGCACCCGGTTCGCCGTCGAGTGCCATGCCGATCTGCACCGAACCCCAACATCCTGACGGTTACAACGGCATCATCGAAACGAATCTCGACACGGTTCGTGCCATGGCGGTTGATTATCCGCACCACCACGTGTGCTTCGACGTCGCCAGCTACGCGGCACCCCCGTCGGTGCGCGTCCAACACGCCCTGCCACGCGACGCATGGGCGCGTTTCAACTACTTTCGGCCGCCGAAGAGACGCTAATCGTTCTTCCGAACGACGAGTATTCCGTCGCAGACGGGCAGCAGCACGGCGTCGACCCGCTCGTCACGGCCCGCCTTTACGTTAACGGAGTGTAACGCGCGCGTATCGGGATCTTCGGTGGATGCGTCGAGCACCGCGCCGTCCCAGAGCACGTTATCAACCAGAATCAGACCACCCGGCCGAGTCAACTCGAGCGCACGTTCGTAATACGCGCCGACGTTTGCTTTATCGGCGTCGATGAATGCCATGTCGAACGGCTTTACGCGCTCGCTGCGCAGCATCGCAAGCGTCTGGAGGGCGGGCGCGATGCGCAGATCGATCTTGCCCGTCACGCCGGCGGCTTCCCAATAACGGCGAGCTATCGTCGTGAACTCCTCGCTGACGTCGCAGGCGACGATCTGGCCGTCGGGCGGCAGCGCGAGCGCCATTGCGAGCGAGCTATAACCGGTGAAGACGCCGATCTCCAGATAACGCTTCGCCCCGATCGTTCGCGCCAACAGCGCCATTAGCTGACCCTGTTCGGGGCCGATTGCCATGCGCGCGTTCGGGTGGCGCGAAGTCTCTTCCCGCAAGGCGCGCAGCACGGGCTCTTCGCGAACGAGATTGGAAATGATGTACTCTTGAATCGCCTTATCGACGAAGGTGCTTTTCGCAGTCATGCGGTCGTATGATAACACAGCGGAAAGCAAGGGTTCGTACGAATGGCCGGCGTTTGCGCGACCCAGGGCTAAAAATGAATGAAAGGCCGTTAAGCAGGTCGCCTGCTCGGGCAAGTATCGCAATGCCCGTGAAACCCGAGAGTCTTTTTCGATTGAGTAATCGAGTAAAGGAAAGCAGATGCGAAGCCTCCGTTTGATCCAGGCGCTCCTCGTCACGTTGTCCCTCGCGGCCGTGCCGGCGCTTGCGCTCGCGCAGGATTACAATCCCTGCGTGAGCACCGGGGTCGCCGCGCCGCCGCCGCCGCTGCCGGCCAATCAAGTGCAGCCTCCGGCACCCGCCCCCAACTCCATGTGGACCCCCGGCTATTGGGCCTGGGGCCAGTATGGTTACTCTTGGGTCCCCGGAACGTGGGTGGCACCACCCGCGGTTGGGCTTTACTGGACTCCTGGCTACTGGGCGTTCTCGCTGGGCGTTTTCACGTGGTCACCCGGATTCTGGGGCCCAACGGTCGGTTTCTACGGCGGAATCAACTACGGATTCGGCTTCTTCGGCTCGGGTTTCGTCGGCGGAGTCTGGCGAGGCAACACGTTCGCCTATAACACTGCCTTTACAAACGTGAACAAGACCGTCATCCGAAACGTCTACAACAATCGGAAGGTCTTTCACGGAAGCATCCACGGCAGTCGCGTCAGCTTCAATGGCGGCCACGGTGGAATATCGGCGCGGCCAACGCGTGCGGACCGCGTCGCTGCGCGCGAGCGCCATTTCGGCCGAACAGCCGCTCAGCTACGGCACGCGGAAGTTGCAGGTCGTAACCGCAACAACGTGGTTGCGTTTAATCACGGCAGGCCGCCCGTAACAAACTCACGGCGTCCATTCGGTACGGTTCACGGGCAGCCCGGTTTTAAAGCTCTATCAACGCACGACCAGGCGGTCGCACAACAGCACGCGTTCAGTCATCTGCGGCTTGTTAACGGCTCCGGAAGCACGCACGGCGCGGTGGCGGGCGAACCACGATCCGGGGGCGGCTCCTCGCACGGTTCGCTGCACGGTGCGCCTTCGTCGGGGCATTTCAGCGGCGGCGTCCGCGGCAGCGGCATGCATAGCGGTGGCTTCCATCGCGGCAGCATGCATAGCGGTGGCACGCACGGCGGTGGTTTCGGTGGCGGGGGTATGCATCGCGATGCCGGCGGCGGCCACGGTGGCGGAGGCCACGGCCGCGGGGGGCCACGAGCGTGACGATGCGGTATTATCGCGCCGCGTGGTACATCTTCGCAGCGTTGGCGATCATCGTGATCGTTTTCGAGCTATTCTTTCGCTTCCGCTACGTGAACGCCGGAAATCGCGTCTGGCGCATCGATCGCATTACCGAACGAGCCTGCCTCGTACAGATCGGCGATGCGCTCTGCGAGCCACGCGTCTTTCCGGCTAACTCACGCCCGCGCATAAACGCGGGTCTCGAATCGCCTACGCCGGAGCCGAATATCCCGTAGCAGGCTGGCGCGCTGCGACGCTACTTGATGACGCGATCGTAGATTTCGTCAAGATCTTCGACTGTATTCAGCGAGACCGCGTCTTTGACCGACTCGTCCTTGATCTTCGACGCTCCACGCATTTGCCGCGCAAGATCGTCGCTATGATGATATCCGCGGATCGCCGCGTTATGCTGCTCGATCGTCGCTCGATCGGTCTTGCCGTTGGCGACCACCCATTCCTCGAACTCCATGTACGTCGGCTTGCGCTGGCGCACGAAATCGATCGTCTTTTCGCGATCGAGCCCGAGCGCGTTGAGCGTCATCGCGTCGAAACCGGCGCCGCATTCGTCGTATCCCGGGGGCAGTGCGCCGCGCGCGGCGAGCGAAAGCTTTAGCCATAAACGCGGTAGATGAATCGCTCCCAGCGGCCCCGCCGTGCCCGAACTGACGAGCGGCACGACCGTTTGTTGTTCAGTCATACAATTCTCCTTAAGCTGGATTCACCCGTTTCACTGCGAGAGTTCGTGGACGGTGTTCGAATTCGTGTCGGCGTAAAAGAGAACGGTGTTGGAATCGCTCGTCCCGCTCGCGGCGAGCCCGAAGACGCCCTGCGTCGAGCTGCTGTCGACCACCTTTGTGTCGAGCACCTGACCGTGGGGCGTGAGCTCTACCAGCGTGTTGGCCGTCCCGCCCGTGTTAGCGACGATAAGATTCCCGTTGGGAAGCAACGTTGCCGCCATCGGCGCGTCAAGCGGCGACCCGCTGTAAACGAGGCTCGCGCACGTGGCCTTGGGGTGCTCACACTTGAATGTCTTCCCGCCGGGTTTGACGATGATTTCATCCTTATCCAAAAGTTCGCTTGCGTTGGAAAAGGCGACGATCGTATCGGTTACGCCGTCAACGATGTAGAGGACGTCGGTGGCCGGATCGTACTGGAGTCCCGAGGGCGCCAGTACAGTTTGCCCGCTCTGCGTAGTGACGCCAAAGCCGGTGGCCACTTCTGTTGCCCTGTCGTTACCGTAGAAGCCGACGCTGATGCTGGCGATCCCGCCCGACGTAGTGCTCACGAAGACGTATTCGGGAGAGAAGGGCTGCTCGGGGAGAGCGATCGTGTCCGCGAACGGTGCTTTGATCGCCTGACCGCCGAAAGTTCTCTCTGGGACTCCTTTACTGGAAACCTCAACGACCTTGCCGCTCGCAAGTCCTGCGCCATACGAGGAACCGCCTTGGGCGCCGAGCCCGTCTCCGTCGCAGCCCTTAATCGAATCGCTTTGTACAAAACGCATTGGCGTCGAGCTTGACGCCGGATTGAGGATCTCCATGGTCGTCCCGTTGCCGGGCACGCCGGCCGAACTCTCAAAGTTACAGACGAGGAGCTGGCCCTTTCTCAACAAGCCTTTCGACCTGGGAGCGATCGAGATCGCGCGCGGTCCCTTGTCGCCATTTTTTGTATCGACCGTCGATCCGATGATGACGTCCTTCTTGAGTTTCTTCAGAATCGACGTCATGTCGGCCGGCGGGCGGTCTGCAAAGGCGCCCGGGCCTGGCGGTGCTGGATTAGCTCCATTGCTTGACGGGACGGCCTGTGCAGCGCAGCCCGATGTTATCAAGAGCAGCACCGCCGCCAGCATTATTAATGGATCAGCGCGAAGCGTCACGCTACAACCTCCATTGGCAGCAACTAGATGATGATACGCGGCGCCGAAAAAAGCTCTTTTCATGACTATTGTCATGCAATCGTGCTGATTGGCGGCGTGCCTCGAACTTCCCCGATTAGAGTGCCTAGTCCTGCCGCCGGGCGCGGCAGGTGACAGCACCTTATCGCAGAAGGTGCGCCCGCATCTTACTCGGAGAAACTAGCACTGTTTAGTATCTGAACAGTCGGGAGATAACCGTCATGCGCAGAGTCAGTTCGGCGTTTTGCATCATCCTTATGGCTGGCTGTTCGCGAATGGCCGCGACATCGTCGCTTCCTGCGACGAATCAATCGATGGGTCACTCCACGCGGAACACCTCGGGATTCCAAACGCTCCATGCCTTTAAAAAAGCACACAATGGACTAGTTCCCGTTGGCTCCTTGCTCGCTGAAAGCGGTACGCTCTACGGCACGACGAACTTCGGCGGCATTTCACATTGCAGGCCAGGACATGGATGCGGAATCGTCTACGCGCTCAGCCCGTCCAACAGGCAGACCGTCGTTTACCGCTTCCAGGGCGGCTCGGATATTGCGCGCCCATATGCAGGGATGATCGACGTCAACGGCACGCTTTACGGTACCACGCAGACAGGTGGCGAGCGCAACCAGGGCGGGGTTTTCGCCGTCACCACGTCGGGCTCGGAGAGCGTGGTCTACGCTTTCGATGGAAAACACGGAGCCGACCCGCGCGCGGGTTTGACGAGCGTCAACGGCGCGCTCTACGGCACCACCTACTCCGGTGGTGCCGCCCAGACAGGGACGGTCTTCACGATCGGCACTTCCGGCGGCGAAAAAGTGCTTCACAGCTTTAAAGGCGGGAACGACGGCACGCTGCCGCTCGGCACGCTGATCGAGGTGAACAACGTGCTCTACGGCACCACCTCCGCGGGAGGCGCCAGCAATGCCGGGACCGTCTTCCAAATCAGTCCGACCGGTTCGGATTACGGCGTTCTCTATAGCTTTAAAGGCGGTGCTGACGGCGCTCACCCCTTTGCGGGACTGCTGGAGCTCAACGGCACGCTCTACGGAACCACGGAAGGCGGCGGCAAGAAGAATAGCGGGACAGTTTTCGCCATCACGACGTCGGGGTCGGAGACGGTGCTCCATAGCTTCGGCGGGAAGGGCGACGGCGCGGATCCTTACTCCGGCGTAACGAGCTTGAACGGGATGCTCTACGGCACCACGGCCGTCGGCGGCTCGAACAAAGACGGCACGATTTACTCGATAACGCCGTCGGGATCGGAAGCGGTGCTGCATAGCTTCACCGGTGGACCCGGCGGTCGCAGTCCCTATGCAAACCTTACCGTTATGAACGGGTCGCTCTATGGCACGACGCTATGGGGCGGTCGCCCCGGCGCCGGCGTCGGGACTATCTTCGAGTACTCCCCTTATTGATCGCTGCAACCGCTACGGCCCAATCTTAGCCGTGGCGGGATTTGAACGTGAGCTCCGATACGCCGGACTTGTCGAGCTCGCCGAGTCCCAACGTCTTCATTTTCTTATATTGCCCGAACGTCGCCTCCGCAAGCGGTAGAGTCAGCCCCGCTTCCTTAGCGAGATCGAGCGCGATGCCGGAATCTTTCGCGGCGTGTGCCGCCGAGAAGTAGACGTCGTGCTCGCGATGTTGCATGTCGGCGCCGTCGGTCTCCAGCACGCGAGAGTTGGCGCCGGTTTGCGAAAAGACTTCGCGCAGCATGTCGAGGTCAAGCCCAAGTGCGTCGCCAAGCCCCAGCCCCTCAGCAAGACCGGCGGTATCGATGTTCATCACCATATTCACCAGAGCTTTTACCTGCGCCGCCTGTCCCGCCGCACCGATATATTTCAACGAGGCACTCATCTTTTCGAGCATCGGCTTCGCGCGCTCGAAGACATCGCGCCGGCCGCCGACCATCAGGTAGAGCGTCCCACTCCGGGCTTGCGGAATCGAGCTGGCCATACACGCTTCTAACGAGTTGGCGCCATGTTTCTCGGCGAGCCGCTCGACATCGACGTGGACCTTTGGTGAGACCGTCGCGCAGTTGACGAAGATCTTTCCGGCGGCGTTGGCGAGCAGTGAGTCGCCGGTATCGGCGAAAATCCGATACATCGCCGCATCGTCGGTCACGACCGTCAGAATGACGTCGGCGAGCGCGGACACCCGCGCCGGCGACGAAACGACTTCACCGCCGGTTGCTTCCGCCGTAGCGGCCGCGGATTGCGGATCGACGTCGTAGAGGGCGACGATCGGATAACCCAGATCGTGAAGGCGCTTCGCGATGTTCGCGCCCATGCGGCCCGTTCCGACGATTCCCACCTTCGGGAGCGTGCTCATCGCAGGATGTTTATTTGCAGGTAATTCGTCCCCCTGGGGCCGCGCGTTCCAGAAAACTTGACTGTGCACCGTTCGGGGCGCATTCGAATCGGCCGAACAGACCATAGCGAAGCGTTGTGCTGCGTGTATTTTTGCAAAACGACCACCACGCCCATGCATCCGTCGTTTACTACGTAGTGCCCGCGGTAGCCTCGCTGCCAGACGCGCACCAGCTGCGGCTGAGCCGCCTTGCGGTGGCTAAAGACGATTTCAAAGGGCTCGATGTTTAGGGCCCCGACCGACCGCGGAACGGCAGCCGGCGATGGCGTCAAACCGGCAGACCCCGAGACCGTCGGCCCGCTCGGCAGCGCGCATGCGCTCAAAGCAACGCACGCCATCACCAATGCCATGACGTTTTTCAACATTACGATCCTCCCGAATAGCAGCGCCTGAAAACCAGACGCCGACCGCGCCTAAGCGCGACCGTCGCTTGAGGTTACGATACCGCACGAGTGGAAGGATACCTGCAAGCTGCCGTCCGGCCGTCTTGGCGTAGAGCAGGCGTGCCTGAGCCTGGCGTCTAACCCCCGCTCTGATTCTCACCTTTTCTAGGAGGTTCTATGCGCATGTCTCGCGCTCTCATCGCGGTTGCCGCGTTTATGGTTGCGGCAATTCCCTCGTACGCTCCGGCGCAAGTCGAGAGCACGCCGATCCCGGCACCCAACAAACCGAACTTTTCCTCTATGGAGTTCTTAGTCGGCACCTGGACGTGCAGCACGAGGAGTGCACGCCGTCCCGCGCCCTACGTCACTACCGTCACCTATGCGCTCGATTCGACTGGCTACTGGCTCAACCAAACGTCGACCACCAGTGCCACCGCATGGATCTCGCGGAAGCTAACGACGTGGGATAAGATCACCTACGACTCCGACGCCAAGCGATGGGTCGACGTCAGCTACGGCGACGGCGGCGCCTACGGGCTCTCGTTTTCGAGCGGCTGGAGCGGCAATAAGATGACCTGGCACGATGTCTCATTCGCTGCCGGTCCCGACATCTCGGCGCAAAGCGATAACACCAACACGAAGATAAGCGCCTCGAAGATCACTTCATCTTCCAACTTCACCGAAACAAAGAGCGGCCGCAAGGTCGGCGTCACCGGCGTCTGCACGAAACACTAACGCAGAACAAAAGAGGCCCGCGAATGCGGGCCTCTTTTGTCAGCCTAAAAACCAAACGCTGACCGCGCCTATGCGCGACCGTCGCGGGGGTTACGATGCCGCACGAGCGGAAGGATACCCGCAAACTGCCGTTCCGGCTGTGTTGACGGCCGGCAAGGAGGTTCTATGGGCATGAATCGCGCTCTGCTGACCGTTGCGGTGCTCGTGGCTGCGGGAATCCCGTCCTACGCGGCGGCGCAAGTTGAGAGCACGCCGATCCCTGCGTCCGCAAAGCCAGACTTTTCCTCGATGAGCTTTCTGGTCGGCTCGTGGAGCTGCAGCACAAGGAGTTCGCGGCGACCCGCAGCCTTCATGACTGCCGTTACGTACGCGATGGATTCCACCGGTTACTGGCTCGACCAAACCTCGACCGTCAGACCTCTATCTTGGATGACTCGCGGGCTGACCACGTGGGATAAAATCACCTACGACGCCGACACCAAGCGATGGGTCGACGTCAGCTACGACAATGCCGGCGGCTACGGTCTCTCCGTCTCGAGCGGCTGGAACGCCGACAAAATCGTCTGGCATGACGTTTCCTTCGCACCAGGCGCACAGATTGCGACGCAGACGAACCAAACGACCATGAAGCTGAACCCCACGCGATATCAGTCGGCGTCGTCTTTCACCGAAGCCAAGACCGGCCGCAGAGTTGACGTCGCAACCGTCTGCACGAAGCGCGCGTAGGATCGACCAAGCGGCCTGTAACGCCGAGATGTGTAGTACCGCGGCCCGCTTGCGGGATGAAATGCAAGGAGCGATGAGCGACAAAAGCAGCGCTTTGCGAGCGAAGAGCGACGGCGCTACACATCGCGGCGTTACAGGCCACTAGATCAAGGAGTCAAGGCAAAGACCGTTCCGTAGCCGTAGGCGACGCAGCATACGTCGTGATTCCCTCCATGATATGTCGTTCCGTACAACGTACCGTTCACGTTCGTTAAGGGTGCGTAAGGCATCGCGCCATCGGTACCGGCGGCGAACACGTAGAGCACCGTCTCCACGCCCGCGGTGGTTATGCTGAAGACCGTTCCGCAGTCACCGCCTCCGAAACACGAGCTGCCGCCGTTCGCCGTTGTGCCGTATAGCATGCCGTTCAGCTCGATCAGATCGGCTTGGGGCGCCTCCCCATCGGAACCGCCTTTGAACTCGTATAGCAGCTTCTCAGCACCCTTCGTGCTGATACGATAAACGACCCCACAGCCGTAGCAGTCGCCGCCTTCAAACGTGGTCCCGTACAGCATGCCGTTCACATCAGTCAAGCCCGACAACGGATGTAGGCCGCCCGAGGGACTTTGAAATGCGTAGAGCACCTTTTCCACGCCGGCCGGGGTTACCCTGAAAACCGTTCCGCCGCCCTTGCCGCCGCTGGCCGTGGTGCCATAGAGCACGCCCTTGACATTAATCAACCCCGCTAGCGGATTAGCTCCGTCGGAGCCACCGGCGAAGCTGTGCAATATCTTCTCGGCTCCGGAAGTGCTGATGCTGAAGACCGTTCCAACGTGGTACGCGCCGCCCCCCATCGTAGTGCCGTAGAAAGTACCGTTCTCGTCGATCAAGCTCGCCAAGGGGTGTGCTCCGTCGGACCCGCCCTTGAAAGCGTACACCACTTTTTCCTTGCCGCCCGGCGTAATGCTAAAGACCGTTCCGCAGTTTTTCGGGAACGAGTAGTTGCAGTAAGTCGGTCCACCTCCGGCCGTCGTCCCGTAAAGCGTACCGTTCACGTTAAGTAGTCCCGATTGCGGATTGGCTCCGTCGGTCCCGCCGCGGAAACGGTGGAGCATCTTCCACACGCCGCTGGTACTGATGCTGTAAACGGTCCCCTTGTCAGAGAGACCACCAGCCTCCGTCGTCCCATACAGCGTGCCACGCACCTCAGTCAGTCCCGCTTCCGGATGCGTTCCGTCCTTTGGGGGGTGAAAGCGGAGCAGCTGTTGATAGGAGGCTGAATCGCGGCGCCCCGCGCTCCGAGCCGACCCATTTGCCGCTGTTTGCGGGATCGCGCCCGGCGACTGCCATTCGCAACCGGCCAACAATGCCGCAGCCGCGCAGCTCGTTAGCACGTAACGGATGAGGTCCCAACGTCTCATGCGCTCTGCTCCTTGCTCCGTGAACGTCACGGTGCTCGGTGTCGTTCGCCGCCACGTCCATCGATCCCGGGAGCAAGTGCGCTCGCTGCACTCAGGGCTTCCGAAGCGAGTTTCGCGCGTGGCTCAGGATGACAAGAATTCAAGAGGCCCGCCGTAGCGGGCCTCAACCTTTTTTGTCACCGTGACCTCGATCGAGAGTTAGAACTCTTCTTCTTGGTTGTTGGTGTCGGGGAAGGTCGTCTCTTCTTCCTCGCCGTCGAAGCCCGGCTTGTCGTCGTCGTATGACGTCTCCTCTTCCTCCTCCTCGAGTTCGTAGCCCTGTGGACCCTCGATCTCTTCGTCGGCGGGCTCTTCTTCCTCGAAGATCTCTTCGGTTTCAATCTCGGGCGCGCGCGGCGCCGGCGGGGTCACGGGAATCGGGGCAGTTGCGTCGAGCGGTTTGCTGTCGTCGATTTCCTCTTCTTCCTCTTCCGGCTCGGGGGTTTCGGCAACCGCTTCGCGCGTCGCTACGACGGTCTGCGAGATCGCGCTCTGTTCGTCGCCCATGAGCAAGCCGTATTCGCGCCGCTCGGACTCGGCCATCTCGTCCTCGGGCGTCTTGATGTCGACCTCTTCGCGGTTCTCGGTGAGCACCTTGACGTCCAGCGCCAGCGACTGCAGCTCCTTGATCAAAACCTTGAACGATTCCGGAACACCGGGTTCCATCACGTTCTCGCCCTTGACGATCGCTTCGTAGGTCTTGACGCGTCCGACGACGTCGTCGGACTTCACGGTGAGCAGCTCTTGCAAGGTATAGGCAGCGCCGTAGGCTTCCAACGCCCAGACCTCCATCTCGCCGAAACGCTGTCCGCCGAACTGCGCCTTGCCACCCAGCGGCTGCTGCGTGATCATCGAGTACGGACCCGTCGAGCGGGCGTGAATCTTGTCGTCGACAAGGTGCGCCAGCTTGAGCATGTAGATCATCCCGACGGTGATTGGGCGTGAGAAGCGCTCGCCGCTGCGGCCGTCGCGAAGCCATGTCTTGCCGTCGGCCGGCAGACCGGCATCTTGCAGCCACTCGGCGATGTCCTCGGCATGCGCGCCGTCAAAGACCGGCGTTGCAACGTTCAGGCCAAGCATGCGCGCCGCCCAGCCGAGGTGCGTCTCCATGATCTGACCGAGATTCATGCGCGATGGCACGCCGAGCGGGTTGAGCACGATGTCGACCGGCGATCCATCCTCCATATAGGGCATGTCCTCTTCAGGCAGCACCTTGGCGATCACGCCTTTGTTCCCGTGGCGTCCCGCCATCTTATCGCCTTGCAGAATCTTGCGCTTCTGCGCGACGTAGACGCGAACCAAATGGTTGACGCCCGGCGAGAGCTCGTCACCGTTCTCGCGCGAGAAGACCTTGACGTCAATGATCTTGCCCTTCTCACCGTGCGGAACTTTCAGGCTCGTGTCGCGTACTTCGCGCGACTTCTCGCCGAAGATCGCGCGGAGCAACCGCTCCTCAGCGGTCAGCTCGGTCTCACCCTTGGGTGTGACCTTGCCGACGAGGATGTCTTCGGGGCGAACTTCCGCACCGATGCGGATGATGCCGCGCTCGTCGAGGTCCTTGAGCGCGTCTTCGCCGACGTTGGGGATGTCGCGGGTAATCTCTTCCGGGCCGAGCTTGGTGTCGCGTGCCTCGCACTCGTACTCTTCGATGTGAATCGAGGTGAAGCGATCTTCTTTCACCATGCGTTCGCTGATGAGAATGGCGTCCTCGTAGTTGTAGCCTTCCCACGGCATGAACGCGACCAGAACGTTTTGGCCCAAAGCCAGCTCACCCTGATCGGAGGACGGTCCGTCAACGAGCACTTGACCGGCAACCACCTCGTCGCCGACGGCGACGATCGGGCGCTGGTTGATGCACGTCCCAGCGTTGCTGCGCACGAACTTGAGCAACTCGTAGGTCTTCTCGACCCCCTCACCGTCGCGGACCGTGACGCCTTTCGCATCGACCGCCGTTACCGTGCCGGCGTGGCTGGCGACGACGAGACTCCCCGAATCCTTGGCGGCGCGATACTCCATGCCGGTGCCGACGATCGGCGCAGACGGCTGAAGCAGCGGAACGGCCTGACGCTGCATATTCGCGCCCATCAGTGCGCGGTTTGCATCGTCGTGCTCTAGGAACGGGATAAGCGCCGTGGCGACCGAGACGATCTGCTTGGGCGAGACGTCCATCAACTGCACGCGGGCGGCCGGTTCTTCGATGTACTCCTCGGCGTAGCGTGAGACCACCGATTCGGAGGTGATGCGCCCCGAATCCGGATCGACCGGCGTGTTCGCTTGAGCGATGATGTACTCGTCCTCGCGATCGGCGGTCAGATAGACGATCTCATCGGTAACCGTGCCGTCACGCACGACGCGATATGGCGTTTCGATGAAGCCGAACTTGTTCACGCGGGCGTAGGTCGCGAGCGAACCGATCAAGCCGATGTTCGGACCTTCCGGCGTTTCGATCGGGCAGATGCGGCCATAATGCGAATGGTGAACGTCGCGGACTTCGAAGCCAGCCCGCTCGCGCGAAAGACCGCCAGGGCCGAGCGCCGAGAGCCTGCGCTTGTGCGTCAGCTCGGCGAGCGAGTTGGTTTGGTCCATGAACTGCGAGAGCTGCGAGGAGCCAAAGAACTCTTTGATCGCCGCGACGACCGGTCGAATGTTGATGAGCGCTTGCGGCGTCACCGTTTCAATGTCTTGCACCGTCATGCGCTCGCGGACGACGCGCTCGAGCCGCAAGAGTCCAACGCGGAACTGATTCTGCAAAAGTTCCCCGACCGAACGAACGCGGCGGTTGCCCAGATGATCGATGTCGTCCTTCGGCACGATGCCGGTCGCGACTTTGATCAAACGGCGAATGACCGCGACCATGTCGGCGCGCGTCAAACACTTGGCCGACATCTCCGGCATTTCGAGTCCGGCGTCGGCGTACTCGTCGATGACGACGTAGGGACGCTCGACCCGGTCGTCGACGTCGCGATTCTCGATGCGATAGTGGAACTTACCGTTGAGCTTGTAGCGGCCGACTCCGGCGAGATCGTAACGCTTTTCGTCGAAGAACAGCGACTCGAGCAGCTTCTCGGCGTTCTCCGCGTTCTCGGGCTCGCCTGGACGCAGTTTCTTGTAAATCTCCTTGAGCGCGTCCTCGCGCGTCTTGATGTCTTTGTCTTTCTCGATCGAGTTCCGAATCAGCGGGCTCTCGTCGAAGAGCTGCAGGATCGCCTCATCGGTCTCCCAGTTGAGCCCGAGATCCGGGCGCGAAAGCGCACGAACGAAAGTGGAGACGTAGATTTTTCGGTTCTTGTCGATCCGAACGCCGATCGTCCCTTCGGTCTCATCGTTCTTCGTGCCGTTGTCGGTTTCGAACTCGATCCAGGCCCCTCGGTTCGGGATGATCGTGGCATTGAACGTCGGACGGGCGTTCGTATCGACGTCCTGGCTGTAGTAGACGCCAGGCGAGCGAACGAGCTGGCTGACGATCACACGCTCGGCACCGTTGATCATGAAGGTGCCCTTGTCGGTCATGAGCGGAAAGTCGCCCATGAAAATTTCCTGGTCGGGGATACCCTTGATTTCGCCCGATTCCGCCGTGATTAGCCGGACTCGTACGCGCAGTGGCGCGCTGTAGGTCATGTCCCGCTCCCGGCACTCTTCGATCGAGTACTTCGGCTCGCCCAGCGAGTGCTCGCCGAACTCCAGGATCAGGTTGCCCGTGAAATCTTTGATCGGCGAGATCGAAGCAAAGGCTTCCGCAAGACCCTCGGTCTTGAACCAATCGAAGCTAGCCTTTTGAAGCTCGATGAGGTTGGGCACCTCGAGGACGTGTGGAATCTTCGCGAACGTGTAGCGCTCGCGCTTAGGCCCGGGCTCGGGACGCTGCTCGACGGTAAAGGCTCCCGTCGGCATCGGAAAGGTCGAGGGCATTATGGTCGAGGAGCCGTTCCCGTCGGCTTTCAGCGGTGATGCCGCTCGTTTCGACCTAGCTTTCGTTGCCCTCGGCAAGCTCGGGACAGACTCCGTGGAACTCTTCGGTGTGGACTTCGGAGCTGTCGTCTTCGCCATTACTCTCTTTCTCTGCGGATTAATCTTTGATTAATAATTGCGCTTGGATTTAGCCCTTTTTGGGCACACCAAAAAGACGAAACACGGGCTCCGTAATGGGAGGTGTCTCGCCCTTCTCTTTGCGGCGGCTTTCATGCGCCCCGGGGCATAGGCCACGAGTTTAGCACCCGTCGGCACAAGCGTCAAGGAAACCTGCTTGGCGTTTGCGATCTCGACGACTAAAGTCGCCGGTCAAAAGCAAGCAAGTCCTTCGCCCTTCGTCCTGACTACGCGCCCTTCGGCGCGGAGTTCATCCTGAGCGACACTAAGCTTGTCGAAGCGGAGTCGAAGGACTCAGATGACATTTCCTTCTCGCCTGCGCGAAGCGCAGCCCTGAGCGAGGCGCAGCCGAGTCGAAGGGTCAGGATGACAAGGGTCAGGATGGCAGGGGGATAGCGTCGCTCGATAGAGCCTCGATGCGGGCCACGAGGGCGTCGGCGTTGAGGCCGAAGAGGCCCCGCTGCTTATCCTGCGAGTCGTGCTGCACCAGGACGCTCGGGACGCCGACGCGTTCGACCCGGAGCTTCAGACCGCGATCGGCGACGAACTCGGCAACGGCCGAGCCGAAGCCGCCCGCCAACGAATGTTCTTCAAGCGTTATCACGTACGAATGCTCGCGTTGCAGGTCGAGCATCAGCGCTTCGTCGAGCGGCTTGGCAAAGCGCGCATTGACGACTGTAATGCCCCCGACCCTATCGTGGGCGTCGAGAGCGATGTCGACAGTGGTACCGTAGGCGACGACCGCCACCCCGCTACCGCGCCGCAGCACCTCGGCTTTGCCGTGAACGACCGGGGCGACCGGCTCGTCGTGTCTTCCGCTGGTCGAGCCACGCGGGTAGCGAATTCCGGCCGGGGAGCTGAGCGACAGCGCGTGCTCCATCATCGGCAGCAGCTCGGCCTCGTTCCGCGGCGCCATTAGCGTAAAGTTTGGCAGCGTCCGCAGGTAGGCGATATCGTAGAGCCCCATGTGCGTCGGACCATCGTCGCCGACGAATCCGGCGCGATCCATGCAGAAGACGACGGGCAGGTTCTGCACCACCACGTCGTGGACGATTTGGTCGTACGCCCGCTGGAGGAACGTGGAATAGATCGCGCAGACGGGCCGTAACCCGCTGGTTGCCAAACCGGCGGCAAAGCAGACCGCGTGCGCCTCGGCAATGCCGACGTCGAAGTATCGCTCGGGAAAACGCTTCCCGAACTTCGCGAGCCCGGTGCCGTCGGGCATGGCCGCCGTAATGCCGACGACGCGCGGATCCTTTTCGGCAAGCGCGATCATCGCGTCGCCGAAGACATCCTGGAACTTTGGCCGGCCGCCGGGAGTGCTCTTCTTGGCACCATTGCTGGGCTCAAACGCGTTGGCGCCGATACCGTGAAAGGTGCGCGAGTCGCGCTCGGCCGGCTCGTAGCCCTTCCCCTTCACCGTTCGAATGTGAAGAAGCACCGGACGTTCGATGTCCTTGGCGGTTCGCAGCGCGTCGACGAGCACGTCGTAGTTATGGCCGTCGATCGGGCCGATGTAACGGAAGCCCAGCTCCTCGAAGATCACGGCGGTTTTCTCAGAGGGGACGATAAAGTGCATCGCGCCGATCTCGGCGCCCTCGATCGCCCTTTTTGCCGCGCCTCCAAGCGGGATGCGCTTGAGCACTTCTTTTCCGGTGCGCCGCACGAAGTTCGCGAACGGTTTGCTGCGCAGCACCGAAAGGTACGACGCGATCGAGCCGACGTTGGGAGCGATCGACATCTCGTTATCGTTAAGAATCACCAAGAACTGGCTCTTCAGACCGCCCGCGTTGTTAAGCGCTTCGTACGCGAGACCGCCGGTAAGTGCGCCGTCGCCGAGGACGGCTGCGACCCGCTCGTCGCCGCCGGCGAGATCGCGCGCTAGCGCCATGCCGAGCGCGGCGGCC